>CAZNSM010000060.1:4823-15612 GCA_964575615.1 uncultured Pirellulales bacterium | reverse complement strand
CATCGCAACATCACGGGCGGTTGCCTCCAACCGCTTCCAATGGGCCGCACGGTGACACCCGCTGTCTTTATACCACCGGCGATCAGAATCGTCTACTTCTTTGCGATGTGGGAGTCACGGCCTCGACAAGTCCACGACCAGCCAGGTCAGCGGCTGTTTCGCTTGCGGTATTCGCCGATGGCGACGGCGGTGTAGTGCTCCACCGGCAATTCGTTGATTCGGTCGAGGTCGACCCAGACGTAGTCCTGCGCCTCGTCGTTGAGCAGCACCTGGGTCGAATCGGTCCGGCACGCGTAATCGAAGAAGATGAAGTGCCGGCGCCGCCAGAACCGCTCGTCGTGGATGAACTCCTGGAAACAGATGAACTCGATGTCGCGAATCTCCAGGTTGGTCTCCTCGCGGATCTCGCGCCGCAGGGACTGCTCCATCGTCTCGCCCAGCTCGATGTGCCCGCCGGGAACGACCCACCTGCCCCGCCACTTGTGCGAGCGCATCAGAAAGAGCTGTCCCTGGGCGTTGAAGATCAACGCCCCTACCGTCGGTTCCGGATAGTGCTGCTCGGCCATATCACACTGCCTTCGCTCGTGCTTTCCGCAGGACCCAGATCATGAAGGGACTCGTCTGGGGCTCGAAGGGACCATAGGAGTAGTCGCCATATACATGGGCCGGGACGAAACCCGCCGCTTCCGCCAGCGATTGGAAGTCGTAGTGCGAGTGCAGACAGAAGTGCAGGTCCACCGTCATGCTGGCCAGAAGAGAGCCATCCCAGCACCGCACGTCGTAGCACTGGCTGCCGGTCACCGTTCTCGAGACGGGATCGTAGTTCTCCACAGAGGACAGGGCGAGCATATTGCCGTCCGGAAGCAGGAAGTTGCCCAACTCGCGCCGTCGCCCGGTCACCGAGTTCAATCGCACCGGCGGATTGTGCAGGGTGCAGATGAACCGCCCTTCATCCGACAGATGATCGTGAATCCGCGACAACGCCTGTCGCTGCCCGGCGGCTTCTGTGATTTCGGCAAACGAATGAAAGGGGATGAAGATCAGATCGAACTGCCGGTCCAGCGACAGCGCGCACATATCGGCCTGGATCACTTCCGCCGAGAGGTCTTCCGTTCGAAGCTTTTCACGCAGGATATCCAGCATGGCCGGTGAATTGTCCACGCACGTCAGGTCAGTCCCGGCCAACAGCAAGGGAATCGAGACGCGTCCGGTGCCGGCCGTCAGTTCCAGGACCGCTCCGTCGGCCCTCTTCGCCTCCCGCAGGAAGAACGGGACATCCATGTCCGTCTGGACATAGCTGTCGTAGAAGCGGGCCACCCGCTCATAGTCCATCGCAGGCATCGTCTCTCACTCCGGCCGTCCCGGCGATGGAAACTTCGCCGCCTCATCATCGAGAACCAGGACCCAATCGCCGCCGCGTCCCGACGTCGGCGGCACAAACGTCTGAAAACCCACGTTGTCGCTCGTGTGCAGCGGCTCGGCGATTCCGTAGCGAGGATCGAACCACGTCGCCTTGACACGGGCGCCGCGGATGGCGCTCATGCGCACCATGAACGGCTCGCCCCGGGGGGAGTAGATGAAGGCAAATGAACCGTCGGAGGCAAGCGCTGCGCGGACCTTGGCGCCTCCCGTATCCGGAGCATTGACGAGGATCGACGGCGCCGGCCGGAGTTTGCGGAACGGACGCGATTCGAACAGTTTGCGAATCAGGCCCATCTGAAAGGCGCCCGGATGGTCCAGCGATTCGAACCAAGGGACATTGGCCCAGAGG
Organism: uncultured Pirellulales bacterium; assembly: GCA_964575615.1. GTDB lineage: Bacteria > Planctomycetota > Phycisphaerae > Sedimentisphaerales > Anaerobacaceae > Anaerobaca. Next base: position 13,841 of record CAZNSM010000060.1, on the reverse strand, counting down.
ACCGGCGTGCGTCCCGGCTGCCACATCTGCCAGATGCTGCTGTGTCCGTAGGTGTGCCCGCACGCGCCGGCCAGCAGCGACCAGTAGGCCGCCTGCCGCACGTCGTAGGCATCGAAACGGACGTTGCGCGCCTCGTTGGCATTGTAGAATCCCACCGACAGCATTTCGTATCGAGGCTCGCCGTCGAGCGTGGGCTTGACCGGCTCCAGCAGGTAGTCGTGCTCGGCGAACAGACCGTTGTCGTGGTCCCGCGCCGCGTGCGATGACTGGAACATGTTGAAGTCCAGCCACTGAGCCCTATGGAAGTAGTCCGAGGACAGGCCCGGCCCGCGCGGGTGGTACGTGATCAGATGGCCGCCGCCGTCGCCTTCGCGAAGCCCCGTCGCCATCGCCTCGATGGTGGCCCGCTCGGCGTCGTTGCGGATGTTCTCGTCACCGCCGAGAATCCAGATGATCGACTTGTCCTTGTATCGCCGCCCGAGGAAGCGTCCGAAGACCCTGGCATTCTCGGCGTTGAAGAGGCCCGATCCCGCCTTCCAGTAGCTGCCCCACGTCGGCAGCATCCCGACGACCAGGCCCACCTCGTTCGCCTTGTTGACGATGTAATCGACGTGGGCGAAATAGGCCTCGTTCGGCCGTGTCGGGTCTTTGTCGACCAGCGGCACGTCGCCGTACGGATTCGGGTCCGTCAGACCGTTCAACTGGGCCAGGACCACCGCCTGAATCACTGTGAAGCCCTTCGCGGCGCGATTGGCCACGTAGCGGTCCGCCTCTTCCCGGTTGAGACGATGAAACAGCTCCCACGCGGTGTCGCCCAGATAGAAGAACGGCCTGCCGTCGTCGTATTCGAGATAGCGCCCTCCGTCGGCACCGCGAAGCCGCGGCGAGACAGTGCTCGCCCTGCCGACCGGCGCCGGCAGCGATATCAAGAGAGCCGCAACCACCAGACAACTCGCCTTCGCACCTGTAGCATCCCTCATGGTCAATCCTTTCTGAAGAAGAAGGCGCAGCCGCACGCCTCGAACAGTCATCTTGTCATGATGCGCCGGTTCACCCGGCCGCGCGGCCGGTCTGAACAGACTCCATCACTCGGGCGAGGTCGTCGAGGATCGCGTCCTCGGCATGTGAATACCCATCGAACGTGCCCGTCACCGTTTCGCGTCCACCCGAGCCGAATCGTACCAGTTCGTATCGAGGCGGCGCTTTCGACGTCCGACGCACCTCCATCGCCAGGAGAGAACGGCCCATCCGATCGGGCGGAGGCGATCCTTTCGGTCCCCAGAACCGCCACAGCAGCCGCACGCCAAGCGGAGTGGCGCTGATGTGGGACAACTCGATCCGCATCGTCCCCGTTTGCTCCAGGACACCGCCCCAATCCGCCGCGGCATCGACCAGCAGGATGTCGAGCATCCCGCGAACATCGTCTCCCGGAGCGGTCTTGAAGGTCGCTCCTGGAGACGGACCGGGGAAGTGAAGCGTCCATTCATACCTGCCATCGACGGGCGGCGGCACGTACGTCAATTCCCGAACCACCGCCAAGCCCGCCAGACCGATGAGCAGAGAGAGCCCCGCGAACACAAGAATCCGCCGTCGGGGCCAACATACCCCGAGCTTGAAACCAGGGCTGCCTTCATGGCTCTTCGTTTGACCTTCGTGGATCGCAAGATCATTCGTTGTATCAGTCACCACCATACTCGCATGGCCCACGGAGACTCGTTTGTGTCTGTCATACCAACCGCGTTACGAGAGACTCGATGCCGCCCAGATTATCACAACCGACGATCCTTGGGAAGCCGCGTTCAGACCGCTCGCCTCGACGCGCGGGATCATAGAGGCGAATTGACGCACAGAACATCCAGATTTCTCTTGACAACCGCACGCCGGCGGTGTATGCATAGCTCCAGTATCGGTTGGAGTCGATACGTGGGCACGGAGGCAGGGATGCTGAATGGGCCACATTTCTCCACCACACTCCTGTTTTCGCACGCGCTCTGTCTCCGCGCAGAATCGTAGTCATGGGTGAAGCGCATCCTATGCGCAGCCGCATGGATGGTTCAGGTGCGTCCGGACGGAGCGACCTTCTGGAGAGGGTCGTGCTCTGATGCAAAGGAATGTCAGTTTACAAGGAGGTAAAGGATGAAGAAGTGCGTATTGGTGCTGGCGGTGCTCGCGATGAGCACCAGTGCATGGGGATTCGGCATCGGCAACTACAGCGGCAACTGCAATGGACTGCCGCTGTGCTGCCCGACCCCCAGTCCGTGTCCGACGCCCTCTCCCTGTCCCGGGGCCGTCATCGTTGGTGACTTCGCGGGTCAGGCTGGCCTGCTCTACAGCAGTCCGTGCGCCCCGGTGTGCGTCATGGGCGTCGACAGTTGCCAAGGGGCCTGGTCCAAGCAAGGCCAGATCGGTTGCCTCGATTGGAGTTGCTTCGCGAGCTTCGGCAACCACCATGTCTATGGCGGCCCGGTGTGGCCCAGTTTCACCTACGCGCCGCGGTGATCGCCGAGACACTCTGCAAACGGGATATGGGCAGTGGCGAGAGCACGGTATGCAGATTCGGCCCAGCCGTGGGCCGGCTGCATCGCCCACGGCTGGGATCCGCCTTCTGAGCGGCGTCTCTGACATCCTGCTCGCGCTGCGATCCAATCCGTCGGACCACAACTGTGTGGACGGGCCGTTTCACCCGGCGCTTATGGCGGCGCATCGTCCGGAAGGACGGTTCGCCCGGCGGGTGGCCTGCACCCAGGGTCTGTAAACCGCCACCAAATACACAAAACGTCGACTGTTCGGAACCTGCGCTCCGACCGGACTGATCGAGTGCGCAGGGATCGCACTCACCCACGCGAGCCTATGGAGAGACTCGCGCGGTTGGGAACATCGTATCGTCACAAGGAGGTGTCATATGAAGAAGTATGCCTTGCTGCTCCTGCTCGTTCTGGCGTTCAACACGGCCGCATGGGGATGCCATGTCGGGATGTATTACTCGAGCTCTTACATGAGCGTCAGTCACTATTCGAACTGGGGCCTGTGTCCTACCCCGTGTCCCAGTCCGAACCCGTGTCCGAACCCGGACCCGTGTCCGAACCCGAACCCGTGTCCGAACCCGAATCCGTGCCCGAATCCGTGCCCCAGTCCCTGTCCGAACCCGAACTGGCACTGGTCATGGCACTGGAGCAACTGTGGCTACATGTCCTACTACAGCTACAGTTGTGGCGGTGTGAACTACTGCCACGTGTGGGCCCAGTAGCCTCATGCTGCGAACACCGTGGCCGACGCCAGTCGTCAGCCATGAGAATCACATCCGGCCCGGCGGCGGACCTCGGAGCGCCGCCGCCGGAGCCGGTCGTGTATGAAATCGCAATGCCCTGGCGGGGAAACTCCACCCATGCCTGCAACACCCCCCCCAGGCCCAGCCTCCAAGTCTTCCCATATTCACACCTCCTCGACTCGCGGGTGCAGCCGCGAGAGACCGTCGGCGATGACAGAGGGACAGCAATGCGCCCTTGAGGTGATGGGATCATCAAGGCTCTTCGGATGCTCCGTTGCCCCAGGAGCACCGGCGAGATTGCGCCCGCCGCGATCACTGCTTCTCGGCGGACCCGAAAACCCAGACAGTGTTCTTGCCTGACTGCTTGGCGCTGTAGAGGGCCCGGTCGGACCGACTGGTGATATCCTCAGGATTGGCGTCGGCGCCATACTGACCCACACCGATGCTGATCGACAGCGGAACACGGACGCTCTGCCAGCACACGCAGGAGCAGGCGACCGCGTCGACAATGCGCTGTGAGACCAGGATGGCCTCTTCCAATGACGTATTCGGCAAGATGACGCCGAACTCGTCGCCCCCATAGCGCGCCGCCAGATCGATCTGCCGGATGCACTCCTTGATCCTGCGGCTGATCTCACGGATGACCTTGTCGCCCGCCCGGTGGCCGTAGGTGTCATTGATGGCCTTGAGGTTGTCGATGTCCGCCATGATCATCGAGATCGTGCCGCCATAGCGACGCGACCGCCACAACTCCCGCTCCAGGGCTTCATAGAAGGTCCTGTGGTTCATCAACCCGGTCAGACCGTCCAGCATGGCCTGACGCTGCATCTTCTCGAACAGCTTGATATTGCCGATCGACGCGCCGATCAACTGCCCCAGCAACTCGATCAGCGAGATGTCTTCCCGATCGAACGAGGCCGGTTGGGCCTTGTCCGCCAGATTCAGGACGCCAACGACACCGTCGTGACAGATCAGGGGCACGATCGCACAATTGGTCGTCGTGTAGTTTTCCGCAAATGCCCGTTGCGACTTCTTGATGATCGGTCTGTTGTACGTGTCGATGTCGCCGGTCAGGATCAGTTCCTTGCTCTTGACGGCCACGACCATCGGCGACGGCGGCGTCTGATTCAGGGACACGATCTTGTTGATGGGAAACGGATGGTTGCAGCGGACCAGATGGAGAATGTGGTTTGGCTCATCCAGCACATACAGTGACGCGAAAGTCGATCCTACGATCGCGGGAATCTTCGCGACGCAGGCATCTGCGATCCGGTCCATGTCCAGACTGTTGATCTGGCGTGCCAGCGGCGTGACCATCTCCAGCAAGGAGCGGCCGGACGAGGGAGCGTCCTTGTGCTCGTTCGATTGGTCGATTCGTCTGGTCATGGGCGAACAACAGCACCCTGAGTCATCACAGATTACGGTGTTTGCAGCTACACCGCCTCTTATCGTCCAATCCGCGACGGCCTGTTTGGAGAAATCTCCAAATGGACCGCTGCCATGCCCCTGACGCGGAAATGCGCCGGTCCGGACGGCCTGCGAACCCGCATGTCCAAGTGTTATAGGGCTTTAGCGTGAGAACAGATCCGGCGTCTGCCCAAGTCAATCACGCCGCAAACGAGTCGCCCGAAGATTTTTCCGCAAAAATCTCAAAACCAGTTGACAGGCCGATAAAGGGTTTTTACATTTTGCAAAATGTAAAAGGCGTTCTCTGCGGTCGCCGCAGACAAGTGCAAGGCGTTTGGCTGTAACATGGATGGTTGGTCAGTCGTGGACTTGGCGACGGCAGATGCCGCGACAGCGTGGGTCGTGTGTCTCAGGATGCTCCGGAGCGGGAGGCCACCTCGAAAGGATGGTTTGCCTGGTTCGGAATGTGTTTGTCTCTTTCGGGTGTGGTCTCATGGGTATGCGTGGTGAGAAAAATCTCTGTGCTGCCCCCGTCTTCGGGGCGCGATCGTGAGCTGGCAAAAGATGGGTCAGAGGCTACAGGTTCCCGCCAAACGCTATCGTATCGGCGACCTGGTTCGCTATAGCCCCTTTTCCCGACAAACGATTCACAACTACACCATCATGGGACTCATTCGCGAGGCGGAATGGACCGAAGGCGGGCATCGCCTCTACGATGAATCGGTGTTCGATCGCCTCTCCCGGATCATGGAACTGCGAGAGAGCATGAGTCTCAGCGAGATTCGTCGCACGCTGAATGAGGAAGAGCGAACGCAGAGAGCTGTCCACTACGACGGCAGTTGCCGATCTCGGCCGATGGAGGCCCCCGGACCGGGCAACGCCACGCCCTCTGGAGAAGATTTCCTGTCGTCCGAAGCTACATAGGCGTTTGTGATAAGCCGCGGCTCTCAAAGCACGCGTCTGGACCCCATGGAGGTTCGCCGCTTCATGGGGGTTGAAGGAAGACCGAAAGGATCAAGGATGAGACATCCGGCTTCAGTGCGAGCAACACCGTTTCGTGTGCATTCCCTACTCACATACGGATGCATTTCTGCGAACCCCCGCGAGCCTGCGACGGACAATGTCGGCTCCCATCAGACTCGTACGCATCAGCACACGTCGTGTTGCTGTGCGATTCGGACCGCGTGAGATCGTCTTGCCGAGGGACTGCTCATGGACCTGCTGTTTTCCATTCCCGACAATCTGGCGGAGTTGCTCGTGAGAATCCTGCGTTTCACGGAACTCCGTCGCGCCGTTTTGTACCAGAACATGCACAATACGCGGACCGCGGGGTACATGCCGCAGGACATGCCGGTGCTGGAGTTCGTCCACGCACTCAATGGCGCGATTGCCGAACACCTCCGGAATCAGCGCCTTCTGTTCTGTGATACGGAAAACATCAGGTTCGGTCCGAACAGCACCATGGAGATCCGTCCGCAACCGGACCCTCGGGCCAAGGCGCTGCTCGAACGGAACCGGGACGAATACATCGAGTTCCAGGTCGGCAAACTTCTTGAGAATTCGCTGAATCGGAAGATCGCCAAGGAACTGCTGGCTCTGAAATGCGGCACTCCGTGGAGCCTGACAGGGCTGCCCATCGCAGAGATCGCGGCTCCCGACAGCCCTTTTGAAGACTCGTCGACACCCCGTGAAACCACCGATTGACTCAAAGGCAATGCCCGTAATCATGGCCAATCAAGCGGTCAATCTGCAGCAGGCGCCGGTCGGCGACCGGGCGGTCGCCTGCGTCCTGGCCGTCACCAGTGGAAAAGGCGGAGTTGGCAAGACGAACATCGCCACCAACCTCGCCCTGTGCATGGCCGCCTCCGAGAAGCGAGTCCTCCTTCTCGACGCGGACATCTCACTGGGCAATCTGGATCTCCTGCTGAACATCCGCAGCAAGTACAATATCTCGCACGTGATCAACGGGGCCAAACGCGTCGAAGACATCATCCAACTCGGTCCCCTCGGTCTTCAGATCATCTGCGGCGCATCGGGCCTGGACCAGCTCGCCGACATCAGCGAATCGGAGCAGCATCGCCTGCTTCAGCATCTTTCCGGACTGCAACATGCCAGCGACACGATCGTAATCGACACCGCCGCGGGGATTTCCAACTCGGTCGTCAGCTTCTGCCTCGCGGCCGATCACGTGCTGGTGGTTACCACGCCGGAAGTAACCGCCATGACCGACGCCTACGGCATGATCAAGGTCCTGGTCCGAAAGCGATTCGACGGTCCGATAAGCGTTGTGGTCAACATGGCGCAAAGCATTGCCGAAGGCCGGAGTATCTACCAGCGACTGGCCGACGTGGCGGCCCGGTTCCTTCGGGTCGACCTCTACTACGCCGGGGTCCTTCTCAAAGATGAACGTTTGTGTGCGGCCGTACGATCCCGTCAGCCGGTCGTACTGGCCTATCCGAAGTCCCAGATTGCCAGTTCGTTCAACACTCTGGCGGCTCGTCTGGGAGGAATCGATTGCCGCCGAGCCGACGGCGGAACGTTTTTCCGGAGAGTCTTTCGGTGGCTGACCTAAAGTCTCGGCCTCCAAGGCCGATAATGACAGATGTGGGTATCGTCTTGACCGGCGGACCTCAGGAACCGACGCCGGCCCACAGGCTTCAGAGCACGACAAAAACGGATTGCGGCTGCGACATGTAACGGAGACAACCTGTGAAGACACCATCAGCGACGAAGCTCGAGAAGAAGCTCAGCATCGAAAGGGTGTGGGAGCTGTTCCACGAGAGTCGTCAGGACTGCTATCGCAACCTCCTCATGGAGCACTACCGAGATCTGGTCAAGTACGCCGCCGAACGGCTCCACAGCAAGCTCCCCGACAAGGTGGAGCTGGACGATCTTGTCAGCGCCGGCATCTTCGGCCTGATGGATGCCATCGACGCCTATGACCCCGCCCGGGGCGTGAAATTCGAAACCTATTGCGCGCCGCGCATCAAGGGCTCGATTCTCGATGAGCTGCGAAGCATGGACTGGGTGCCTCGCCTGGTGCGCGCCCGCGCCCATCAACTGGCCCGGGCCACACACGCGCTCGAGATGCACCTTGGCCGCAAGCCCGACGAGAACGAGTTGGCGGAGGAATTGGACATGGACATGGATGAGTTCATTCGTCTCCAGCGTGACGCCAATGCCGCCAGTCTCGTCTCCCTGAGCACCAAGTGCGGCGATGGGGACGGAGAGAAGGACGTCTATGAGATCGATGTCATCAAGGACAACCGCAGCGAAGACCCCCTTCTCGAAGCCCAGAAGCGCGATCTGAAGAACCTCCTGACGAAAGGACTGACCCGCGCTGAAAGGCTCATCATTGTCCTGTACTACTACGAGGAGATGACGATGAAGGAAATCGGCGCGACGCTGGACCTGTCCGAGTCTCGCGTCTCGCAGATGCACTCATCGATCGTCGCGAGGCTCAAGGCCCAGATGAACACGCGTAAAAAGGAGTTCGCGGTCGAGTAGAGCCGCAACGCCGAGCGACGGGACAGTCTGCTGCGGCCTTGCGATTCGAAGGCAACCGCGCCAAATCAAGTTCGTGCCCCGCCCGGCAGATTTGCACCTTCCTCCCGAACGCACGCCGTTTCCTCTTTGTCTGCGGGGATCACTTCCGCAGAGAAGTGCCCGGGACTGGATTCGAACCAGCACGAGCCGAAGCCCACCAGCCCCTCAAGCTGGCGCGTCTGCCAAATTCCGCCACCCGGGCAACAAGAAATGGATTATCCCTGACGGCGGAATGATTGTCAACCGCGATTCGCACGGAATGCGAAAAATGGGCGAAGGTCCGCGCCGACAGTCCGGAGCTACACGCCGCGACGGCCGTTCCAAAGCAGCACGTGCAGCCGGTGTCCAAAGCGATATCCCGTCTCCACGCACAGTTCGGCAATCGCCGGAGCCCTTGTCAGAAACTCCTTCCTGGTTGCGGCCTGAGGCATCAGCAGAATGCGATCCGACGGAACAGGCGGCAGCCGGTCCACCAGCAGGCGGACCTCCCGAACATCGTCTGCGGTTTCGACCACGAACTTGAGCTGGCTGGGATATGCCTGGATCAGAGCGGCCAGGGCTTCGGCGTCGAGCCGCTGCCTTTCATGAGATGCGGCAAGGGCCGGCTCCGACGGGACCGAGTTGGTCATCTTCGGGCTGATGCTCATCAAATCACACGCCAGATCGGAGACGAAAATCCCCCCTGCCGTCTCGATCGTCACGTGCATTCCATCGGCTCGCAGGCGATGCGTCAACTCCACCAGATCTTCTCTGGCCGCGAGATCCGGCCCGACCATCGGCTCGCCCCCGGTGATCAC
>CAZNSM010000060.1:0-4723 GCA_964575615.1 uncultured Pirellulales bacterium | reverse complement strand
GGGGAACATAGGCGACCGGATCGGTCAGCCCCGCCTCGGCAAAACCCTTCAATCGCAGCCGGCAGGAATCGCACCGGCCGCAGCTTCGCCCCTGGGCGTCCGGATCGTAGCAACTGTGCGTCAGAGCGTAATCGACCCCCAGTCGCGTTCCCGTCCCGATGATCTGGGCTTTGGTCATCTCGATGATGGGCGTGTGAATGCGGTACCGGCCCTTTCCCTCGACCGCCGCGGCCGTGGCAAGATTGGCCATCGCTTCATAGGCGGCGATAAACTCGGACCGGCAGTCGGGATATCCGCTGTAGTCGGTCGAATTGACGCCGATGAACAGATCGAACGCGACGAGGACTTCCGCCCAAGCCAGAGCGTAGCTGAGAAAGATCGTGTTTCTCGCCGGCACGTATGTCACGGGGATGTCTGTGGCCCTGCCGAGTGCATCGCGATCCTTGGGCACCTCGATGCGACTGTCGGTCAGAGCCGAGCCGCCAAAAGCTGCCAGGTCGATCTCCACCACGCGTTGCTCAACGGCCCCGAGCGAATCGCAGACCCTCCGGGCGGCCTCGGTCTCCCGTCGGTGACGCTGGCCGTACAGGAACGTCAGGGCGTAGCAGGCGTACCCCTCGTGTCGGGCGATTGCCAGCGTCGTAGCCGAATCCAATCCCCCGCTCACCAACACAATGGCCTTGTTCTTCTCCACAGCCTGCTCTCCTGAAATCACCACCCGGACGCCAAAGCATCCCGGCCGCCGCCCTGCGCGGATGGATCGACCGGCCATGGTATCGCGCCCGCCCAGCCCTGTCAAAGGGCGCGGCACGCAGCACCGACAGGCCGTTTCTGCCGCATCCGAGCCGATTCTTGCTTGTCACATTCGCACCCGTGCGCTATACTGGCAGGCAGAAACGCAACAAGGATCAGGGCATGAGTAAACCCGGCACAATCGAGATGTTCGACAACCCGCGTCCCGGACGCGATTACCGGATTACCATCCGTTGCCCCGAGTTCACCAGCGTCTGCCCGAAGACGGGCCAGCCGGACTTCGGAGAGATTCTCGTGGAGTACTGCCCCGACCAGCGTTGCATCGAGCTGAAGAGCCTCAAGTTCTATTTGCAGGGCTACCGGAACCGGGGCATCTTCTACGAGTCCCTGACGAACGACATTCTGGACGATCTGAGCGGCGCGTGCAAACCGCGGTGGATGAAGGTGACGGCCCGCTTCACACCGCGGGGCGGCATCACCACCGATGTCGCGGCCGAATACCATGCGCAGGGTTAATCGCTTCGTGTGAGGTCTGACATGTCCATCAAGTTTCACTGCGAGCACTGCGGCAAGAAGATCGATGCCCCCGACACCGCCGGCGGCAAGTGGGGCAAGTGTCCCGCCTGCCACAACAAGGTCTACGTCCCCCAGCCGGAGACCGAGGAGGAGGAGCTGAAACTGGCGCCGATCGATGAGACGGAAGAAGAACGCCAGAAACGGCTCCTGGCCGAGACGTTCCAGTTGACGCAGAGCATCCTCCAGGAGAGAGAGATTCCCGATGCCGGCGGGCACGCTCAACCGACGCAGGACATCAGCAGCGAGAAGATGACGGAAGCCATTGTCCGCTATCTGCGTCAGATGGCCGACGGCGACCTGGACAGCGCGCAGCGAACCGCCGAGACCATCGCCGGCAACCGTCGCAAGGCCAAAGAGATCCTCGATCAGATGTCCACGAGCGATCCGCCCGATCCGGCCCTTCATGACATCCCGCGTCAGGTGCTTTCCGGCCTGATTCGCAATCTGCGGACGCGCCTCAGTTAAGACAGCCTCCGACCGTCATCTGCGTCCGGAAAACGGGCCCTTCGACATGGAGCCTGCCGCGTTTTTCCGGGCCGTTTCTCTCCCGCCCTGTCCCGGCGGCGCCGTTTGGCACACCCCCTCTCGTGGCGTACATTTTAAGTGTGGATTCACGCACTCGGATCGACGTACGTTGACGCTTGGGGAGACCTCACATGGGCGAAGAGAACATCGCGGTGCACGTCACGCATGAAGCCGCAGGGAAGATCGGGGGAATCGGCGCCGTCCTGCAAGGCTTCTTCACGTGCCCGTCCTACCTGGACGCCATCGGCCGTTCCGTGCTGATCAGCCCGTTGTTTACGACGGAAGGCTCCGTCCAGGACCGGCTCGGGGAAGACGGGGAGGTCCTGTACTCGTCGATTGACGGCCTGATCAACCCCAGTTACAGCCATGCGTTCGGTCGAATCGAGAGCCTCTACAACGTGGGCATCGTGTACGGACGTCGCACGTTCATCGACAAGCAGACCGGTGTCCGGAGCACACCCGAAGTGCTGCTGATCGACGTGCGCTACATGGATCGCGGCATGCTCAACGAATTCAAGCGACGTCTCTTCGAGGAGTTCGGCATCCAGAGCCATCTGCACGAGCACCTCTGGGAGTACGAGCAGTACGTGCGCCTGGCGTCGCCGGCCATCGCCGTGCTCAAGGCGCTGGGCGCCGCCGAGGGACGAACCACCATCATCTCGCACGAGTTCATGGGCATGCCCACCGTGCTCGCGGCCCGTCTGGAACCGTACTGCAACTTCCGAACGGTGTTCTACGCGCACGAGGTGGCCACGATACGGCGCATCGTCGAGGAGCATCCCGGCCATGACACGATGTTCTACAACGTCATGGAGCGCGCCCATCGCGACCGGCTCTACGTGGGCGACGTCTTCGGGAATCAGGGCACGTATTTCAAGCACTCGCTGGTCGAAGCCTCGAAATACTGCGATCATATCTACGCGGTCGGCGATTTCGTCGCCGACGAGCTGCGTTTTCTGGCGCCCGAGTTCGAGACGGCCGACATCGACATCGTATACAACGGCATCCCCGCGCACGAGATCCACGTCGGCGAGAAGCTGGCCTCGAAGGACAAACTCCAGCGTTACTGCGAGAATCTGCTGGGGTATCGGCCGGACTACATCTTCACTCACGTGACGCGTCTGGTCCGCAGCAAGGGGCTCTGGCGGGATCTGCGCGTATTGTCCGAGATGGATGCGACACTGAGACAGCAGGGACAGACCGCCGTCTTTCTCCTGCTGAGCACGGAAGTCTCACGCCGGCGCAGTTGCGACATTCATCGCATGGAATCGACCTACGGCTGGCCCGTCGCCCACCGTGAGGGCTGGCCGGACCTGTCCGGCGGGGAGGCGGACTTCCACACGGCCATTCAGCAGTTCAATGCCCGCAGCAGAAACATCAAGGCCGTCTTCATCAACCAGTTCGGCTTCGACCCGAAATCCTGCGGCAGCCACATGCCGGCCGACATCGAATTCCTCGACATCCGAAAAGGCAGCGACGTCGAGTTCGGTCAGAGCATCTACGAGCCGTTTGGCATCGCCCAGCTCGAACCGCTCACCTACGGCAGTCTCTGCGTGTTCACGGGCGTCTGCGGCTGTGCCGGCTTCGTTCGCGACGTGACGGGCGGACAAGCGGTCAGAAACGTCCTCCTGGCCGACTACACCGATCTGGGCGATCATCCGTATCGCGACGTCGAAGACCTCCTCCAGATCGACCGTCAGGTGCGCGATCGCATTGAAGCGGCCGAGGCCGCCCGGCTCGCGAGGGAAATCCTGGAGCGTCTGCCCAAGAACGAAGCGGAGCTCGACGGGATGATCTGCGAGGGATATCGTCTGGCCTACAACATGAGTTGGGACGTGGTGGTCCGCAAGTACCTGCTCAACGATCTGTCGCGAGCCACCCAGAAGCAGTTAGTGTGTCGCAACTGACCGGCACGCGATTACGCCGATCGTGTCGCAGGGCATTGTCACATGGTCCTGGTCTGAGCAAAGACGTCGTACCCCTGGCCGTCGGGTGGTTCCGCGATCCAGACCACCACGTAGCGACCGTCGGGCGCCATCGCCGCACCCGGATACCAGTTCCGGCGCGCGCCCTCAACCTGCAACGCCGATTCGCAATCCACCAGACCCCCTGCCCCGGTGCAAAGCTGGCTTCGCACGCAGCAGCCTTCCCCGCTCGGATCGTGGCAGTCCCAGAGGATCAGGAATCGATCGCTGCCGTCGGACGCGACGCGGGGGCGTCCCTGGTTGCCTTCCGTGCAGGTGTTTACGATGTAGGGCGGCGTCACCGGTTCGGCATCGGCGTCGAACGGCTGAGCGCAGATGTTGTAGGGGAAAGGACCGATGGCCCAGGCCACCACAAACCGCCCGTCGCGACCGGCCGCCACGGACGGGCCGTACCACCGGCTGTTCAGGTCGTTTGTCAGCGACGTCTCCGGCCCCAATGGCGTCCCATCCGCATCGAATTGACGGACCTGGATGTACTCGCCGTAGGGGCGATTGTAGGTGTCGCCCATCCGAATCCAGGCGACGATGAACCGTCCCGCCTCGTCGATCGCGACGTCGGGCCATTTCTGCTGTGGCTGGTCGCTGATCTCGAAGGGTTCCACCAGGGACGCTCCGTCGGCCCCGTAAACGCGGAGCGCCGCGTAGCTCCTGCCGGTGTAGGAATCGCCGTACCAGTTGGTCCAGACGACGACGAAGGTCCCGGCGGAATTCACCGCGATCTGGGGGTCTGATTCAGCGACGTCCGCTGAATCCGCCACCGCCAGCTCCTCCGTCAGGGCTTCTCCCTGGGCGTCGAATCGGCGCAAAACGACGTTGCGATCGCCCTGCCTGGCCGCAACCCATGCGACCACGAATTCGCCGGAAGGGGCCATCGCCACCGCCGG
>CAZNSM010000059.1:0-27362 GCA_964575615.1 uncultured Pirellulales bacterium | reverse complement strand
CGCCTATGGCGTCAGCCAGTCGGATGGCAGCGGCGGCAAGGCCACGATCACGTCGTGCTTCTATCTGCTGGTCAAGTACGCCGAAGTGACCCCGAAGTCGTTCGTCTGCAAGGGCGACACCGGGACCACCGAGTGGCAACTGGCCGATGAGACGAACGTCACGACGGGCTTCGAGATGATCGACGCCTGGGACTTCGGCGCCAGCCCCGTCGACAATTGCAGCTATTCGTATCACATTCCGTTCGGCCAATACGCTCTGACGACGTCGAGCGAGCCCGGCCTGGCGGTGGCCTCCGAAAGGAACCCGTGGATCAAGAGCCCGGCCGCCGAGGCGGGCGACTTCTCGCTGTTCAATCCCGATGTCACTCCGTACAACGGAACCACCGAGACAGCGCTGAAGGGCAACGCGATCTCGCACCAGGGCGACGGCCAGAACGTGCTGTTCCTGGACAGCCACGTCGAGTTCGCCAAACGGGCGTTCTGCTCGCTCGAAGATGACAACATCTTCACAAGGTCGGCGAACAACGTCAAGGGCGATGCCAAGGGCACGATGCCGGCCTACTCGATCACCTTCGCTCCGATGAACCGCAAGGACAGCGTCCTGGTTCATGACCCGGACAAGTTCGCCACGACGACCCGAGGCAGTTAGTCCGGGGTCTGCATGTGAGTTCGTAGTCTGAATTCGATGGCGGCCCCGGGCTCCTCGGGGCCGCCTTCTTTCTTGCGGCAGGCTCTTTGACAATGTGTCCGGATATCAAGCTGAGCAGTGGCAGTGCTGGAAAGCTGCTGTGAGAAACCTGGATCGCGGGATCGCGCGGTTTGCGCGACGGGCTCGACAGACGTATCATCATATTCTTAGTCATCATCTATTCTGCATCACTGTGGATTTCATCCCGTCATTCCATTCCTGTCGCGACAGAGGACTCACCTGGCCGGACGGTTCTGCCCTTGCTGATGTTGCGCTGCGCGAATCGGGAACCCCCAGGGTCTGACTGTGCTTTCCGGTGCGGGACGTGATTCCGGCATCCTGGCCATCATTCCATTCACCTCGTCCTGCATCTGGCGCTCTTCGCCCCATCCGGGGGCTCCTTGATCTTCCTTATCGGGTGCATTGTGCGCCCAAGGTCCGTTGCGCGCGTCCCACTTGATGTGTCGATCTTCTGCGTATAGTGGCTGTTCACTGGACTCGGCCATCGGCCGTAAACCCTAAACCCGGAAGATTGGCGGGCAAGAACTCCCCGAGTCCGGCAGCCGAGGGCCCTTCGTGCGCCCTTGCTGCCCGTGCCGGCCCGTGCGCCGGCGTTCCAACCGCATTTATCCATGAAGATACAGCGATCTGTTGAAAACGGCCGGCCCGCCGATCGGACGTCTCGGAAAGGAGAACGAAAATGAAGCGGAAAGGTTTCACCCTGGTTGAGCTGTTGGTCGTGATTGCGATCATCGCTCTGTTGATGGGCATTCTGATGCCCGCACTGGCAAGGGTCCGGCAGTTGGCCTTCCGGCTGACCTGCGGGACGAACCTGGCGGGTATCGGCAAGGCCATGCTGATCTACGCCAACGACTACGAGGATGAGCTGCCCCGAGCTGGCGGCCGGCTCTCCCAGTGGAACGGCCCGGTCGTGTGGAACGCCGCCGATCGGTACAACGCCTATGGCGTCAGCCAGTCGGATGGCAGCGGCGGCAAGGCCACGATCACGTCGTGCTTCTATCTGCTGGTCAAGTACGCCGAAGTGACCCCGAAGTCGTTCGTCTGCAAGGGCGACACCGGGACCACCGAGTGGCAACTGTCCGATGAGACGAACGTCACGACCGGCTTCGAGATGATCGATGCCTGGGACTTCGGCGCGACGCCCTGGGACAATTGCAGCTATTCGTACCATCTGCCGTTCGGGCAGTACGCTCTGACCACGTCGAGCGAGCCCGGCCTGGCGGTGGCGGCCGACCGGAATCCGTGGATCAAGAGTCCGGCGGCCGAGGCGGGCGACTTCACGCTGTTCAATCCCGACGTCACTCCGTACAACGGAAGCACGGAGACGGCGCTGAGGGGCAACGCGATCTCGCACCAGGGCGACGGCCAGAACGTGCTGTTCCTGGACAGCCACGTCGAGTTCGCCAAACGGGCGTTCTGCTCGCTCGAAGACGACAACGTCTACACGAAGTCGGCGAACAACGTCAAGGGCGATGCCAAGGGCGTCATGCCGGTCTACTCGCCCACGTATACGCCGATGAATCGCAAGGACAGCCTGCTGGTTCACGATCCGGACAAGATGACGCCGGGAAGGCCGACCAAGCCGTGAGGTCCAGCGGTGCTTTCGCGTGAGGGTATACCTTTTCTTCTGAGGGCGACCTCGTGCGATTTCAGCACGGGGTCGCCTTCGACCTCGCGATGTGCTCTTTGAGAATGCATCTGAATGTGCCGACGACGGCGATGCCTGAGGATCGTCGTGAAGGTCTCCTTTGCACGGTGGGCGTATACGGCAGGGCGGCCGGGCGGGTGGACGAGGATACTCGGTAGCCATCATTCGTTCCATATCCCCTCGAATCCCGCTCCATCGTCCTGCTGCGTGCGAGAGAGCTTCCCTTCGAGATCGGGTCGCGCTGTTGTCGGGCGTTGAGAGTCGTCCTTCCTGATGGGACGGCTCCGGATCGGCGCAGAACGGCGAACCGGGGACCGACCGCGTCAACCAACGGGATCAGCGGGTGCCCGTGGTCTGCGTCCTGCGTCGACGGGCGTCTGCGCGCCCGCGCGATCCTCGTGCCGGCTGGATGGGCCGGTGCGAAGGCGGATTGGTTCCTGTCGATAGGGTTGCCACAAGGCGGTCTGACCCGCCGATCTCGGCGAATTGAAAGGGGACGACAATGAAACGGAAAGGTTTCACCTTAGTCGAGCTGTTGGTCGTGATTGCGATCATCGCTCTGTTGATGGGCATTCTGATGCCCGCACTGGCAAGGGTCCGGCAGTTGGCCTTCCGGCTGACCTGCGGAACGAACCTGGCCGGCGTCGGCAAGGCTATGATGATCTACGCCAACGACTACGACAACGAGTTGCCGCGTTCCGGCGGCAAGAACGGCGAGTGGGGGCCGCTGCCCAACTGGGCGGCCAGTGACCGATATGCGGCCTACGGGATGGGCGGCACGACGGCCGGCAAAGGAAGCATCACCTCGTGCTTCTATCTGCTGGTCAAGTATGCCGAAGTGACTCCGAAGTCGTTCGTCTGCAAGGGCGACACCGGGACCACGGAGTTCACTCTGGCCGACGAGCAGAATGTCCCGGTCGGGTTCGAGCTGATCGACGCCTGGGATTTCGGAAAGACGCCGTGGGATCATTGCAGCTACTCCTACCACGATCCGTTCGGCAAGTATCACCTGACCACGTCGAGCGAGCCCGGTCTGGCGGTCGCGGCCGACCGCAACCCGTGGATCAAGAGCCCGGCTGCCGAGCCGGGCGTGTTCACGGACTTTGTGCCGGACATTCCGCCGTACAACGGCAGCTCCGACGCGGCGATCAAGGGAAACGCCATCGCCCACCAGAGCGACGGCCAGAACGTGCTGTTCCTCGACAGCCACGTCGATTTCGCCAGGCGGGCGTACTGCTCGCTGGAGGAAGACAACATCTACACGATGTCGGACTCCACCGTCGGCAAAGGAGCCGCCCGGGGCCTCCAGCCGACCATCAGCGGACGCACGGGGATCGAGCCGGCCAACCGCAAAGATTCGCTGCTCCTGCACGATCCCGACAAGTGGCGCTGAGAGACGGCAGAAAGGGGCTTGAGGGCATCATCCTGGCACGTCGAGGCGGCCCCGCGATGCGGAGCGCGGGGCCGCCTTTGTTGGTGGTGGCGCCTGCCAGGATATGGTACAATTGGTGGCCTCAGTCAGGTGAAGGGGACGGAAATGAAGCGGCAGGGTTTCACGCTGATCGAGCTGCTGGTCGTCATCGCGGTGATCGCGCTGCTGCTGGCGTTGCTGATTCCGGCGTTGGGCGCCGCCCGTGAGCAGGCCCGCCGCGCCGTCTGCCTGAGCAACCATCGCCAGCTCATGCTGGCCTGGCTGAGCTACGCCCACGAGCACGACGGCTGCCTTGTTGACGGCAGCGTCGCCCATGTCCACATGCGAGGCGAGGCAGAAAAACGTGTCACCGTTCGCGGCTGGTTGGGCCGGGCCTTCCTGGAGACGAATCGTGCCGCTCTGGCAGAGCACCCCGACAAAGGTTCCCTCTGGCCTTACATCAACGACGTGGATTTCTATCGCTGCCCCAATGGCATGCCGGGCCATCTGGCCACCTACGGCATCGTCTCCGGCGCCAACGGCACGCAGATGGAGGGAACCGTTGTGGGTGACACTTGGGACTGGGGGACACTGAACCGCACGGGCAAGCGCGTCGGGCAAACCGTCCTTCACCTGTCGCGTCTGGAGGAAATCACCCATCCCGGCCCGGCCAAACGCGCGGTCTTCATCGACCTGGGACAATCTATCATATCCGATTTTCATGTGAATTACCTTCTTGCCTTGTGGCACACAGCCTACCTGCCGCCCTTGCGCCATGCCGATGGCGCCACGCTGTCCTTCGCCGACGGCCACGCCGAGCACTGGAAGTGGAAGGGCCGCGAGACCCTCGAGATCCCGCGCAGACTGTTCCCTCGCGGCGAGCTCTTCATGGAGATCCTGGCCGAAGAAGCGCAAACAAGGGTAAACGACATTTACGGGTATGAACCCCAGACCGAGGACGGGCTCTACGACTTGGAGCGACTCCAACGCGCCACCTGGGGCCGACTGGGCTACTCAAGTGTTCCAGACCGCTGAAGAAGACGAGAACAGCAACCCGTTCAGGAGGACAACCCTGGCGCAGGAA
The DNA here is from genome assembly GCA_964575615.1 of uncultured Pirellulales bacterium. Classification (GTDB taxonomy): domain Bacteria; phylum Planctomycetota; class Phycisphaerae; order Sedimentisphaerales; family Anaerobacaceae; genus Anaerobaca. The sequence goes on along the minus strand of CAZNSM010000059.1, from coordinate 22,510 downwards.
CCGCGCGGGAAGCACGGGCCGGACGCAGGCCCCGATGGGCCGGGATGAAGTCCATGAGCTGGTAGTCGGTCTGGACCGACGCGATGGTTTCGCCTCGCTGCGTGATTTCGTCGAGGGCGATGGTCCCGAGCTGGCTGTGGGCGTTTCTCAGGTAGGCGACTCTCGTCGGGTCGATCCCCATGATCCTCGCCGCCGTGGCATCGACCGCGGGCAGATTCGTGCCCATCACGATCACTCCGGTCGGCTTCGGCGTGCCCATGATCGGGCCATCGCCCTCCATGCCGACGATGCCGTCGATGATGGCCAGGTGCGGCTGCACCGTTTGGTTGATATCCAGGACGCACCCCTCGATCCCCGCCCAGTGCAGGACGTTCTTGGGCCACCCGTATACAATGCCGGGCATCATGCCGAACAGGTTCTTCATCGAAAGGGTCGCGCCGACCCAGTGATGCGTCTTCATCTTGGGCATCGAGACGATCCAGTCGACCTGGTTCACGGTGGCCGGCAGCGCGAGGGTGCGCAGGCTCGTTCGGCCGCCGGCGTTCGGTCGCACGATCAGATCGTCGTTGTTGAGATCGACGAAGCGCAGTTTCTGTTCGACGAGCGATTCGGCCAGGCGGACCTCGTCGATGATTCGCATCGCGTCCGGGCAGTGGCCGGACCCTTCGCCAATGAGGACCTCAGCCGCTCCCAGCTTGCGGAACGCCTCGACCGCTGCGAAAACGACCTCCGGCTGCGTGCAGATGTGAAGCGCGCCGCGGGAGGTTTCCACGAAGTTTGGCTTGAGCAGGATCCTCTTGCCGCGAACCTCGCCGGAGCCGATGCCGAGTTGGCCTAGTCCTGCCTCGATGATGGAGGCGAGGTCCACGCTATAGGAGGGGGCCTTGCCGATGAAAACCGCGGCTCTCTTGCGACGGTGGCGGAACTGATCGACGGCCAGCGCGCCGGCGACGCCGATGCCGGTGGCGGCCAAGGCGTCGATGAGCAGCGCTCGCCTCGTGATCCTTCGCGACGATGGATTGTCCGGATGCGGATCGCTCATTTGTCATCCTGCCAGTTAGCACGCTCGAAGAAATCGACCAGGCCCATCCTGCAATGCCACGCGAGTGTGAGCAGACTCAAGGAAACCGTGTCATGCGGGCCGAACTCCTTCTGTCGGGCAAGGGCCTGGAGGATGCGTTCCTGCGGCCGGTCGACGGTTTCCTGCCAGGCATGAAGGGCGAGAATCGCCCAGGCCAGAGACATCGGCGCGTGCAACAACGGCACTTCCGACCGCATGTACGCAATGCTGTTTCTCACGTTGTCTTTGGGCGTCAGGCCCGCGAGGGCCTGAAGGCCCACGCCGGTGGTTTCCGCCGTGGGTCGCGACTCCGTTCCGAACGTGAAGGTGTTGCCATAGTTCCAGCCGCCGGAAGGGAGTTGCCGGTCCAGGAGCAGGTGGACCCCGCCCTGTGCGCGCCAGTGAGTCATCCGCCTGCAGGCCCGAAGCGCCAGGATGGCGTAGGCGGTCGGCTCGACCCAGGGGTGCGTCCTGGCGATCCACGCCCAGCCCTTGATCGTTACGTTGTGCCCCGGCAGCGCCTCGGAGGGGTCCGGGGTTTTCACCTCAGCGAATTCGAGCAGGAATTGAAGGGCTCTGGCCTGAGACTCCTGGTATTGCGGTGCGCCATGCCATGCCAGCACGGCCAGGGCAGTGGGCCAGCAGGCGTCCGGCTGGTCCGCCGAGATGGGCACCCGTCCGTCCTGGGTCTGCGCATTCGCGAGGAGCCGTCTTGCGTTCTCGACCACGCGGGCATCGCCGCCAGCGGCCCGAAGCGCCAGAATCGCCCAACATGCCGCGTCGGGGCGGCAACTCCCGCCCGGCCGATTGACTACCCCGACCCCTTCGACGTAACGCTCTTCGAGGGCTTTCAGGTGCGATTTGTCATTTGGGTCAAGCAGCATTCCGAAACCTTCCAACGACCCATTCTACCAGATTCGATGCGGTTTTTGCAGCTTTTGTTCCCCTCCGGCGATGTGAAAAGGCACGGGGCCGGGTTTGAATTCTCGTTCGCCTTCTGGTAGACTGGCGGCTTGCGATTCTTCAGGAGTGACGGACCATGGGCAAGACGCTGATTCACAAGATACTGGAAGCCCATCTGGTTGCGGGCCGAATGGCGCCGGGCCAGGAGATCGGGATTCGCATCGACCAGACGCTGACTCAGGACGCCACCGGCACGACGGCTTTTCTGCTGTTCGAGTCGATGGGCGTTCCGCGCGTGCGGACGGACCTGTCGGTCAGCTACGTCGATCACAACATGGCCGGGTTCGGGCCGGAAAACCACAACGACCACCTGTATCTCCAGACCGTTGCCGCCAAGAGCGGCGTCTACCATTCCCGCGCCGGCAACGGGATTTGCCACCAGGTGCACCTGGAGCGGTTTGGCAAGCCCGGTGCGACGCTGCTGGGCAGCGATTCGCACACTCCGACCGGCGGCGGAATCGGCATGGTTGCGATCGGGGCCGGCGGACTCGACGTGGCGGTGGCCATGGCGGGCGGGCCGTTCTATCTGACGTGTCCGAAGGTGCTGGGCGTCAAGTTGACGGGCCGATTGAACGACTGGGTCGCGGCAAAAGACGTGATCCTCAAGCTGCTGAGCATCCTCTCCACGAAGGGCAACGTGGGCTGGGCGGTCGAATACTTCGGTCCCGGCGTCCGTACGCTGAGCGTCCCGCAGAGGGCGACGATCACGAACATGGGCGCCGAGCTGGGCGTCACGACGAGCCTGTTCGGCAGCGACGAGCAGACGCGGGCCTTCCTCATTGCCCAGAAGCGAGGGAAGGACTATCCGCCCCTGCAGGCCGATGCGGACGCCGAGTACGACCGGGTCATCGAGATCGACCTGTCGCAACTCGAACCGCTGGCGGCCTGTCCCTCCTCGCCGGATAACGTCAAGACGGTTCGCGAGATCGCCGGGACCCAGGTCGGCCAGGTCGCGATCGGCAGTTGCACGAATTCCAGCTACACCGATCTGATGATGGTTGCTCAGGTCCTCAAGGGCCGTCGCATAGATCCGATGGTCGAGCTTGGCATCTCGCCGGGCAGCCGGGAAGTGCTGAATATGCTGGCCCGCAACGGGGCGCTGGCCGATCTGATTGCCGCCGGAGCGCGGATTCTCGAATCGGGCTGCGGGCCGTGCATCGGCCAGGGTTTTTCCCCCGCCGACGACGTGGTGAGCCTGCGGACGTTCAATCGCAACTTCGCCGGGCGGACGGGGACCAGGGGCGACCGGGCTTACCTGGTCAGTCCGGAAACCGCCGTCGCAGCGGCTTTGACCGGCGAGATCACCGATCCGCGCGACCTGTCCGAACGAATGGGCATTGCGTTTCCGACGATCGAGATGCCCACCGAGTTCCACATCGACGACAGTATGATCGAGCCGCCTCTGGACGAGGCACAGGCGACGAAGGCCGAGGTGTTGCGCGGCCGCACGATCGTCGTGCCCGAGGCGCCGCCGGCGCTTCAGAAGAAGCTCGACGGCCAGGTCCTGCTCAAGTGCGGCGACAAGATCACGACCGACCACATCATGCCCGCCGGAACGTTCCTCAAGCTGCGGTCGAACGTGCCCGAGTACGCGAAGGTCGTGTTCAACTGCTTCAACGAGGCGGGCTCGCCGACGTTTGCCGAGCGGGCGCTGGCGCTCAAGAGCAAGGGCGTTGCCGGCATCATCGTCGCCGGCGAGAGCTACGGACAAGGCTCGTCGCGCGAGCACGCGGCGCTGTGTCCGATGTACCTGGGCGTCCGCGCGGTCATCGCCAAGACGATCGAGCGAATCCACCGCGCCAACCTGATCAACTTCTGCATCGTTCCGATCCGGTTCGCCGATCCGGCCGATTACGACAAGCTCGAAGCAGGCGATGCGCTGGTGATCGACGATCTGATCGGCGCGGTCCGGGACGCCCAGACGATCAAGATCGTCCGCAAGAGCGATGGCTTCCAGTTTGTCGGCAATCTGGAGCTGTCAAGCCGCGATCGCGAAGTCCTGCTGACCGCCGGCCTGCTGAGCTACACGCGAGAACAGGCCCATGCGTGAGCGAACGATCAGCGTCTTCGGCACGGCGCGGGCCCGCGAGGGCGAGCCGGTGTTTGCTTTGGCCGAGCAGTTGGGCCGGGGGCTGGCGCAGGCGGGTTTTGCGGTTGCCAATGGAGGCTATGGTGGTACCATGCTGGCGACAGCCAAAGGCGCCCGCGAGGCCGGCGGCCCGGTGATCGGCGTGACCTGTTCGGCGTTCAAGAACAGCGTCGCCAACGAGTTCGTCAGCGAGCAGGTGACGACCGCCTCGCTCGACGAGCGGCTCGAGACGCTGGTCCGCCTCGGCATGGGCTACGTCGTTCTGCCGGGCGGGACCGGGACGCTCCTGGAACTGGCCAAGGTCTGGGAGCTGAAGAACAAGAGGTTTTTCGACCGGCCCAGGCCAATCGTGCTGTTGGGCGATTTCTGGAGGCCTCTGGTCGACCTGGTCTGCCGCGACGATCCGCGCAGCGCCGAGCAGGTGAGTTTTGCCGAGGGGCCGGCCGATGCGATCAATTTTATCAGAAAGGTCCTCGGCGATTAGTCCGAGGGTGTGAAGATGAGGACGAAACGGATGAATGTCTCAAGGATGGTTTTTGGCGTGGTCCTGCTGGCCGCGATTTCGGCGAACGCGGGCGAGACCTCGACCGCTCCGCTGGTGCCCGACGGTACGGTCCTTCAGGCGACCGACGGCACGCTGGAGTGCAGCGACAGCGACGATCTGTGGCTGTTCCAGTTCGTTCGGGACGTCAACGACGTCGGCGGCGCGCTGCCGGCCGGCTCACAGCTCCAGGTGCTGCCCTCTGTAATCCTGGATAGCATGATTGCCGACGCGAACGACCGGCTCCTGCCTCGCTACAGGCTCAGCGCCCTGGTGACGCGGTACCGCGGGACGAACTACCTGTTTCCCAGCTACTATCTGCCGTTGAGCAAGTTGAAGGGCGCCGACGAGCCACAGGAGGAGCCGCAGGAACGTCTTGAGACGGTGCCGGATGCGGCCGTCGGGCCGGGCGGTCCGCTGGAGATTCCGGAGGAGGTGCTCGATCGGATACGGACCCGTCGGCAGGCGCGCGGGCCCCAGCGCAGAGAGACGGAGCAGACGACCGGCCCCGAAGAAACCGGGCGCAGGGCGAGAACGCGCGTGCTTGTGGATCGAGTCGGTTTCATCGAATTCACCGAGGGCCACCCGGTGTTCGTCCCGGACGGCCTGGGCCGGAGTGTCTCCGAGACCCGCTACACGCTGCTGCCGTGCAGCGCCCTGGAGCAGGCCGAGCGGCGGCTCGCGGCGTTCCCCCAGCCCATCCGGTTCAACGTCGCCGGGCTGGTCACCGAATTCCAGGGCAAGAAATACCTGCTGCTGCAACGGGCCATCCGCGTCTACAACTACGGCAACTTCGGTGGGTAGAATCTGATGAGCGAAGGGCTGCAAGATCTGCTGATCCTGGCGTCGGACCCGCAGGCCAGGGCGAGACTCGCGAAGCTGCGGCTCGATATGCTCGGCGCTGCGCGGTCGGCGAGCGAGAACGGCGAGCAGAACCGAACGGTCGTCGAGGTCCTTCGCGACATCCGCGAGCGAGGCGATGAGGCGGTCGCCGCCTATACCGAGAAGTTCGACCGGGTCACATTGCGGCCCGACGAGTTTCGCGTCAGTCCTGAGGCGTTGGCTGCCGCCCATGCCTCGATGGACACGGCATTGCTGGCGGCGCTGCGCAAGGCCATCGAGAACGTCCGCGCGTATCAGACGAAGATCTTCCTCGGCGGCAATTCCTCCTTCTCCGACGGGACGGGCATCCGATACACGCCGATCCGCCGGGCCGGCGTCTGCGTTCCCGGCGCCTCAGCGCCTCTGCCCTCGACGGTCATCATGACCGTGGTCCCCGCCCAGGTGGCAGGCGTCCCGGAGATCGCGGTGGTTTCGCCGCCGCGTCACGAGGGCAGCATCCATCCGGTCATCCTCGCGGTCTGTCACGAGCTGGGCGTTGAGGAGGTCTATCGCATCGGAGGGGTGCAGGCGGTTGGCGCCCTGGCCTGTGGGACACAGAGCATTCGCAAGGTGGACATCATCGTCGGGCCGGGCAACGCCTGGGTGCAGGCGGCCAAGAAGAATGTTGCGGGCGATTATGTGGGGATCGACTCCATCGCCGGGCCGAGCGAGGTGTTCATCATCGCCAACGACCAGGCCGATCCCGCCTGGGTCGCGGCCGACATGCTCAGTCAGGCCGAACACGCCGCCGACAGCAGCGCCATCGTGGCGACCGATTCCGAACCGCTGGCCCGCGCCGTCGTCGCACAGCTCGCCTCGCAGCTCGCGCAGCTTCCCCGAGCCGACGACGCGAGGACCTCGCTGAAGCGATTCAGCCGCGTCATCGTGGTGGCGGATATGGATGCGGCCGTGGACCTGGCCAATGAGTTCGCTTCCGAGCACCTGGAAATCCAGTGCGGCTCGCGCAGCAGGGAGATTGCGGACCGAATCACCAACGCCGGAGCGGTCTTCATCGGTCCTCATACACCGGTGGCCGTCGGCGATTACTGGGCGGGGCCGAGCCACACCCTGCCCACCGGAACACGGGCCAAGTTCTCCAGCGCCCTGACCAGCAACGATTTCCTCAAGTCGATCAGCCTCATCGAATACAGCGCCGAGCGATTGGCCGGCTGTGCCGACGACATCATCCGCCTCGCCCAGGTCGAAGGCCTCGACGCCCACGCCCGCAGCGTTGCCATTCGCACGCAGAAGTAGACAGCCTCAGAGTCCCCAGTCGAGTCTGTCGGCGTTGCGCCAGTAGAAGCGGCCCAGCATGTGCGCCAGCACGAACGTGACGTACATCGACGCCACCAGGCCGACTGCCTCCAGCCAGAACGGCCGCGATCCATCGTCCAGACCGATCTGGGATGCGAACCAGTAGAGCGCGCCCAGAGTGACAAGGACCAGCAGCAGGCCGACGTACTGAAAGAACGTGCCGAAGATCGAAACCAGCAGGAACACCGGATTCAGCGCGCTGATCGAGTCGTTGACGACCATCGCCAGCAGGCCGATCGGGAAGAACACCAGACTGTACGCTGCGAGGCCCCAGAAGATCGCATCACCCCGCGGGACAAACATCGCGTAGAGAACGGACGGGAGCAGGTATACGATATAGACCGCCAGCAGGTACACCACGCGCGACCACATGTCCCCAAGTCCGATCCCGACGAATTCCGGGGCCCGCGTGCCGCCCAGGGCGCTGTCGTAGATGCACTCGGCCAGGTACCAGGCGGCGTAAAGGCCGAGGAGGACGGAGGCGAGGAAGAACACGAAACCGATGCGCCCGAGCAGCGGGAGGAAGGACTGGATGAGGGCCAACACCAGCGGCGCGCCGATGAGCACCGCCATCACGATCAGGCCCGATGCGCTGATCGGATACAGTAGAATGTCGATGGGCCAGGGGAACCGGCGCTCGCCCGTGTGCGGAGGCTTGCGTTTGATGCCGAGCGACATCAGGAGTCGCTCTTCCTCTTGCTTGCGCTGTGCGACTCGGTCCCGCAGTTCCTGCTCGTCGGGCAGGTCCAGCATTGCCTTGTCCAGCGGCTTGGCCGGTGCGACGAGCGTCAGTTCGTCTCCTTGTGTCTCGACGATCGGCTCAGGGGCGGACGCCTGCGGAATCGTGATCTTGGCCTTGCACCGGGGGCATCGGCTGATGCGACCGGCCCGATCCTCCCGGACGACAAGCCTTTGCGAACAATTCGGACAGCGAAACTCAATCATGGGCGTATCATCTGCGATACGAGAACATGACGACGCGTGGAATCAGATGCAGCATACGTATACCGCCATACGACACGATGCAGTGCCTATCCGAACAACTTGTCTTCAATGACCTTGAGGTTTCTATTGGCGTAGAACATATCGGGCTCGTGCTTCGCGGCGCGGACCCTGATCTGGTAGTTTGGCTCCTGGGGGTTCTCCGCATCGAATAGGATGAGCCCGAGTCCGAACACGCGACACAACGCATCAAGGCGGGCCAGATCGGATTCGGAGACTGAATTCGGTATGACCAGATACACCTTGTGGGAAAAGAGCCTGTACGAGCACGCTTGGCCAAAGGCTGTGATGAGAGCGTTGGCGTCGGTTTTGATCTCGGCCGAGATGATCTCGGTGGAGAACTTGAGGATATCGCTGGGCCTTGGGGTCAGGATGCCAATGACATCCGGCGTTCCCCATTTGTCCCTGAAGCAGTTGCCTCCCAGGGCAATGGCCTTGCTGCATTCCTCCAACTCATCCGCCAGGTAAGACGCAAAGGATTCGTAGAACTCGTCTTCGAGCGTTCTTCTGCTCGTTCGCTCCACGAGCTGGACATCGCTCTCAAGCGTTGTGTCCCGGAACTTTGTGTGCAGAAACAACCCTCGTGCCGGTTTGAATATCTGCGCGGGACAATGCACGTGGAGATCAGGAATTGTCCAGTGGAATGAAGCATCTTTGATATCTGGCAATTCCTGCTTCAGCCCACGCATGAGTTCCGAGCAGCGAAGGCCACGGGGCTCACTTTCGAGAAGCTCGATAGCCTTGCTGCAGATTTGCTCTCTCTGCGTCATGCTTGCCTCCCTCTCGCACGCCTGCCGATCCTACGACAGCTTCTGTCTTATCAACTCACCAGCCTTGGCGAGGGCGTCGTCGAGCCTGGCGGGGTCTTTGCCGCCGGCCTGGGCCATCTGGGGCCGGCCGCCGCCGCCGCCACCGACGATGGGGGCGATCTCCTTGATGACGTCGCCGGCCTTGAGGCCCTTCTTGACCAGATCGTCCGTGACGCCGGCCAGCAGCGTCGCTTTGCCGTCTTCCTCGAAGCCCAGCACGATAGCCGCCGAGCCCGCTTTCTTCTTGAGCATGTCCACGGCCTCGCGGGCCCGCTCTATGGAAGTAGACGCGAGGCGGCCGACGATAATCGAGGAATCTCCGGCTTTTTCGCAGGCATCGAGCAGATCGCGAGCCTCGGCCAGCGTGTCGGGTCCGGCGGTCCTGGAAGCGTTCTTGATTTCCTTAACCAGCTTCTTGTTGTCTTCCACAATCTGGGCGACGCGGTCGGCGAGCTTGTCAGCCGGGATCTGGAGCAGGGCGGTCAGGCGGTCGATGACCTCGCCGGCCTGTTCGAGATGGCTCATGAGAGCGGCGCCGGTCATCGCGGTGATGCGGCGCACGCCGGCGGAGATGCTCTCCTCTTTGATGATCTTGAAACCGCCGATCGAGCCGAGCTGGTCAACGTGGGTCCCGCCGCAAAACTCGCGGCTGAACGCCCTGTCGAGCTCGTTCTCGCTGCCGGCGCCGACGGCCACGACGCGGACCTCGTCGCCGTATTTCTCGCCGAACAGGGCCATCGCGCCGAGCTTCTGCGCCTGGTCCTTGGGCATCACCGTCCAAGTCACGGGCAGATCGGATGCGATCTTCTCGCGGACCAGCGTCTCGACCTTGGCCAATTCGTCCTTCGTCGGCGCCTTGGGATACGTAAAGTCGAAGCGAAGGTAATCGGGTCCCACGTAACTGCCTTGTTGGGACACCGACTTGCCAAGCACCTGCTGCAACGCCCACTGGAGCAGGTGGGTGGCAGTGTGGTTTTTCTTGATCGCGTTGCGGTCCTTGTGGACGATCGCGGTGACCGCCTGGCCCGCGCCAAGCGCGCCCTTGGTCAACGTGCCTCGATGGACAACGCAGTTGGCGATCCGCATCGTGGTCTCGACGACGAACTCGCTGCCGTCGGCGACGATCACGCCGCAATCGCCGACCTGGCCGCCTGACTCGGCGTAGAAACACGTCTTGTCGAGAACCAGACCCACCTCGATGTCACGAGGCACCTGGCCCTGCCTCTTGAAGCCTTCCGGATCGATCCAGCCAAGGAGCGTGCTGTCGCAGCGATCCGTGCGATACTTGTGCATGTCCTCGGTGGTCGGCAGCTCGTTGTCCGTGAGATTGGCCAGCAGGGCGTCGCTCTTCTTGGCGGCTCGGGCCCTCTCCCGTTGCTCGTCCATCAACTCCGCGAAGCGATTCGTGTCTACCGCCAGACCCCGCTCCTGGGCCATCAGTTGTGTCAGGTCGAGCGGGAAGCCGTAGGTGTCGTAGAGCTGGAAAGCGTCGTCGCCCGGAATGGTCTTGTTCGGGGTTTCGGCGGCCCGATTCGCGGCGCTGCGGAAGATCTCCAGCCCGCGATCGAGCGTCCGTCCGAAGCTGGCTTCCTCCGCTTCCACGACTGTTGCGACGTGTGCGGCTCGATCTTGAATCTCGGGGAAGGCCTCGCCGAGCACGTCAATCACGACGGGGATCAGCTTGTGCAGGAAGGGCTCGTGCATGTCGAGCTCCCGCCCGAAACGAGACGCCCGCCGCAGGATGCGCCGAATGACGTAGCCCCGCCCGTCGTTGGAGGGCGTCGCGCCGTCCGTGATGGCGAACACGAGCGTGCGAATGTGGTCGGCGATCACGCGGAACGCGTTGTCCGTCTTGTCGCCGAGTCGCGACGTGTACGCATGGCCGCTCAATTCGCTCGTGCGCCGGATGATCGGCATAAACAGGTCGGTGTCGTAGTTGCCTGTCTTGTTCTGGAGCACCGAGACGATGCGTTCGAGCCCGGCGCCGGTGTCCACGCCGTGCGCCGATAGCGGCACCAGACGGCCGGAAGGCTGGCGATTGTACTGGATGAACACCAGGTTCCACAGCTCGATGAACCGGGCGCAGTCGCCGTTGACGCCACACCGGTGGCCCGGCACGTCCTTCATGTCACACGCTTCGGGACCGAGGTCGATGTGAATCTCGCTGCACGGGCCGCACGGACCGGTATCGCCCATCTCCCAGAAGTTGTCCTTCTTGCCGAACCCCAGCACGCGCTCGGGCGGGATCGGCGTGACCTTCGTCCAGAGTCGCGCGGCTTCTTCGTCTTTGGGCAGGCCATCTTTCTCGTCACCCGCGAAAACCGATGCCCACAACCGATCGGGATTGATCTGCCAGACCTTGGTGAGCAGCTCCCACGCCCACTCGATCGCTTCGGCCTTGAAGTAATCCCCGAACGACCAGTTGCCGAGCATCTCGAAGAACGTGTGGTGGCGGGTGTCTTTGCCGACCTCTTCGAGGTCGTTGTGCTTGCCGCTGACGCGCAGGCACTTCTGGCTGTTGACGGCCCGCGGCCACTGCGGCGGCGTCAGGCCCACGAAGATGTCTTTGAACTGGTTCATCCCGGCGTTCGTGAACAGCAGCGTCTCGTCGCCGTGCGGAACGAGCGGCGAACTGGGAACGAACGTGTGGCCTTTTCCAAGGAAGAATTCAATGAAACTCTTTCGGATTTCGCGGGCGGTCAACACAGTGTTTGCACCTCGGGTCAGGTTCTTTCTAACAATTCCGTCCGTGGCGAACGGCACGTCATCCTTATTCGACGACACGGTCTGTTACGGTCTGACAACGACCGGCTGCACCCAGGCGGATTCACACTCGCCGGGCACATGGGATTTGTCATTCTTATGCGAAGAGATCACCTTGGCGCGGACATAGATCTCGTCGCCGTTGAACGAATATCGGCCAACGGGGCCTTCGACTTGGGCCAGCACGGCGCCGATGTCATGACTGTAGCGGCGCGTCGTTCGCATCTCCTTGCCCTCGGCGTCGGTCACCGCCCGGCTTGCCGGATCGTAGCCTCGTCGTGTGCCGATGAACTGCGTGGTATAGCGGACCCCGGGCTCGGGATCCACGGCCACGGTCAGGGTTCTGCCGTCGAACGCAACGTCGTTCAGCGTCACCCCCGTGGAGCAGTAGAAATCGCCGGCGTTCATGGCGACGATGATCGACTCCGGCGTCAGACGGGCCGCTCGCACGACGATCCAGGCCTGGCCCGGATTGGCGGCGCGGGTGTCGAACGTGTGGTAGTTGTGCGCATCGTCGGTGGCCACGCCGTACACGATGTCCGATCCCAACTCGGCCAAACGCCTGGTCAGCAGAACGTCCCACATCCGGTCGGTGCTGGCCCGCTGCTCGTCGCCGTCGTTGTTCACATAGCCGTGGGCATTATAGACTTCGAAGAACCGAAATCCCTGGAGTCCGATCATGTCTTCGGCTGTCAGGGCCCATTGGAAGTTGGGATGGTTCACGTGCACCAGCATGGCCTGGCCGGTCTTGGCCTGCTGGGCATGCACGGCGTCGATGTTGTTCTGGAGCAGCTCGGCCATCGTCGCGCCGCCCTGGGGCGGGATCACCTCGATCAGATGGATGCCGTTCAGATGGGCCTTGTCGGTAATCTCCTCGGACTGGATCAGCAGGAACCGCCCCGGCTGCTCGAACCGGCAGCGACATTCGGACAGGGGCTTGAGTCGCACTTCGGTTTCGCCTTTGTCGTTCTGCCGGGTCTCGACCCAACCGTCGCCGTATTGGGCGAGGTATTTGTCGAAGGCCGCCCGCCGGGCGTCTGTCACCACAATCCATCGCTGTCCCTGTGACAGCACGTTGTGGTCGGACAGCGCCAGAAAATGGTAGCCGTGCTCGCGATACCACTGCATCACCATCTCGGGGAAGTCGTCTCCGTCGCTCCAGAAGGAATGGGTGTGCAGATTGCCCTTCCACCAGCGCGGTCCAGTTTCTTCGCCGGCGCGTGCGGGCCATGCTGCGGCCGCACAAACCAGCAAGAGCGTCCAGAGAAGAACTCTCATCGATCGTCGGTCCGAGATTCGCATCGCCTATTCCTCTGGCTCCTTGTCCTTCGTCTTCTCTTTCACCAAGTCAGTCAGGCCCTTGCTGGCCAGGACCTTGTCCTTGATCTCGTTGCGGAGATCAGGATTCTCCGCCAGGTGCGTCTTGGCGTTCTCGCGTCCCTGCCCGAGGCGAAGATCGCCGTAGTTGAGCCAGGCGCCGCTTCGCTGCACGACGTCCGACGCCAGGGCCAGATCGATCAGGTCGCCCTCGTAGCTGATGCCGCTGTCGAACATGATGTCGAACTCGGTCTCGCGGAAGGGCGGGGCGATCTTGTTCTTGACGATCCGCGCGCGGACGCGAGAGCCGATGGCGCCCTTGGCGTCTTTGAGCGTGGTGATGCGTCGCAGGTCGATGCGGACGGAACTGTAGAATTTCAGGGCCTTTCCGCCCGGCGTGGTTTCGGGGTTTCCGAACATGACGCCGATCTTCATGCGAATCTGGTTGATGAAAACCAGGGCTGTCTGGCTCTTGTTGATGATGGCGGTGAGCTTTCGCATAGCCTGGCTCATCAGGCGGGCCTGAAGGCCGACGTGAGCATCGCCCATCTCGCCTTCGATCTCCGCCTTGGGCGTCAGCGCCGCCACCGAGTCGACGACGATGATGTCCACGGAATTCGAGGCAATCAGCATCTGGGCGATATCGAGGGCCTGTTCGCCCGTGTCGGGCTGGCTGACCAGCAGGCTGCTGACGTCGACACCGAGCCGCTTGGCCCAGGTCGTGTCGAGGGCGTGCTCGGCATCGATGAACGCCGCGACCCCGCCGAGCTTCTGGGCTTCGGCGATGGCGTGCAGCGCCAGCGTAGTTTTGCCGGACGATTCGGGTCCGAACAGCTCCGTGATTCGGCCTCGCGGGATCCCCGCGCCGCCCAGCGCGATGTCCAGCGACAGCGAGCCCGTGCCGATGCCTTCGATCTTCGCGTAGGAGTGCTCGTCCATCTGCATGATGGAGCCTTGGCCGTACTGTTTCTCGATCTGCGCGATCACGCGGTGCAGCGCAGCGTCCTTGCCGCTGGCGCCCTCGACCGGTGTTGCTTTCTTTGTTTTCGCCATTGGGTTGACCTCCACGAATTGTCTCGCCTCTTGGTTCTCGGGCTGCTACGGCAATTCGTAACGGCCCAGACACGTATACATCGGCCCTTCGGGCCTCAGTTGGCTCTCAAACACGCATACTGAATCGCAACGCATCGTGCCGAGATCGAAATCCTTGTATTGCTCGGCCATTTTGGCCAGTTCGAAGCCGGCCTTGGTGTTGCGAATGCGACACAGGGTCAGGTGCCCCGAGAACTTGCGGGCCTCTTTGGGCCAGCCGGCCGAAGCCAGCTCGTCCTCGATGTCCTGCTGGAGCTTCAGCAGCTCGGGGCACTCCAGACCCGCCCCGACCCAGAGCACGCGGGCGCTGCGGCCGCCGAAGCAGCCGACCTCTTTGACGGAAAGGTCGAACGCCGCATGACAGGCTGTCGCCACCTTGACGGCTTCGCAGACGTTGACAACCTCGTTGTCCCGCACCTCGCCCAGGAACTTGAGCGTCAGGTGCATCGCCTCGGGGCCGACCCACTTGACGTCGCCCTTGCGGATGTCCCCTTTGGCGGCGATGTCCTGCTGGAGATCGCCGAGGGCGGCTCGAATGTCCTTGTCAATCTCGATCGCGATGAAGCAGCGCATCGTGGATCTTCCATTCTCTCAAAAAATCGTGAATCGCCGCAGCTCTTCAAGCCTGGCGTCGATGTCCTTGCGGCGGGTCCGGCTCAGTCCATTCAAGGAGAAATCCGCGATCGTGAACGAGGCGACCACGGTTCCGTACGCCAGCGCCAGTTTCAGGGTGTCGAAATCCGCCCGGCCCTGCTGGGCGACGCAGCCCAGAAACCCGCCGGCAAAGCTGTCTCCGGCTCCCGTCGGGTCCACCACTTCGGTGGCGGGATATGCAGGCAACAGGAACTTGCCGCCGTCGGCACCGCACATCAGCGAACCCGACTCGCCTTTCTTGACGACCACCACCTTCATTCCCATCGCCAGCACGTCGTCGGCGGCCTGGACGAGATTAGAGCGGCCGGAAAGCAGCCTGGCCTCGTCGTCGTTGATGATCAGGCAGTCGATTCGCTTGAGCAGCTTCTTGAGGTCGTCGAGATGTCCCTCGATCCAGAGGTTCATCGTGTCGGCCGCAACGAATACGGGCTGGGTGATCTGTTCGAGCAGCTCAAGCTGAAGCGCCGGCGCCGTGTTGGCCAGGAAGACGAACCGGCTGTCCTTGAAGACTTCCGGCAGTTTCGGCGGCGCCTCCTGGAGGACGTTGAGCTCGACGTAGTCCGTCGTCCGGTCGTTCATGTTCTCCTGGTAGGTCCCATGCCAGACGAAGGTCTTGCTGCCGGGCCGGACCTCCAGGCCGCGCAGGTCCACCTCGCGGCCCTTGAAGACCTCTGCCAGGTCGAACGGGCAATCGTCGCCGACCACGCCCACGAACCGCACAGGCGCAAAGAAGCTCGCCGCCATACTGAAGTAGATGGACGAGCCGCCCAGACACCGCTCGCTGACCCCGTGGGGGGTCTTGACCGTGTCGATTCCAATCGAACCTGTAACCAGTAGCGACATGGCAAACCTTACTCCGATGGCACTTGTGTGCGGAATCTTTCCAAGGCGGCGTCGATGCGGGCCAGCGTTCGCTCTTTGCCGAGCAGATTGACCGAATCGAAGATCGGCAGGCTGATCGTGGTCCCGCACAGCGCGACGCGCAGCGGCTGGGCCACCTTGCCCAGGCCGACCTGCCTTTCTTGGGCCAGCCCGCGCAGCATCTCTTCGAGCGCCTGCTCGGTGTACTTATCCATCGTTGCCAGCCGGTCCCGCACGATTTGCAGTATGTCCAAAGCGCCGCCCTTGAGCAACACCTTCTTGACGGCGCCTTCATCGAACTCGATTTTGTCGTCGTCGACGAAGAGGAACCGGCTCTTGTTGTCGATGTCTTCGAGCGTCCGCGCGCCTTCGCAAAGCCGGATGATCCGCACCAGCGTCTCGTCATCGGCCTTGAGCAGGGGCGATTGGACTTCGGTCAGATAGGCGCGCAGGTGCTTGAGGACCTTCTCGGGCGGCAGCATGCGAAGGTGCTCGGTGTTGAACGCGACGAGCTTCTGGCGGTCGAACAGGCTGTTGCTCTTGGTCAGCCTCGTCAGGTCGAACGACTCGATCAGCTCCTGAACAGTCATAACCTCCCGCTGGTCGCCCGGGTTCCAGCCGAGCAGGGCCAGAAAGTTGACCAGTGTCTCGGGCAGATAGCCGCTCTTGAAGAAATCGACGATGTTGATTTCCGGAAGATGCACGCCGAGGCGCTTTGCCATCGCATCGATCACAGGCATGTCCGGCGTGCTCTCGCCGGCCAGGAAACCGGCAAGATCCTCCAATGAGATACTACAGGCCGCAGCTATCCGCTCAAGCAACTCATCGCGCGATATGGGTTGGAAAGCGCTGTCGAAATCACCTTCGGCACCACCAGACTTTCTTCCTCGCTCGGGCGCTACCTGAATGCGCGCCTGGATCGCGGCGCGCAGGGCCTTGGGCCGCTCGCGTTTGGAGAGCTTGCCTCCGCTGTCGCTGACGCTCACGGACATGTGGGCGTATTTGGGCAGCGGCGCATCGGGGAACATCGCCCGCCAGAGGGCTTGCTGGCCGGGCGTGTTCATCAGGTGCTCCTGGCCGCGAAGGACGTGCGTCACCTCCATCAGGCGGTCGTCCACCACGCAGGCGAAGTTGTAGGTGGGGAAGCCGTCGCTCTTGAGGATGATGAAATCGGCCAGCTCGGCCGGGTTGAAGCTGATCTGGCCGCGAACGAGGTCGTCGACCACGATGGGACCATCCTGGGGGATCGCGAATCGCACGGTCACCGGCCGGCCTTCGGCACGGGCCTTTCTCGCGTCTTCCTCCGATGGCGACTGCGCGGGCCGGCGGAAGACGAACCCCGTCTTCTGAGCCTCGGCCTCCTGCCGCATCGCATCGAGGTCTTCGGAGGTCTCGAAGCAGTAGTAGGCCTTGCCCTCGTCGAGGAGCTGCCTGACGTACTTGTCGTACAGGTCTCGGCGCTCCGACTGGCAGTAAGGCCCGTTCGGCCCGCCCACGTCCGGCCCCTCGTCCCACTCGATTCCCAGCCAGCGCAGGTCGGTCATCACCTGCCGGGCGGCCGTCGGGGTGTTGCGCTTCTGGTCGGTGTCCTCGATCCGCAGGATGAACCGCCCGCCCGTCCGCCGGGCCCACAGCCAGTTGAACAGCGCGGTCCGACCCCCTCCGACGTGCAGGTAGCCCGTCGGCGACGGGGCAAAACGTGTTACCACTGGCTCTGACACCCTTAAGGCTCCTCGATAGCTGCAAAAGTATGGAAATCAGGAGTTTACGCCGGATTTGCCCTATTGTCAAGCGCCGTACAAAGCATGCCAGATCCGAAATTCGAATCTGAGAGTCTCCAGTTTGAAGTTTGAAGTTTCAAGTTTGAAGTACTGCGAGGTCCGCCGTTGGCGGACTTCAAACTTCACACTTGAAACTTCACACTTCACACGCCTCACGCTGGATCAGCGGAGTTGGAAGACGGCGACGTCTTCGGGGCCGAGGGGGACTTCGGCCTGCTGGTTCTGCCAGGGGATGGTTCGGTCGCGGACCAGTTCCTGACTGGCGGCGGTCCCGGCGCGCCGGGATCCATCGAGGGTGATCCTCGCGACGCAGGGCCGGTCGCTGCTGTTGAAGACGGTAAGGTACTGCTCGCCGAATCGCTCGACGTAGATGCTTTCGTTGTCAGCTCTCGCCCCTGTGACCGGCTCCCATCCGGCCTCGGCGACCTGCCTGCACAGCGGGACGTACTTTCGGAACAGGTCGCGATCGCGTTCGTAGAGTTCCGGCCGGGTGAAGTAGTGGCCCTGCGAGGCGTTGTGGCTGAAGAAGCCGGGGGACATCCCGTACGCGAGGCAGCGCTTCATGTACCTCTCGACGAGTTCGTGAGAGAATTCCTCGAAGCGTGTGTTCATCAGGAAACAGAAGGGCTTGCCCTTGCACATCGCGCGCCGATAGAGCAGGTCGTCGTCCGACATGGGCCGCCAGGTTCCACTCGGGTGCCAGTCGGTCTCGGTGCCGAGCACATCCAGCAGCGGGGCCAGCCAGCAGAGACGGTCCGGCGTGGAGTTGGCCATCATGAGCTTGTCCATCGCGTGGACATCCTCGGCGATCGCGCGAATATACTCGAATGCGATCAGACCCCGGAAGATGGCGGGCGTCTGACTGTCGGCAGAGAACGTCAGAGGCGTTTTGCTGGCGGCGAAGTGGTCGCGCCGAAAATTCAACTCATCGGTGACATACCCTTCCGATGAGTCGATGTACTCGCCATCGAGATCGGCCTTGCGTGGCGGGCCGTAGAGGCTGTCGCGCAGCTTCTCGTTCCACTTGTTCTTGAAGTCGGTGACTTCGCCCGCGATGTTCGGCATCGAATTGATGCTCCAGACGGCGCCGTCGCACCAGGGTGTATCGAGCAGCCGGGCGGGGAACTGCCCCATCTCGTCGTGGTAGCCGCTGGTCAGCAGCGCCTGAGCCTGTGGATCGGCTTTGTCCTCGGCCAGTTGGCGGGCGTAGGCCAGTGCCGCTTCCGGCGTGCGGGCCATCTCCCTCGGCATCCGCATCCACCACGTCATCGGCTCGGTGTACCGAAATGTGATGATCCCATGCGCATCGTCCCAGGCGGTCTCGTCGGTGCCTTCCTTGAATCGGAAGCCGAAGTCCTGCGAGTCCTTCACCTCGCTGATCCTGGCAAAAGGCATCCAGAGTCCCTGCTCGGCGATGCGACGCTCAAAGGCCTCGGGGAACAGCGCGTAATACCGATCCAGAGCGCCTCGAAATCCCCACGTGGGATCGAAATGGAACTTGCAGAATCGCACGTGCGTGGAAGGCTTCTCGGGCGCCAGGCCGACATCGCAGGCCAGGAACAGCTCTTCGCTGTCGCTGTTGTAGCCGGCTCGGAAGAACGCCGGACGGCGCATGTCGATGCCGAGCGCGACCGCCTCTCCGGCGTTGGCCACTGCCGCAAACGGATAGCGGGAGAGCCGGCCGTTCGACCCGGCGGAAAAACGACTGGCGTCGAGATACTCGCGGCCCGGCTCGACCTCGATCGTCTGACGCGGATTCTGGAACCATTGGAGGGCCGACGTGCGGACCGCATACACGAGCGTCACGGCCCGGTCCCTCCCGCTGGTGTCGCAAAGGTTGACGTCAAAGAACGTCGCGACGTCGCCTTGCGTCGTTTGGCATTCGAGCTTCACATCGAGCGCCGTATCGTTGATGGCGACGAAGTCCGAACCCGCCGCCACGTCTCGGATCTGGAAGCCCTCCCTGGGGGACTGTTCGAGCGTCACGCCGACGCCGTCGAACAGACACGTCCCGGCCGGCGCTCGGACCACGCGCAGCTCCGGATCGCGGAACAGCGCGCGGCCTGTGTGTCCCCGCAGGAGCATGTGGAACGCCACCGCCCTGACGGGCTTGTCCGGGAAGACGGTTACCTGGGCCTTCTGCCAGTCGTGCGAGCCTGTGCGGAAGGTGGCCACCTGCCCCCACAGAGGCGTGCTGTCCTGGTAAGTCAGGTCCAGGTACAGGGAGTAGTCGCTGTCCCGGCTGCCGCCCACGCTCTCGGCTTTGCTCCACGCGGTTGCCACGAGCGGCTCGGGCTGCGCCTGATCGAGCACCACCGTCTGCGAAGCGCCCCGCTGGACCTGCGAATCGGCGCCGTTGTCGCAAACGAAGACCTCGCCATCTCGCTGGAAGCCTTCGCCCCAGGGCCGCCACGCGTCCGGCTTGAGCAGGTTCTCCCCGCCGCGGCGCTGATCGAGAACCCGCTTGACCACGGTTCCGTCACGCAGCGCGGGATGCTCCGCCGCGTCGACCGCCTCCGTACCCATGGGACATGCGACCAGCCAGAGCAGGCCGAACACCACGCCGAATCGCAGAACCCTCGGTTTGGATGCCATCTTCGACCTCCTGAAAGAACCGTTCGTGCTCACGCCGTATCGTAGCAGCGAGCGAGTGCGAAGCGAAATCGAAAAATTCATGTTTCTTCTCCGAAATGCGAGTCCGCCGCAGGCGGACCACCGAGTTCGAAAGTCGGTTCCTCGAATTCGAATTCGAATTCGAATTCGTACTTCGCTTTCGGATTAACAGCTGGACTTTCGAATTCGCTTCGAATTCGAATTCGAAGTTGCAACTTCCGTGCCAGAACCCGATTCTGGAGCGGAAAACTCTTGTTTTCCCGCGTCCGGCCCCGGGGACGGATCGAGGCCGGCGAGCACCGCGGCGAGGCGCGTGACATCACGCTCGAGTTCGCCGCCCGGCGCGTAGTACGCGAGGCGCTTCTGGGCGATCTGCAACGCGGCCAGATACGCCGGGACGCTCATCGTGCCGAGCGACATCCGGCTGGTCAGGATCTGCACGTCCAGCAGCCAGCTCTCGAAGAGGCGCTCCAGCGGTCCGCGCTGCTCCAGGGCCTCGACGCGATCGGCGGCGCTGCTCTGCGTGGGGGTGGGGGTTGTTCGTTGGATGTCTTCCATAACTGTATCTCCGTAACCACGCGCAGTCCTCTCGCGCTGTGGGACGTGTCCCGCCGTCGCTTCCTCATTCGGGGCGCAGACGCTCTGCGCCGCATCCGCCGGGGGCGGAAGAACATGTTTTACGGGATCCCGTCTATTTGCCCGTGCGTCCGTCGTCCCGGCGTCCCGGGACGGCAGGGGCGGCAGCCTCTGGCTGCCGGTCGCCGGCATGGCCGTTCGACCATGTCGCTCGCCTTCGGGCGGCGGCCATGTCACGACACACACCGGCACTGGCGCACGGAAGCGATTCCCTTCGCTATCCTTGTCTAATTCTCTTCGATGCAGGAACTTCCCGCAAGCGTTTTCTTGGGAGAATGTCAGAGTTTTTTTGCGGGAGTGTGAAGTTTGAAGTGGGCAGGGGCGAATGATTATTCGCCCCTACCCACTTGAAACTCCGCCCCAGGACCAAAGGGACCTGAAGGACGGAACTCTCGTGATTGGCGCAGCCGGATTGAGGAGCTATCATTGCTGCGTGTCATCTGGAACGCTGGTGTGCGGCGGCAATGCAGACGTATCAGGCGAGGAGACGCAGATTATGACCATGCGATATCGAGAGAATCATCGAGACAGCG
The DNA here is from genome assembly GCA_964575615.1 of uncultured Pirellulales bacterium. GTDB lineage: Bacteria > Planctomycetota > Phycisphaerae > Sedimentisphaerales > Anaerobacaceae > Anaerobaca. The sequence continues at coordinate 1,600 of CAZNSM010000059.1, read as the reverse complement.
GCAAACCAAGAGTCTTCTTGTGGGTACTCTGCGCATTCGTCGTGTGGATTAGCGCGCCGTTGGCGGCGGGTGCGGCGATGCGCCTGGAGGGACGCGTCGTTGACGACGCCGGCGGGCAGCCGCTGGCGGCGCGCGTGGCCGTCACGGACGTGCACGGCAAGTTCGTGGAGATCGACGGCCGGCACGCGCACGTCGAGTATCTGGGCAAACGCTGGTGCTACATGGACGGCTCGTTCACACTGACGATTCCGGAAGGCGGCGTCTCGCTCGAAATCCGTCGGGGTTTTGAGACGCTGCCCCTGTCGGCCAAGGTCGCCGGTGGGGGATCGAAGAAGGCCGAGATGACCTTCCGCCTGCGGCGCTGGATCGACATGGGCGCCAAGGGCTACGTCAATGGCGACATTCACGCGCATCTGCCTGTCCCCAAGGTTGCCCATCCGCAGATGCGGGCCGAGGACCTGAACACGCTGACCCTTCTGTACCTGCCCGACACGCAGTCGCCCATCGCGACGAACAAGTGTTTCACGGGCAAGCTCGACGAGAACTCGACGCCGGGCTGCGAGATCTACGTGAGCCAGGAGATCCAGGAATGGCAGATGGGTCATGTGACGCTGCTGGGCCTGAAATCTCTGGTTCCCGGCTACCCGCACGCCGGCGGCTCGCTCGAACACTGGAAGGGCTTCCCGCAATGGGACCTGATGCGGGCCCTGCGGGCGACGCGGCAGCAGAACGGCGCGATCTTCTGGTCGCACATCTCTTCGCTGCCCGGCGCCGAGCTGCCTGTGGCGCTGGTCCTGGGCCTGGTCGACGGGGTCGAGCTGATCACCTGGAGCGACCCGACGCAGTTTCCGAACCACTGGGGCCCGTGGGAGAATGCAGGCTTTTCGCAGGCCGAGTTTCCGGTCATGCGGAGCATGGACCTGTATTATCAGTTCCTCAACGCGGGATTCCGCCTGCCGATTGCGGCCGGGACGGACAAGATGGGCGAGGAGATTCCGCTGGGTAGCAACCGGACGTATGCCCGCGTGACGGGGACGCCCAATTATGATTCCTGGCTTGCGGCGGTCAAGGCCGGTCGCGGCTTCGTCACCAACGGCCCGATCGTCGAGTTTGAGGTGGCCGGCAGCGAGCCGGGCGACGTCGTCGAGTTCCAGGGCGGTAAGACCGTCAAGGCCCGTGCGACGGCGCGCTCGATCCTCCCGATCAACACCGTCGATATCGTCATGAACGGGCGCAAGGTTGGCCACAAGACGGTTCCGTTGATCCACCGCGATCCGCCCGCCGACGGCATCTACTCGCTCGAGGTCGAGACCACCGTCGAGCTGACGGACAGCGCCTGGCTGGCCGCCCGTGTGATCGATCATCCGGACCTGCCCAACCGCGTGCTGCCGAGGGGGCTGTCTGTGTTCGCCCACACTAGCCCGGTCTACTTCCTGAAGGACGGCCGCAAGGTCCGCGAGCCCGCGTCGATTGCCTACCTCCGGAAGTACGTCGAAGGCACCCTCCACTGGCTGGGCACCGACCCGAACTTCGCCCTCGAAGAAGACCGCCAATCCGCCCGCCACGCCGCCGAACAGGCCCTGCAATTCTACAGGGACCT
>CAZNSM010000058.1:0-27478 GCA_964575615.1 uncultured Pirellulales bacterium | reverse complement strand
GAGGTAGCTTCTGCGGGCGTGGGGACCGGTGGTGACGAGATTGGCCCGCTTGACGTCGGGGTTCTTCTGCAACCATTCGCGGACTTCGAGAGCCGCCGCATAGGTCCGCCCCCTGTCCACGGCCTGGTAGGGAACGACCACGATCTGCTCCTCGTTGACGCCCAGCTTCGCCAGCGTCGCGGCCACCACTTCCGCGTTGTTCTTGTACGCGGACAAATGAGACCCCGCGCCGATCGGCCCGCCCGTGGCAAGGATCAACCGGTTCGGGCCCGCCGTGAGCATCGGCAGGCTCCGTTCGAGCGTGTGGTCCGGCACCCACCCTTCGGTGATGAACACCTCGGCGTCGACCGCATTCTCATACGCCAGGAACGGATACGCACGATACACACCCAGGAACGACAGCCCCACCATAGCCGCCACCAGCAGGAGCCAGCCCCGAAGCGTGGGCACGTAGATATGTCTCTTGACGAAGAGCTTGAATCGAATACGCATGCAGTAGATATCTGGGCCTCAGATCTGGCCCGCGTCAGCCGGGATGAAATACAGCCTATCGGGGATTCTGACAGACTACACTGGTCATGGGAACGCCGTTCATGTCTCGAATCACCTCAGACATGCTGCGGAACCTGACTTGACCGCCTTCACGCATCCGAGCCAGAAACCGCTCGAAATGCCTGTCGTTGACGAAGTCTTTGGTGTGTCCGATCAACACAAGAGGCCCGCCGCCGCATCGGGCGTGCTTCTGCACCCGCCGCAGCATGTCCCGGCTGGACAACTTGCAGTAGTCGAACATGATGGCCTGACTGGTCAGCGCTCTCCTGAGCCCGCCGCGAAACGATGGGACGGAACTGAACTTCTTCGCCTCGCTCTGCCCCGCGAAGCCAGAGCGTTCCGACCGCCTGCGTCTGAGCGCTGCACGAACCGTTGTCCACTTGAGGTTCTTCCAGTAAGGCTGTATCTCCGCGCTGACCGACAGCTCCAGCACGTGCTCGCCGGGTTTGCCTTCGGCGGTGAGGTCATCTTCCATCGTCCACCACGCGGTCTTGTCTGTGGTGACGTGTGAGTAATCGACCAGAGTGGCGCCTGTTGCGGCGACGGCCTTTCTGTACCCTTTCACTACGGAGCTGTCGCCTCTGAGTCCAAGTGCTTTCATAGCGGCGATGATCTGCCGCGACGGCTCCGCGCAAAAGCCGCCCGCGCGGAGGCAGATGCACTCGTAATCCGCCTTGACCGGCCCGATCATGTCCTCCAGCGTGCTTTTGCCTTTGTGCAGCAGCCCGGTGATGGATGCCATCCGATCGTGATCCTCCGGATTATCGGACAGGTCGGCCAGCCGCCACCGGGACGTGTTCAACTGCCACGCACGCCCATCGTACACGGCGTCGATCCACTGGGGATGGAGATGCAGTTGGACGTCGTGACCTTGCGCGATCGCATCGGTCGCCTGCTTTCTCATCTCTTCGCACGGCGAGTAGCCCAGACTGGCGCGAAGCTGGGTGTCATATCGCTCGAATGCCCAGTACTCCCCCACTTCGAAGAAGATCGTCATCTTCGCGTGGTGCGCGTTGCAGAGACCCAGGATGCGATGGGCCGGCGCGACGACGTCCGTCCGAACGTCACCCAAGCCGTTCCCGAATATCTCGTAATCAAGGGTGAGAATGCAATCGGTTGTCGCAGTCATGGTCGGCTTGGGGACAGTGCGTCTGTCGCAGACACAGGCTGGGTCGGCGCCACTCGAAGGTGCGATGCCGCAAATGCGGCGCGCTCACGCGCACTTCTGCTTTCGGTCTTTTCGGCGGAGGAGGATCATGTAGATCGTCAATGCCGCGTAGGGAAGCAGGAATGCGATGACGCTTTCGCGGGATGCATGGGAGAGCGAGCAACCGCCGCCGCCACCACCACCCCCGCCGCTGCTGCCGCCGTCGTCCCCATCCCATGTGCCGTCGCCGTCTTCGTCGACGAAGGATTCGAGCAGATAGTACGGCGTGAAGTGGGTCGTTCGGAAGCGAAGCGCCTTGAGCGTGTCGCTCAAATCCACGACCTGGATATTCGTTATGTTCTGCTGGCTGAGCGTCCCGGTCTGAGAGACGTACCAGCATGGCACGGGTGTGCCGCCGCTGTAGTCGGCCGCCGGATAAGGGATGGTCACCGTCACCGGCTGGCTGAACTGGAGGCCGCTCGGTCCGAAATCGTAGGATAGCACGTTCGACGACAAAATGGACTGCGGATTGAGCAGTCGCGCAATGGTTATCGTGACATCGTGCGGGCACGCCCCGGCGGGAATCACCACGGAGACATCGTTCAGCGAGGCAGGCGGAACGACGCCGATGGTCCGACCGGTCGAGGCGGTCACCAATTCGGATTCGAGCAGGTCCGGAGCCATGTACGTGCTGCCGGCGTAATAGATGTACTCCGCGACGTTGCGGCTGTCGGTCCAGAGCAGGTACGGATGCCCGTAGCGATCTACTCCCATCGCCGGCTCGCTCTGGTCCGATCCGGTTCCGCTGTCACCCACGAGGACGTTCGTCCCCTGGCCCGCCGAGACGTCCACGAAATACAGGTCCGTATCGCGGCCGCTTGCGTTGGCGTTTCTCTCGTCAGTCCAGCACAGGAAGACCCTCAGGTTGTCGCCGGTACTGCCGGCCACGGCAATCGAGGGCGCCGTCTGGTCGGCCCCGGAGGTGTCATCCACGATGTTCGTCCCGGCCAACGGACTGCCGGGCATCCCATCTGAGGATGCATAGCGGATCGTCGCGTCCGTCCCCGCATCATCGACCCATGCGACATGGAGGACCGTCCCGGCCGACTCGGTCGCAATGACAGGAGCCGACTGGCTGCCCGCCCCGGTTGCCACAGCCACATTCGTCCAGGGACCGCTGTTGGACGCCGCCCCGTAGACATCGCTCGTTCCGTTGCGGCTATCCGCCCAGACTAGATACACGGTGTTCGACGCGTCCACAGCAATTGCGGGATCCGTCTGATCGGACGCGTTCGCGGTGACCTGCGAGATTGTCTTGGTGGAGAACGCGTTGCTGGAGGTCGCGACGTAGATGTCCTGATTGCCCGCGCCGTCGTCCTGCCAGGCGACGCAGGCGTGATTGGGCGACTGCGAATCGACGGCGATCGCAGGACGAATCTGGTTGTCGTCGGAATCGGTGATCCGCGTTTCCGCCGACCAAGTCAGGCCGTCGGCCGATGTGCGGATGTAGATGTCCCAGTTTCCTCGTCGACGGTCCTGCCACACGACGTACAGGGTATCGTCGCTGCCGATCGCGATGGCGGGAGAGCACTGGTCGCTGCCGTCGGTGGTCATCTGGATCGGGCCTGCGAAGTTGGCGTTGCCCAGGGTCAGCTTGCTGACGTAGATGTCCCTCTGGCCGGCGGCGCCGGCGTGGTAGGCGAGCCAGATGTTGCCAGCGCTGTCGCAAACCGTTGCCGGACTGGTCTTGTCGGCGTCGTCCGGGGCCCAACTGGCCGGGCGGTTGTCGCCGAAGACCCGCATCTCCGTGGTGAACGAACAGTTGTGCGGCGTCATGGCGTTGCCGGCCAGGTCCGATGCCGTGACGCGGACCGATACCTGCTGGTCAAAACGGAATGCCTCGGCCGGCTGGTAGGCGTAGCGGTAGCTGGCCTGCGTCCCCGTGCGGCGGCAGACGCCGTAGACGCTCTGGTAGCTTGCCGCGTTGCCCGAATAGACAAGTTGATCGTTGACGCGGATCGTCACGGTGCCGGCGTCGACGCCCTGTCCGGCGTCGGAAACGGTCAGCCCGATCACCGGATTGACCGGGACCTGAATCGCATCCGCCGCCGGATAGCTGGCCGCCGCCGTCGGAGCGGTGAGGTCCGGCGTGACGTTGGCCACCGTGATCGTGATCGGCTCGGAATCCGTCAACTCGCCGTCGGTGACGGTGAACGTGACGGAATAGGTGCCGGCCTGCTCGTACGTCGGCACCCAGGTGAACGTCTGGCCCGTGAAGTTGGCGCCCGACGGAAGGCCCGTGGCCGAGTAGGTCAGGCTGTGCCCGTCGGAATCCGTGGCACTGACCGAGAAACTCAACAGAGAGCCCTCGTTTACGTTCTTGTTGCCGATGGCCGCCAACACGGGAGCATTGTTGACCACCTCGGCGACGGTAATGGCAATGGTCTGCGTGACAGGGATCTGACCGTCGGTGACACCGAACGTGACCCAGTGCGTGCCGCCCTGTGTGTTCGTCGGCGTCCACGTGAACACCCGCGTCGCGGGCGTGAAACTGGCTCCCGCCGGAAGCCCGCTCGCCGAATAGGTCAGCGTGTCGCCGTCGGCGTCCGAGGCCCCCACCGTGAAAGTGAGCGTCGCGCTCTCGGCGACGGCCTTGTCGCCGATCGTCTGGAACACCGGCGCGCGATTGCCGCTGCTTGCGGTGGCCGCCGACGCGATGTTGGACAGGTCCGATATCGTGGTTCCGCCCGTATTGCTCGTCTTGATGCCGATGTAGTAGGTCGTGCCGGGATTCAGGCCGCCGATCGTGAACGATTGCGAGTCGCCCACGTCGCCCGGCGCCGGCTCGCCCTGCACCTGCGTCGCCGCATCCCAATTGGCCTCCGTGATGGCGCTGGCGGCATACCGAATGTCATACCGCCCCGGCCGATCCGAACTGCCATCCGCCCCCGGAATCGTCCACCCCACCGTCACCGAATTCTGACTCGCCCCCAAACCCGCCAGATCTTCAATGGGCTCCAGCACATATTCATACGCCCCGATATCCCACCCGCCCCCCGCCGGCCGTGCACGGCCTTCGATGTCACGCGTGATGCTTACACCAAACGCGGATACAAACTGCTGATATATCGAGACCTCAATGCCCGCGTCGATGACTGGCGAAGCCTCTGCCACGCGAAAGTCCAGCCCATCGGGGTCGCAGAACAGAGGATCGCCCTCTATAGAGCCCACGCCCTTCCCTGTCTCGGCCTGATACTCGGCAAGATTGTACGTGGTTCCATAGTCATCCCAGACAATCCTCGCAGTGGTTCCCGGCCGATAGAAGAGGTTGTGTGTGATCTCAGAGACGTCCCTGTGCGTCGCGTTCCCCATCTTGATGTGGTAGCCGGCATCGTTCTCCAGAGAGATGATATTATTGTGCAAGAAGAGTTGAGCGCCAGAGGTTGCCACTTCCGAGTCAATCCCATTGTCGAGCCTGTATAGCGTATTGTTAATCCAGTGGACTTTTTTCGAGTACCATGTCCGATACCCTGTTGCGGTCCCCCCGGTGTCGCGCGCATCCAAGAGCACCGTATCGATATCGTTAAACTCATCGTAACCGGGTGGGAACCATGACTGGAATTCGGCATCTACGCCCACGAAGTCTGGGGCGACAACGCCATTAGGATCCACATATCCCTTCTGGAGGAGTCGGGAAAAGATGGACGCAGCATTCGCGCTGAAGTTGTTGAATCTGTATCCTGCCACCACCCCATTTTGGATGTGGTGGATGATGTTGCCAATTATGTGTACGTCCCATTCCTGCCCCCCACCCACCTGAATGCCCGAGCCGGTGGCGTTGTATACTTCATTATGCACTATCCAGGTATTCTTCGGAGAGAGATTGCCCCCTCCATAATGGATGACAATAGGCACTCCGTCGCCACCAGCCCCTGCGGAGTCGCCATCAAAATTGTACATGACGTTTTCAGAGATGACGAAACTGTCTACGGCCTTCAGGTCTACGGCGTTTTCGCTTGCATCATGGAACACGTTCCTGCCTACATAATAACACGTCGCGGTGTAGGCCGCTGTGTGGCCGGTTCCAAAACAATCTCCCGACGTGTGGTGCACGTGGTTGTCCACGACCCAGACTCGACGTGACTGATTCCCTATATCTATCCCCATGATGTCTTTTTCATAGTCCTCATTGGGGGGGATCATGTTGTCCGGATTGACCTCGTTGCCGTAGAAAACAACGTCCTCTGCGTAGGCGCCCGCCAAGTAACTTCCGGCGCTCATCATGGAGCCACTCGCGCCGGTACCCAGTGCATAATTGTGAACCTCGCAGTTTCTGATGCAGACGTGGTGAACCGCGTCTCCGTCTTCAACGGGACGGACAGAGACTACAGGTCCATCGCCGCGATTCTTGTCGATATCGAGGTTTTCTATGATGATACAATGCCCGCGAACAAACACTTCGCTGGTAATGAGGGGTCTCTGCTCGAACGACACGCCTCTGACAAACACCGGCTGATCGAGCGTCCCGGCGAATGTGAACCTCTTTAGCCCACTGTAGGGCCCCCCGTGAATTTCAACCACAGATCCTGCTGCCACAGTGGCATTGCCTGGAAAGGTGAGCCGAGGTTTTGCCACAGTGCCATAGGTGTTGTCGGTGTCGGTTGCGTTGGGATCGTCGTTGTCCACGTAATGCGTGTAATAGCCGCCTTCGGCGTTCTGGCGGTACGTCAGTTCCGGGTTTCGGTTGGCGGGGCTGTCGTACATGCGATAGGTCTCGAAGATGCCAAATTCCGGCATGGGGATTCCTATCGGCGGCGTCCATATCTTGAAGTTGGCGGTGATGGATTTGTTGGAATCCATCGTGACGCGGCCAACCAGGCGCCTGCCACGCAGATCGCCAGCCCAGTGGCTGAAGCAGTAGCCCACCTCCGGCCGGGGGATCAGCTCGACGGTCTCCCCTTCGTCGTACTGGGCTTTTTCCGGCGTCACCATTACCGAACCGTGAGTGGCCGTTATGGCCAGATTGTAGACGGCCGCCTGCACGTCTGCTACGCCGCAGCAAGCGAACAACAGAACGGCCAGTGACAATATGGGACCTATTCGTGTCATATTATGTATTGCCCTCTCTGCTACAGTATACGAAATCTGGCGACAGGATCTCTACCGGAATGCCCGCCGGGCACTACGCTCAGTTCCAAAGGTCCCTTGCGTGCGCGGTGCGGAGAGAATGCGGGCGATTCCTTTGGACTACTGACTCGCCGAAGAGTATGGCCTACGGCCTCGAGCGACGGCCACGAAATGGACCGGAGCGACAGAACTCACTACTCTATCGAAACCAGGAATGACTCGTACAACCGGCAGGATAAACCGAGCAGCGTGTGCCACGACGGGAAACATCTCAGCAAACTTGCTGGTGTGGCAGAACTCCTCAATACCGGTCGGCATACCTGTGATACAGACCTGCTCAGAATCGAATGTGGACTTCAGGAGACGCCGAAAACTCCTGCGTGAGAAGAGTGTAACATCCCACTGGCCCCCGGTTCTCTTCTGGACTATTGTCTGCTGGTGGGCTTTCGACCAGAACCCCAAACCCCAGATGCCGGTGTGCGTCTCGGGCAAGATGGAGAAGCGGTTTGGATAGTAGAGGAATAGCCATCCCGACTCATCCAAACAGCGAGAACACTCCCGCAAGAAATCGCCAGGCGCAGGAAAATGCTCGATCGTTGCGCTGCTGTTCATTGCGTCCACGCTCTGCGTCGGCAGTGGCAGAGATTGCCCTTCAGCCAGAACCAAAGTGACGTTACCGACATTGTTTTCCTCCAGGAGCTTCTTCGTCAGCAGAAGGCTGAAAGTAGATACATCCACGCCGATGACTTGATCAGCCATGGCCGCAAGGTGTAGAAGGTCACGGCCCCATCCGCACCCAACATCGACCAAACGCGAAATGTGGGTCTTCTGTCCCATGTGCTGGAGGGTGCTCTGGACGATCTTCAAATGATATCTTCCCCGTGTCTTGTAGGATGCAAGGTGTGCTTGTTCATCACTGTTGCATATCTCGGAAGGTCTCTTTCCGGCAGCCAAAGCTCTTTCTCGAAGACCCGAGAAACGCATACGGACCATGGCCTCATATGTCAGCGTATCCCATCCGTCAAGATATCGTTTCGCCAGGAGCAGTTGGTTTTCAGAGTCGTAGTCGTGCAATCTGAAATCGGGTATGCCCAGACAGGGCGAGAAAGACAATTGACACTGTTTGCAGTGGTACGTCTCAGCCTGCAAATCGATTGGCCCCTTGCATCTGGGGCAAACCCATTCTTGGTAGACCACGCTGTGGCGTATGTCCATGGCTCTCTCCATTCCAGACCTGAACCTGACCTGCCCCCGGATTATGTGCCATTGGTGGCCGGAGAACTGTCTACTGCTTTCATCCTGTTTGGGGAGGCGTAAGCCCCGGCACGGCCGGAGCCATCGCTACCATCAATCCAGTGTCCACACAGATCGCTCGTGTATTACCGTTCGGCGGTCTCGCCCCGGGGAACGCTCGCTCGCGGGATTCGCTGGTCCACGTAGATGGCCTTGCCCCGGGCCGACAACGGGATTGCTTCGACCAGTTCGATGCCGAACGTCAGTTGGCCGTCGAGCTTGCGGCCGAGATTGCGACCGATGCGTTCCGAGGCTGCTGCTCCGTACCCCTCTGCCGGCACGAGACGGAGAACGGCCTGGCCCGGTTTGTCCTGCGTGAATTGGAACTGGCGAACTTGCATGAATGTGTCGTCGTGCATGTTCAGGGCCGTCCACGGGATCTCCGAGCCATCTGCCGCGATCAGAACCTCCTGGGTTCGATGGCCCTGGATGTCTCGGATGATCGTGTGCTCACGGCCGCACGCCTCGCAGCGATTGCCGACGTACGTCGCCCAATCGCCGGTGCGGTAGCGAATGAACGGCATGACCGTATTGATAAAGCCCGTCCCTGCGATCTCACCACGCTGGCCCGGTGTCGTCACCGGATTGCCCTGTTCGTCGAGAAGCTCGAAATAGCCATAGGTGGGCCAGACATGGTAATCGGTTGAATGCTCGCATTCGGCGGCAAGGACGAGCTTCTCGGTGTGTCCATAGCAGGAGAAACATCGACAATTGAACACCTTCTCAACCATCTCTCGCTGCTCAGGATAGACAATCTCCGACTCGGCAATGATGCCCTGAATGTTGGAGGGGGCATGCATGCCCGTACGGCGGAGGAACCGGGCCAAGGCGGCCACGGTCGATGGATACACGTGCAGGAAACATGGGCCTATCGTTGCCATATGCTCGACATATCGCCCCATGTTTTCATCAGACATGTGGAAGCTGCTGTAATGATGATGATGCAGAAGGGGGTCAAATTCGTGATAGAGCCCATCGCGATCTGCGCGCACCACACGGCCCCGCAGCACGGCCATCGGCATCCCGAGCACATAGCCCGCCCGTTCCCAACTCGTCGTCAGATAAGCGTATTCTACCATGGAACGGCTTGCATTTGCGTAGAAATGCAGTGGGGAGCCACTCGTCCCGCCTGTGGACAACTGATCGACATCGCGTGATGACACGCTCTTTGTACACATATCCGCCTGATTGTCAGCGATGACGTGGCGGTCGATCGTGGGAAGAATTCGAACATCCTCCGGACGCCGCAGCTCACTTGGGTGGAAACCGGCAGCGTCAAACAAGCGTCGGTAGAATATCGTCTTTTCATAAGCTAGGGTCAGCATCTCTTGAAGCCTGGCCAACTGGTAGGCTCGAGCCTGTTCCATCGCCCACCGCTGCGCACCCTGAACATGGTTCCGTTCCACCCGGAACCTTCGGCCCAGCAGCCACGGCACCGGGATGGGCTCCAGAAGCCGGCCAACCGTGCTTCTGAGGAAGGCCGGCGCCGCGTGCAGCATGTTCTTCCGTGAGATTGCTCGCTTCATCTGTGAGGACTCTATCGCTTCTCAAGCGGCTGTCACAGCATCTGCCTCTTCTTGTACATTGTGCGCGGATGTGAGCCCGTCGCTCGTGCCACATTCTATGCGGTCCCGCCAGCCAAAGTGAGAGGCAAAGCGCATGTTCATTTCGGAAGACAGGCTCGTTACGGGCGCGCACCGATCTCCGGACAGCCTGCACATCACGTTGTCGACACTGAAAGCTGTTATCGGTAATGAATGCGCGCCAAGAGCCCGATGCAACAGGGGCAGATGCTGCCAGTCAAAGCCCATCAGGCCGGCACAGGCTAACTCAACGGCAACCGGGTTCTGTCCGGCGAGGACAACTCCGGCGCGTTTGGGTGTCGGGTCCAGTGGACCGTTGCCCTCCCCGCCGACGATCCCGTCGACGATACAGAACACGCGTCGGGCGCGGTGATCCTGAATACTGCCTTTGTTGTCCGAGTACAGCAGGATTCGATTCAGATCGAGCGCCATTCGCCAAGCGGTGTCGTTGCCATACCAGTTGCCCGAACGAATGGTGTCTTTGTTCGTGTCGCCGAAGACACGTTTGCCGAGCGACTTAATGGGTCCGGCCAGAATCCGCCGCAGCGGACCGAACAGCGGGAACACTTTGCGAAAGCACTCCATGGTCTTTCGCTCAACTCGATGTATCATCCCGTCGTCGGCATACTGATCGCCTCCCTGGGAGGGAATGCCCTCGCGGTGGTGCGGCAGCCAGTTCTTGTTGCCGTTGATTCCCACCAGGTTCTTCAGACACACGGTGATGCCGGTCTTCTTGTGCGTCTTGAGCTTGGGCAGATTGATGATGCAGTCGGCGTCGAGGATCGTCCTGGAGATCATGTACTCGTGCACGCCGCCTGTGTGATGGCTGCGAATCTCGCGGGTGTCATACTCCGAGCCGTAAAGCAGATGGCACAGGTGCTCGATTTCCGCGAACATGGAGTGATGGCCCAGGTCCACCTTCACGTAGCCCGCCGGGTCGCCCGGCAGCGGCTCATGCCCGACGATCACACCGTCTATTTTCTTCGCCTTCTCCGGACGCAGGTCGTAGACCTCCACCTCGAAGCCAGCGGATTGTCGATAGAACTCCTGGATCTCATCGAGTCCAGCGATTCGCCGGATCGCGTCGAAGTCCGCATCATTCTGCGGGGCATCGGCAATGATGATCCGACCCTGCCCCTTCAGTGCGATGTAGACGTAGTCGAGAGCCGCTCGAATGATCGAGCCGTGCGTAATCAGACAGTCGTCATGGCCCTCATGCGTCTCGCGCAACTCGCGCACGAAGTTCGGCTTCAGCACCACCGTCTGCCCGGGGTGAACGATTCCGCCCAGCGGATTCCAGTCCGCTCGCCCATAGTGTTCGGCATCAAGCTCAAGCAGCCGCAGTGCCTCCCGAACCCCGGCACATGCATGGTTTGGCTCCCCTGTCAGTGTGTCAGGACCGAAAGGATGCTCTGCATAGTTTCTGTCAGGCGAATACGGAGGTTGGGTGGGATAGCTCTCGTTGTTGGTGGAGATTGCCACCGAGCTTGCTTTCAGAATGTCACGCAGGCGAGGCATGGCCTATCTACTTTCTGTCGATTGCATGTCTGCCAGGATGACATCCCATTGCCGAATTGTGGCCTGCGTTTCATAGCGTAAGGCTGAGCGGCGCGCCGCCTGCGAGAAGCTTTCTAGCTTTGCCTCGTCGGAGAGCAGTTCCACGAGACGATCGGCAAAGAGTCTCGGTGAGCGGCGTGGAACGAGATAACCGTTGACCCCGTTCTCGACGAGATCGCCGAGATCGCCTACATCCGAGACTACTGCCGGCACGCCGCACATCATCGCCTCCATCATCGACAGCGACAGGCCTTCCGAATCAGATGTAAGAACGAATATCTTGGCCCGGCGAAGCCAGTCCTGCACATCTTCTTGGTGCCCAGCGAAGGTGACATTGTGCTGTATCCCGAGGGCGGTCGCCGCATGTTTCAGCTCAGTACGTAATTTGCCGTCGCCGACAATCGCCGCCCGGACATCAGGCAGGCATTCCGTCATACATCTGACGGCCTCAAGTAAGATATCTATCCTCTTGATGGGCACAAGCCGACCGGTGAGGATCAGATCGATCGAACGCGGCGCGTCCTCTACGCCGAACCGATGCGAGTCGATGCCGCCGGATACAACGTGAAAATGCGTGTCGATTCCCTGCCCTTGAAAGTATGTCACCGCTCTTGTACCCATTGCGATAACTGCATCAAACTTCGAAATGATTCTCAGCAACCGCTTCTGGACAACGCTATCTGGCGTCTCCATCTTGGAGAAGGGATTGTCTTGAGAATGGACCCCCCCATCCTGAATCTCCGCCGGGCCACCGACGCAGAAATACATCGAGCGTGCGCCTGCCAGCGGGCCAAGAATGGCTGTGGTGATCCCATTGAGGACGAGATGGAACCCACCCACAAAGTCGGGATGCCTGCGCATAGCCGCCCAGGTAAACGTCAGGAGCCGGGCGGGCGTGGCACCAACGATCTTGATCAGCCATCTGGGCGGATAGATGGCGACGACTTTGGGCAGTTCGGGCACGGGATTCGTCGAGACCATCCACAGGCGCTTGCACTCCTTTGACGCGGACAGGGGACCCAGGTGAGCCAAGATCCAATTGGCCGAATCGAAGCGACCGGTCAGCATGATCTCGCAGCCATCCGGGCCGATGGGCCGCCGCCGGCGGCCGATCCAGCCGGCAACACGGATGGCGATCAGAGACCACAACGTGATCTGCCGGACCAGCAAGTGCCATCCTGCCCGGCGCAGTCGCCGCGCAAACGAAACGGATGGCTTCGCGCCGTCTGCTGCACCCTCGTCCGAAATGATGGTGGACACCTCCGCAGGTGTGCCGATCTCGGAAAGAGACTCGCCGTTCATAGTTGGGGGAACTCCAGCTTAGGCCAGGGTATAGAGACGCTGGGGCGGCCTGTGTAGTCCGGTGGGTTATGTCGGAGATTTGGAACTTGCGCCCCGTCCATTTCCACACGGACAGGTTGCGAATCAGGGACATAGAACGTCAGGCCGTCCAGGTCGGCGGGAGACGTGCCCTCTGGGTCAGTCTTGCCAGCCCTTCTGATAAGTTCGATCTTCAGGCCGCGCCCGCCGCACGTGCAGCAATACTCGATCTCGCGGAGGGCACGCCGATACCCGAGCAGGCGACGCGTCGTCGTCACGAGAATCCGCCCGGCTCGGAACTCCTCCGCCAGGTGGCGAAAGGCCGCCACGCCTTCTGCATCAAACGGCACACGGGGATCATCGCTCTTGCCGAGATGGGTGTACAGAATGCAGGTCCCGCCGCGTTCGGCAAGGCGGTCAAGCATTTCGCACGTGAGCACCTTGCCGATGTGCCGGCCCTGGTCGCACGAGCTGACGCCGCCCCAGTGTGGGTTGCACCGCATGAATTCGTAGATGCCCCTGCCGTCGCGGAGCGTCGCGCAGCGCAAGGTCTCGTTCGGGCCGTGCATGGCGTACTTTGCGTTGCCAGCTCGCGCGAGCCTTCTCTTGGCCGCCTCTTTGAGCAGCGTCCGCCCTGACGCGACCGGATGCGCGCCAAGGAACGTCCCGGCCAATCGTGCCCGAACATCCTGCCCAATCACACTCGTGACGCGTCCGCGCCAGACGTATTGGATGCCGTAGTCTGTCGTCAGATCGGCGTGGTAGGCGGGATGTCCGACTTCGTCGCCGTGGCCATGCATGATGTCCGGATCGAGATTCGTCGCGGCCCTGCCATGGTCGATCCAGACCTGGAGCTTGCAGTCGTGACGTGTCAGCTCGTCCAGCGCCTTGCCCGCGTGCTCACGCGTCGTGGCCAGATCACCGTACGAGTGCAGGCAATCGATATGCCCGCTCTTGATTAGCGTGCGGACCATCTGTCGGCCGGCATCATCGGTGTTCCAGTAGGCAAACTGATCCGGCGGCATGTCAAAGTAGATCGTGTTGCCGACCTCTAAGCCCACGCCCGGCCCCATCGCTGTCTGGTCGGTCGTGTTGAGAAATCGCATGATCTCCCAATATACATGCCGGTCCGGCGTCTCATCCAGATCGCTGCAAATCGCCAGTATCGCCCGATACGGGTACGGCACCGCCCGCAGCTGCACTTGCACGTTTGCGGAGCGTTCCTTCTCGCACCTTGTATCAATCGGCATCCTAACCTCTGCGCTTCCGGCCGAGGGCCTCAAGGTACACCGCCTCCGTGTTTCGGGCGAGCCGTTCCAGGGAGAACTCTGTCGCCATCCAGTCGCGAGCCTTCTGCCCCATCTCGCGTCGTCGTTCGGCATCGGTTAACAACTGCTCGATACGCCGAGCCATCCCCTCTTCGTCCTCCAATTCGACGACACAACCGGTCTCGCCCTCTTTGACGACATACGAATTGTCGGAGACGTTGGTCGCCACCACCGGCACGCCACAGGCCATCGACTCCAGCAGAACGTTCGGCGTCCCTTCGTACCACGACGAGAGGACCGTCACATCACACGCCGGGTAGATCAGCTCCACATCGCTGCGATTGCCCAGGAACATGCAGTGCTGACGGATTCCCAACTCATCGATCAGGGCTTCCATCCGGCTGTGATAGTCAGCCGTGCCGTTCATATTTCCATAGAGTTGGTCGCCAACCAACAGTAGTCTGGCATCAGGGAAGGAAAGGAGCACCCTTGCGAAGGCGCGAAGCGCCATTGCGTGGTTCTTCTGAGGCTTGAAACTCGCGAACACGCCTACAACATGATTGGAGGCTGCAATGCCCAGCCCAGCGCGCGCTGCGGTTTTGTCTTGAGGTTTGAATCGCTCCGTGTCCACTCCGTTGTAGACGACTCGATAGTCGGCGATCGGTTGTCCGTAGGTCTTGCTGTTGAATTGCGCGCCCGCCCTCGAATTGGCAATTGTCAGGTCAACGCACCCTCGCGTTAGTCGGTAGGCGAGAACGTGCCGTTTCTTCGGGAGGTAGTCGGTGTTGCGCTCCGAACCTATGACGACTGGCGTGCCAGCCAGCCGACCAGCCATGCGGCTGGCGATATCGGCACTGAACAAGTAGCTGTGAACGATGTCGGCGTGTAATGTCCTCACCATGCGTGCCAGACGGAGCACAACTCCGAAATCCATCTTGTGCTTCTTGACAATGGTGTGAAGCTTGGTCGCAGAGTCTCTCAATTGGCTGCCCAGCGGCACGTAGTCAGACAATGTGCAGACGTGCACGTCAAAGCGGGCTGGGTCCATATTGTTCGCCACTTCAACGACCTGACGCTGCGCGCCACCGAATTCCAGATCGTCAATTACCAGCACCACACACAGGCGAATAGTCCTCGCAAGCATAGTCATCCCGGCACCGTCAGGTCGAGTACTCTCGCCAGAATCCATCGACTTCTGAGCTTCATCATGAGACTCCATGGTGTCACCAAAACCGTCCAGCTCAATCGCCACAAGGCTTCCTGGCAAAAAGGAAGATATCATCTAAGCCCAGGATCTTGCCAGCAAGCCTCTTCAGTCGGCTCATAGGAACGACTACCAAGACCCAGTCTTGCACATACTTCACACGCGCTGGGACTCGACTAATACGATGAACTATCGGTGATCGTCGGGCTAAGAATTGGGGAGCCAATAGTCCTCGGATATTGGCGAACCCAGAGTCCCGGAATAAGCATACCAACTCCGACACGCCCCATTCCTTGAGATGCAAGCCCTGCGCCACGCGCGTGAAGCCTCGGGACACGTCTTGGGGCCCAGTACGACGATTGGGTGTCTCAACTGCCAGAATGCCATTCGGTCGCAGCACACGAAACGCTTCGGAAAAATGGAGCGGAACATCTTCAGGATGCAGATGTTCGAGAACCTCCTGGCTGAATACAAAGTCAAATGAGTTGGCGGGAAACTCGATGTGGTCGGCCGTCCCAAAGGCAACCTCCAAGCCCTGTTTCGTGCATATGTCCAACATCTCACGAGATGCTTCGATACCTGCGCATTTGTATCCCATCTCCATCAAAGCGGTGAGCACGCTGCCAGTCCCGCACCCCACCTCCAGAATCTCCGTCTTTGGCTTCAGTAGTGGCAGAATCAAGCGCGCTTTCATTCTGCCTTGTCGAATACGCACTTCCGCAGTCTCGGTCAGCCTCCCATGATGCGGACATCTCGCGAAGAGCTCATGATATACTTGATCCACGACGAGGCATCGGTTCTCCCTGGAGCTCGATAGAATCCTCCGGCGGAGCTGGCGTTCCACTTCAAACTGACGTGCTCTTGCAGAAGTGTCATCTTTGCGCATCATTTCGCCCTATTGCACTACAGCCCCAGGCGGCAATGCCACGAAGACCTGCTCGAATCCTACCATCGCCTTCTCAGTGGTGTGATGTTCCATGTAGTAGGCCCGGGCCGCTTTTGACGCTCTGGCCCATTGTTCCGGAGATCGGAGCATTTCACACGTTCCGCCAATCAGGTCGGATGTGTCTTCTACAACTCGGCCCAGTCCTCTCTCCGCAATGAGGCCGTCCGGGTCGACCGTCGAGACAATCGGGACCCCATAGCTCCAGGCTTCCAAGAAGGTGTTCGGAAACCCTTCAAAGTCGGATGTGCAGCACAGCAGCTTGGCCCGTCGGTAGAACTCCGCCACGCGGTCCCGCGAAGCCGGACCATGGACGGTCACATTCTTCAGGGTTCGCGCCCGCTCACATATGTTGCGGGCGTACTCGCTGTCGCCGGCCGGACCCACCAGATCAAAGTGTACATCCGGGCACGACCGGGCCAGCTCCAGCAGTCGGTCCGGCCGCTTTACTTCGCAGACTCTGCCGATCCAGAGCACCCGTAGGGAGCCGTTGCGATTCTGTTCACAGGCGGCGTATTCCGTCTCCGAAGGACCTGGGCACGGCATGGGAAGGATCGTCGAATCGCATCCAAAACCCTCGCGCAGCATCTGCTGCTGCTTGTGGGTCTGAACGATCACACTGTCGGCATGTTTGAGGCCGTAGCGATAGAGAGCGCGCTCGCGACGTGAATGCATTCGAGGCAATGATGTCTCGCACTCAGTGTCACTCGCGACCGAGTATATAAATCTTCTGCCATGTCGGCGGCACCACATGGCCACGTGCCCGGTGATTGCCTCAGCGTTGTTCTGGTAATATACATCGGCGTCGGCGCGCTTCATCGCCGCATTCAGGCTGGTCCATCGCGGCCAGAAGAACCGCAGTCCCGGGATTCCCACATCCTGGCGGCACAGCTTGAAGACCCGTACTCCATCAATCTCAATTACGTCCGCCTGCCCTTCGTCCCACGTGATCATGCTCACGTGGTAGCCCCGCCCGGCCAGCCATTTGGCCATCAACGACGTCTGCCGCTCCACCCCGCCGATATGGCCGCTATTGCCTCCCGCCAACGCCCCATAGGCGTTGTGAGCAACAAAGCATATCCGTGGTTTTGTTCCGTTCACCGGGTCCTCCAGTGGAGCAACACACATTCAGTGGAACGCACGTCGCCTATGCAACACAGCAAGGGAACACAGCCAAAGCAACGAGGCCGCAGAAAGCAGACCGGCGGCTCGTATTCGAGGATGGCCGGACCAACAACAATGGACACCATGCGCGATTCTCTCTGCTCTGGAGAGATTTCTGCTCTGGAGTCCTATGGAACGTCGAGCACCTACCCCACCTTCATAGAGATGCTTTGCAAGATCTGATGCACTCAGGAACACTATATCCGGTGCAACGTGCTTGATCCTGATGACAAGGTCGCGCAGGAGAGCCACATCACCATCACGGTCAGGATTTTCGGTGCCAATGTAGTTCCAGCGGTGACTTGAGATGACAACGTGCTGTCCCGCCTGGAGTACTTGGCGAATCGCCCGCATGGTTAGGCGGGCGTACCGGCGGCGGGACATGCTGGTGCGTTGTGGTTCGAAATGCACGTTTCGAATGATCGCCTGCACACCGGCGAATTCTACTCCATAATCCCAACGCGCCCCCTTGTCCGAGAGGCTTCCAGATGGATCGACTTGGGGGACAGCCCGTCGGACACAGTCGATATATGACATACCGGTATGTTGCATCGCGTGCAGCGTATTCATGTCGTGTCCATACCCGGGAGGTGTCAAAACGGTAGGACTGATGCCCAACTCGGCCTCCATCATGGCCACACCGGAAGCAATCATGTCGCGTTGCTGCCCGATAGACAACGCCTTCGGCGGATAACTTGATGCATCGACGAAAGACTGACGCAGAAATGGCAGACGTGGATCAGCTTCGACATTCCAACCTGGTCCTTCGCGCCAAGGAATACGTCCCCCGACACACGCCTCACGAAAACCAGGGCGATCTTCCTGCAACAGGCCAAGCCAGAGCGGGATGTTGTAGTGTTCTCTGCCATGGAACTGGATGTCGGTGATCCCAGCCTCATGAAGCTCGCGAAGTCGCTGCGCAACCCGTGGCTTGTCCCGATAGCAGTACCTGTGTGAATAAGAGGTGTATTCACTTGCTGTGATTGCCTCGAAATCGGGTTCGGCTGGATTCAAATAGACAGTCAGCACCAAGGGATTGCCCTGCACATCAGTCACCGATTTCAGCACGTCGCAGAGTCTGTCCAGATCCTCGACCGTCTCCGGAGCGTCTATCCCACCCCAATCGTCGCTGCTTATGACCAGTACAGGGGGTGCCCAGATCGTTGCCTGCGTGAAATACGACCCGCATCGATCACGTTCTCTCCATAGCAGCAGCCCTAAAAGGACCGCCGATACCAGAAAAACACAGAGCGCGGTCCTGCTCGATATGGCAATCCTGAGAGCTTTGCTGTGGATTCCCGTCAGGGATTTGCCCCGAATCATCTCGTTTTCAGAATCCGTCTTCATGGTATTGCGACCCGAAAGAATGGGAGCCGAGCTCTGACTCGATCGGGCACCACATACCGCCAGTACAGGAACCCAAGAATGACTCCCCCCACCACAGAGCCCCCTGCCAAGCCCATCAGTGGTCTCGTATGGAAAATTAAGCGTGCTCCCACCAAGCAGGCAGTAAAAGGCAGTGTGTGCAGCATTGGCCCAAGTACCACCGCCGAGAAATAATGTCGAAGATCAACACCAACGCGTCGGCACAGCAGCCGCGGGATATCCACGAGGTTCAGAATTGCCAATGGAAGCGTGATGGCAAGTGCCGTCCCTGCAAGCCCCCACCTGAGGTACTTGAGCACCAAGACATTCAGCGCAACAGAAATAAGGGATGCCACGAAACGGGCGATGCCTGCTCGACCGTGTGCATTGAGACCCGTCAGCATGGATAGCGTCGGCAACTGGACCATGACCGGAAGATACCCTATGGCCAGAATCGCCGGCACCCAGCCATGGGCATACCGAAGGCCCATCCAGAACCTCATGATCGCTCCCCCGAAGACCGCTAACAGAAGCACCATGGGCAAAGATAGATAGAGCGAAAACCGCGCTGACTTTATCGCCAAATCTTTGATTTCACCGAGGTCTTTCCTGCTCTGCAGCGCGCTGATCGTGGGCGTCAAAGTCATCGCCATCTTACTGACGAGCGTCTGCACGTGCAGAATCAGGGAGCGGGGCCGGCTATATAACGCCAGTGCTGCCGGGCCGAGGTAGGCCACAATCAGGATGGAAATCGTCTGATTGAGAAGCAGATCTGATACAGTAGGGATCAACGTCTTGCCGCCAAAGGCGAAAAGCCTCGTAGCCGTCTTCCAACGCACCAGTCTGGATCTCAACTGGAGACCCTTACAGACACGATAGGCAAGGACCGCCCGCCTGACGGCGGCCAGAACCTCGCCCACCAGAGTCACAGCCGCCAAGGACCGCAGTCCACCGCCGGACAACAAAGCGGCAACCATCGCAACTGCCGTTACAGCGTACCAGCCGCTCGTATTGATGTTGTGTAGGTCCCATCGGTGGCAACCCGTAAGAATGCCGTTGAACACGCTGGAGGATATCTGCACCGCCATGGTGGCCCCCAAAAGGAGCACTACCCACTGGGCCTCACGTACATGGGGCCCCAAACGATCCGCGAAACAAGCGGGCACCAGCAGCGAAAGGACTAGGGTCAGGCCCATGACCAAGAGGCCGCCGGCACCCAGCACACAGGTTGCCGAGCTGGCCACCTCGTTGACCGCAGAGTTGTCTCCGGTGGCCCGGTGTTTGGCGATGTAGCGATTGACAGATGAACCAATCGATGCCCGAACCAACTGAAAGTAGTTGACCAGCGACCACGAAAAGTCCCACACGCCGAGCAGGTCCTGCCCCAGGCGCCGGTCGATCATGCGCGGCATGATGAAGCCCGCCATTATGAAAACCGAATGCGCCGCCCAACTGAAGAGGACGTTGGAGACAAGCCAGCTGCGGCCGGTCAGGTCGGGCTGTGTGTCGACCACAGGGGCCACACTGGAATGCGTCTCGGTCACGGAGGGGCTGGGCATATTCTGACTGGGCGCTCTATGCATAACCATACTTGCGATTCATGTGCATGGCCACGCTGTCAAATACCTGCAAGTCCTGTCTTGTCAGCACATCCCGCCAGCGTTCGTCCAGTCGGATCTCGGAGGTGGTATCGAGGCGCATGCCGTTGCCAACGATGTGTTGTTCGACGGATCGAAAGTCCTTGGGCTGCTGGCCAAATCCGACGCCGAGGAACTCGTGCAGTCGGCTCAGTGTCGCGTCCGGTTCGCGGCAATAGTCCTCATAGCGGACCTCGATCCATCGCGATCGGTCCAAACGTCCCACGATGTGCTCGGCTTCTTCCATGCAGCGACGCCATTGGTAGGTGGCCTGATGCATGGAGAGCCGCCCGCCCTTGCGGTCGCCGCCTGTGCCGCCGGCCCGTCTGCTCGGATCTCGAGCATCGGCAAAACCGGCCGGGTCCATGTAGGTCAGCGCGACCGCCCTGCCGTCACGCACCAGACGGATCACCTTCACATCCAGTTCAGGGTTGCGCAGGAGGTACTTCAGGCGCAGGCCGACCTTGGAGGAATCGACGACAAGCTGTGCTCCGGCCAGCTCCGTAACAGTCGAAGCGAGGGCGGCATTTCGCCGCTGAGCCTCTGCCAGTTGTCTTCGCCACGCCGGCGAGAGTGACAGGCCTATATCGCGGATGTACTCGAGAGGCCTGCCTCTGTGCATCGGCTTGAGTAGACGCCGGGCGTATCGAGACTCCGCCCCGCGGTAGTCCGTTCCGGCACAGGCGAGGTCGAACGCCACGCCGCGACGACGCATGGCCTCCGCCACGCTTTGCCAGAAGCCGCATTGACGGATGAACTGCCCGCAGGAGCAACGATATCGATCGAGGTCGCCCATCGCACGCGGCGAGAGGTTCATCTCGCCGATCGTGGCGATCTGAGGGTGAGAGCCGAGCAGCATGCTCAGCAGTGTCGAGCCGGAATGACTGGCTGCCAGGATATAGGCCAGTCGCGTCACTGCCAAACCGCCTCCTCCTTATGGGCGAAGGCAACCTGTTGCTGTGGCATTGCATCTGCGGTATCTGAGATGAGCTGAGTCGCCAATGCACCTTGTGCGCGTCTTTCCTCGACGTGCAGCCGTAGGACCAGCAGCATGGCTATCCAGACACAGAATGTACTCTCTCTCGGATAGAAGTGCTGCGCGCCGACGCCTGCAAACAACTGCGCCAACATCAGAGCGAGCGACAAGCCGCCAACGGCAGTGTACAGACGATTATCGCTGCGAAACAGTCTTGCTGAATAGAAGAGCATCATACCCCAGAATAAGAAAATAGGCGTCGAGCCGAGAATTCCATTGTCCAGCAAGGTCTCCAAGTACATGTTATGTGGATGCGGGAATGGCTCGTCCAACTCCAACATCAACTGGTCTGTCACACCTGTACGGTTCATCGCCAGCCGTCCATAGCCGACGATGGGCGCCTCGCCGATCTTGGCGATGACATACGGCCAGACCAGCGTCCGCCCGGATGTCACCTCGTAGTCATCGACAATCTCCTGCCCGGTAGCATCGGTCCTGCCAAACCCATAGAGCATGCGGTCGACAGCGCCGGGCAGGAGGGTCACCAGGAGAATGATCACCACAGGGGCGAGTAGCAAGTATCTTCGCCACTTCAGCAGACACAGCACAACCCCCGTAGCTCCCCAAGCCGCATATCCGGCTCGGCCACCTGTCAACGCTTGACCGAAAGTCACTACG
Source organism: uncultured Pirellulales bacterium (assembly GCA_964575615.1). Taxonomy (GTDB): domain Bacteria; phylum Planctomycetota; class Phycisphaerae; order Sedimentisphaerales; family Anaerobacaceae; genus Anaerobaca. The sequence goes on along the minus strand of CAZNSM010000058.1, from coordinate 5,664 downwards.
CCAGCTGCCACCAAAACTATGAGTCGGTACTTCTTCTCTCGGAGCAGCGGTAGAGCCGCCAACATACCCCAACTAGCTCCTGCCAGGACAGTGGACATGTCACAAGAACTATAGCCGATAGCACTGCATATCTTCAGGCGAGTTCGCTGGATCCCTTCACCCGCTCCACCTAAGGCAGACTCCCAAGGCATGCGTTTGATCACTTGCGCAGAGAGCAGAACATACATGGCAAGAACGCAGACGAGAGTCATGACAACTTGTTTTCGTGATCGGCAACCGTTGAAGAGAAGAATCGCGGGCAGTACCCACTTCACCGTATCAAACAACAAATCAAGAACCAGACCATAAACCGGATATGCTTCGATGTGACTGCGGTCGATGACGGCGCGGAGGAAGCCAACGATGACAACGCCAAGGTATAGCAACAGTAGGACGCTGATATGGCGAGGCATGTCCCAAGTGAGACCTCTGCGCCGGCGATTGAACGCCCAGACCACCATGATCACGCCTAAGAGAGCATTCCACACGTTAAGACCAGGTATCCCGAACATCATCCTCGGCATGTCTTCATGGTGGATAATGGCCATCATCACGATCAGGCCGCAGAGAGTCCTATGCCAGTCCTTCCATGCATATATGGACAGGCCCGCTACCAGCAGATAGAGCACAGTGACTCGAATACTCATTGTCGGACGGTCCCAAGGAGGCGATGACCCATCACGAGCTCACAAAACGATTCATGCGGATTCCCAGAGGAGGACATCCACCCTCAAGGAATGGAGCACGAGTGATAAGGCCCACATCCTAAATGCTCCAGCTATGTGGCCCATAGTCGGTCTCACTGTGAACCAGCAGCCCCACCTGTTCCGACGACACACCAGACGCCCGTGGCGATCAGGAGGATCCCAAGTACCTGGACGGCAGTGACCTCTTCACTCAGTGCTGGCAGTGCAAGAGCTGCCAATGTGACGAGGATCAAGCCGCCGGAGACCATGACGGGGTAGGCCACGGAGATATCCAGTTGCTCGAGCGCTTTGCGGTAGACGAGCACGTTTGCCGCGAATAGCACGATACCCCAAACCGTAGGACCGTTGCAGAACGCGAGAACGCGAGCGAGATACCCTGAGGAGGCGGCAGACACCGCCGGAGTCTTCGCGCCGAGCTTCAAGAGGATATTCGCGCCGGCATTCAAGATCAATGCAAGAACCAGAATATACCATCTATTCATATCACTACTCGCTCGTGACGCGGCCATGTCCGGGCTGCTCCGACGTCAGGGCCATGAACACCATCGGAAGATGTCAAACACGAGTATTTCCAACAGGAAGACGCATACGCCCGCCCACAGACAGGCACCTGCGCACACGCTGGCAACCAGGCCGTCGGTGCAAATGCCCTATCACCAACCGGGAGCCCCATGTCACAGCGGCCATAGGAAGCCATCGCAGGTCAAGACAGGATGTCGGGACTCGTCTCATGATCGTGCTATGACGCTATCGAATACCTCAGGTCTCCCGGCGACGCTGCAGACATCCGGCCAGCCTCTTACACGGCAGATCGTGATAGGAGCCACGTCAACAAACAATAGCGGTGGCTATCGGCTACCGCTGAAGTTGATTGGGGTCGTACTTCCAGATGATGAATTGGATCGCCGGTTCATCTGATTTCGTGATCCGGCTTTGACGGTAAGGCTGCGAGGCATACACCCAGTCTGACATGGGCAGCGATAGAAGTACGTAGCGGTCCGGGCCGGGCGGGTAGTCCAGTTTGATCTTGTGGGTCGAACGTCCATCATCGTCCACTTCGTAGTCCACGACGTAGTCGATTCCACATTTCGCGAAGTACTCCTTCAGCCGGCGTCCGGCAAGAGCTTCCTGGTATTCGTATCCGTTGATAAGTCCGTCCAGATTCACGGTTGAGCGGCGGCTGAAATAGCCGAAGTAGCCGCAGTCCGTCATGCCGAAGACGGCGTCTTCGGGCGTGTTCTCACGGACCCACTCCGCCGCATCGTGCCACACCGCATGGACGTCTCCCTTCTCATACGACATGAACCCCTGCGATGCAGCACAGATGCCCAGGATGAGTGCCGCCGCGGAAATGGCAACTGCACGACGGCGGCGGAACCGATCAACAACTCCGCCACAGACCAAGGCTACTGCGATCAGGCCCAGTGGAACATAGCTGGCAAACGTCCAGTACATTACCCCCCAGGTCGTGAACGCAAGGCAGTACACGAAGTGCATCACGAGTCCGAGCCATACGCCGGCACACAGTGTCCATTCAGCGCAAGCTTCGGTTCCGTTCGCGAAGAGCGCTCTTGCCTTTCCGCGATTGCGCAGCAGTGACCGCATTACCCATGTTACCGAGAGGACAATGAACGCGCTGTAGGGCAGCCACTGAAGCTTCAACGCTCGCCCCAGATCTCCGCTTGGGTGTGGAAAGGAGCTCTTCAGCGCGCCGCTGAGCGGACTCAAGTGGCCATTTGTCCGGAAGTTCCAGATGAAGTACGGCGCGACGACCAACAGAAACACGACGTACACCGGCCAGTACGCCTTGAAAAGGCCATACACAGACCGTAGTGATCCGGTGATGAGGCCGTGGAATATGCACACCGCGACCGCTATGCCGATGAGCACGAAAGCGGTATCCAGGCGGCACAGGAATATCATGGCCAGCAACAAGCCAAAGACAAGTTTTCTCGCGATAGGTGCTTCTGGACGAATAAGAGCATACCTGTGATTGGCCCACAGCAACAGAAAGACGATGAATACCAGCAAACCGCTTTCCAGGCCGTTGAGCAGTTGGTGCGAGACCGATGGATGGAAGAAGCACAACATCGCCATGACAGCCCCAATGACGCCGGCGAGACGCTTCGTAGAGAACCAACACAGAATCACCGAACCTCCGAGCAGCAGAGTCAGAATCACATAGATTGCTCTGAGAAGCAATTCGTGGTCCGCTCCGGTAATGGCCGCGAGGCCCACGACGATAAGCATCCACAAAGGATGAAAGCCATTTGTGGGATTCATTCCATCAAATGTGACACCTCTGCCCTGCACTACGTTCAGCGCAGGTTGAAGGTAGTAGTAGGTATCGTCGTTGGTCCAATAGCCAAGCGTTTCGATCGGGGCGAACAATGCAACAGCAACACCCGCGGCAACCATGACCAATGCCGCACCAACTAATACCTTGTCTGCACCATCAAGTTCGTGCAGACACGTCATGTGCGCGGGCTCACCCGGCGGGGTATATGCGGACAAGCTTGTACGTAGGCACTCTCTTTGGTTCACATCAGCGTTCATCGTCGTCTCTCGCTCTGAGACCAACCAGGCTGGCTCTAGGCCGGATACGTCTGAAAGAGCTTATACCACTCGGAGTTGGCGATTTGTCTCATGCGACGCTTTCCTTCGATGGGCCACCAGATGTAATCATGGTACAAGAATGACCCCAGGATGAAAACGTAGACCAGAGGCGTGTGAAACATCAGCTTTTGCAGAGACTTGAGCGGGCCAAACCAGAACTGCTTACCGATACGCGAGACGGCGTTGTCGGTCCGTTCAAAATGAAAGTTCACTTCAGATATATCTTCGCCCACGACCTCAATCTCGTCATAACGCCCCACACCCAACCCCTGTTCATGAGCCGTGCGAATGCAGCAGATGCTCATCGGTTCAAATCCCATCATGCGGGCGGAAATAGCGTCAATTGCGACGCTGTCCGATGAGGCCAGCATGTAGTTCTTCACTACAGGTGTCATGGTCCGAGGTCCGGCGCCATTTCCGGCAACGGTCCCATCCATCACGGTGAAGATGCCGGAGTGAATCTCTTTCTGAATGGCCAGTAAGTCCACCAGTGTCTTGTGGATTACGCTGTGCGTGTAGTGCCTCTTGTGATTGAGCAACCCCCCGAAGGCATTCTTCATCGCCCCTGTCATGGTGGTATAGATATGACATTTCATCGTGGGCAGATGAATGATATTCCTGTCAAAGAAGAAATCCGGTATGTAGATACCGTTCGGGAAGATCCGGTCCAGCACCAGCATTGGCGTCTTCGGCTCGTATCGGACCCATTGCATGTGCTTCGGATCAAAGTTGTACTTCACGGGGATCCCGTATTTCTCCAGCACGTGCGTATACCGGTTCAGACGTTCTCCCTTGGCAGCGTTTGTCACCACCGTGCGATTCTCGACGCATACAATATCGCTGTACCTTCGTCCTTGGAGCGACCGGATCACCCCCTCCAGTTGCCAAGGCGTGGTGTTGGCACTCAAGAACGGCATATGCCATGAGATATTGTCCTTCAGGATGGTTGCCTTGTCAGAGGGCAACGCATCGTCAATGCCCGCCAATTCGACCAGGCGATCGATATCCGCCAAGACATCTTGCGCGTTCGTCTTTACCACCGCTACTGTTGCACGTTTCATTGGCATTCCTCGCGAAGCGACAGTCCCTGATCGGCGAAGCAGGGTCAATTGGACAGAAGATACGATCTGACCGAGACACGTTCTACGGGCTGGAACGGATCGTCCTTACGAATCACGTCAGCTCAGAAAACAGAGCCATTCTGTCTCCGTAGAGAACGACACTCAGCGATAGAAGTAGCCATATCAGAATGTTCAGGATGGTAGGAACATCCCTATAGAGAGTGCAGGTGGGATCTTCGCCCTGTTTCAGATGGTAGACTATGTAGATATACCTGAAGAGACCGTACATCACGCACGGAAAGGTGAGCAACATAGCGCGCGTCCCAAAGACTTCGCGCGTGCGTGCGTCTACAGCGTAAAGGGCATAGCACACAATCGTAGCGGCCGTCACCATGGCAATAACTTGATCCAGGAAGGCCACGCTGTAATCGCGGAGGACGACTCTTGTAGATGCTGTTGACTGGCCAGAATTGACAAGGGCGGTCAATTCTACACGACGCTTCGAGAATCCGAGGAAAAGTGACAACATAATGGTACACAGAACCAACCAGTGGGATGGGCTGACACCAATGGCGACACTACCCGCGATGATGCGGAGCACAAATCCACCAGCAATAATCATTACATCAAGAATAGCCACATGCTTCAAGCCGAGCGAATACATGATGGTGACAAGGAAGTACGTCATCACCGTCAACAACGCCATGCGGTTTACCGCGGCTGCGGCCGTGAAGCCGATCACGGTCAAGACTGTGGCGATCACGATCCCTGCTCCGGCCGTAACGGCGCCGCTGGCAATCGGCCGAAGCCTCTTCATTGGATGGAGCCTGTCCTCGTGCCGGTCACACAGGTCGTTAACAACGTAGATTGCACTGGACACCAGGCAAAAAGCAACGAAGATGAGAATCGCCCTGGCGCACTCATCAGGCTTGCTGAACTGGCCGGAAAACAGGAGTGGGGTCAGAACGAAACTGTTCTTGATCCACTGCCAAGGCCGCATGGTGGACACCATGGCCGTGATTTGATTTGTGCCGCTTTGCACGATCTTGTCCAGATGCGTCTTGGTGACTGACACGAGTCCCGCACAGAGAACGAGGCAGTTCTCCATGAACCAGGCACGAAGAATATGAGCAGCGCTTCGACTGCTCTGGTCCTCAGTCGGTCATGTCACGATTTCGGCGGTCAGGATTCGCGTTTTTTGGCGTAGCTGCCGTATTTGTAGCCGTAGCCGTAGCCGTGGC
>CAZNSM010000057.1:0-28138 GCA_964575615.1 uncultured Pirellulales bacterium | reverse complement strand
CTGGACATGAGCGAGTTCATGGAGAAGCACAACGTCAGCCGGCTCGTCGGCGCCCCTCCGGGATACGTCGGCTACGAAGAAGGCGGCCAGCTCACCGAGCGCGTGCGGCGTCGGCCGTACTCCGTGCTGCTGCTCGACGAGATCGAGAAGGCGCACCCGGACGTGTACAACATGCTGCTCCAGATCATGGACGAGGGACGCCTGACCGACAGCTTCGGGCGCAGCATCGACTTCAAGAACGTGATCCTGATCATGACGAGCAACATCGGCGCCGAGCTGATCAAGAACCAGTCCGGCTTCGGTTTCGGCAAGAAGACGCCGGAGTCGAACTACGAGAAGATGAAAGACGTCCTGCACAAAGAGGTGGAGCGTCACTTCCGGCCGGAATTCCTCAACCGCGTCGACGACATGATCGTCTTCAAGCCGCTGTCGAGAGAAGACCTCCAAACCATCGTCGAGTACGAGCTGGCCAAGGTCTTCAAGCGGCTCACCGAGTACGGGCTCAGGCTCGACCTGACGCCGCAGGCCAAGGAATTCCTCATCGAAAAGGGCTACAACCCCGAATTCGGCGCCCGACCGCTGCGAAGAGCCATCGAGCATTACATCGAGGACCCGCTGTCCGAGGCGGTGCTGGCCGGTCGGTTCAAGGGCAAGAACCTTGTCAAGATCGACGTCCAGGACGAGGAGCACTTGAACTTCGAGGGCGAGCAGGTCGCCGAGCCCGAGAAGGCCAAGAAGGAGGTCGTCGAGTCCAAGTGACGCGATGTCTCAACGGAACCCACAGGCCGTGTGTCAGCCCCCTGACCACGGCCTTTCTTTTTCCCACGGTGCGACTCGCGTCGGCGGACCGTTGCAGAATCGCGGCGCCAGAGTCGCGACGCAACTTCAGTCGGCTTTTGCCCCTTCGCTGAGAGACTCAACTTCGGCATCGGTTCGCTGGGTGGCGAAGAGTTCGGCGAACCGGGCACAGGGCATCCACTCGACGGAGCCGTCGAGTCGCAGGACGACGAAGCCGTCGTCGAGGAAGGACGAAGGGTGGCGTTTCTCCGAGTAGGCCAGGATGGTCCCGGCCGGAGCGTCCGGGCCGATCCAGAGCGCGCGGTAGCGCACATTGCCGATCCGCACGGCGCCGTCCACATCGTCCTTGACGTCATCAATGAACGATTGCGGGGGCAGCGAGCCGCGTTCGGAGCGGTAGGCCAGGACGCGCTGTCCGAGCTGGGTCATCGCGCGCATCGCCTCGGAGCGGTTGACGTAGTCTTTCAGGTGCAGCATCGCGATGACGGCGGTGACGGTCGCCAGGCCAACGACGATGAACTGGATCAACAGCGATCGTTTGTATGGCGTCACGGCATCCCCCTGCTCGCCGGTCGCTATGGGATGACTCTCACGCGCCGGCCTTCGATCCGCAACTTGCCTTCGGCAAACAGCTTGATCGCCTGCGGATAGGCGATGCACTCCTGCTCGAAGACGCGCTCAGCCAGCGCGTCGGGCGTATCGTCGTCGAGCACCGGACAGGTTCGCTGAATGACGATAGGCCCGCTGTCATACTCGTTGGTGCAGAAGTGGACCGTGCAGCCGCTGACCTTGCATCCGGCGGCGAGCACCGCCTCGTGTACGTGGTGGCCCCACATGCCCTGGCCGCCGAAGCTGGGCAGCAGGGCGGGGTGGATGTTCAGGACGCGATTCTCGTATTGCCGGGGGATCTTCCAGAGGCAAAGCCAGCCGCCCTGCACAACCAGATCCACGCCGGCGGCGGCGAGGACCTCCTCAATCCTTCGGCTGAACGCGTCGACGTCGGGGTAATCCTTCTTACGGACGATCTCCAGCGGCAGTCGGGCGTCGCGGGCCCTGGAAACGCCGGCCACCGTCGAGCGGGAGCTGATTACAACGGCGATTTCGGCGTGGAGCCGGCCTTTCCTGATCTCGTCAAGGATATTGACCATGGTGCGGCCGCCACCACTGATAAGGACGCCCAGGCGAAGCGGCGGACCCGATGGATCGGACGAGGCGGCGCGGGCCGAACTGGGGGCCCCGGGCGTCTCGTCGATGTCGCGCTCGGCGTCCAGCGCCCGATTGACCAGGCGGTCGGCGTCTTCGTTCTTCTCGCGTCGGACGTGTCGGACCTCGCAGTTCTCGAACCGGCTCATCAACGCCGTGGCCTCGTCGAAAAGCGGCCGGATCAGGTCGCTCTTGACCTTGTACCGGCCGTTGATCTGGCGGACAAGCAGCTCGCTGTCGCTGAAAACCGTGACCCGTCCGGCGCCGAACTCGCCGGCGGCTTGCAGCGACCGGACGAGGGCGGTGTACTCGGCAACGTTGTTGGTCGATTCGCCGAGAAAGAACGCCCGGGCCGCCAGGCGACGCCCGTCGGAATCATCGAGAACGAAGCCTGCAGCGGCGGGACCTGGATTGCCCCGGCTGCCGCCGTCGGTATGGACAATCAGCTTGGCAGACAACGGCGTTCCTCCCCAAACAAAGAAGCGACGACGGCGATCGGCCCACTCAGTCCGTGGACTCGCCGAGCACCAGAATTCTCGTGCAATTGGAGCAGCGAATGATGTCGTCCCGCGTCATCAGCAGATTGACCGACTCGGCGGTGACGCCCATGAAACACCCGCCGCAACTGTAGGCGCCCGAACGGCCCTCCTGCTCGTCGATCTTCACCACCGCCTCACCGTCATACGTGTCGGCCACGCGTTTGAAGACGGCCAGCGCTTTGGCGGGAATGCCCTTGGCGACCTCATTCCACTCGGCCTGAATCCTGGCGATCTCCGCCTCGTGTTCGCCGGCCGAGCTGTCGGCCTTCTTGCGAATGTCCTCCAGCACCTGAATCTGCTCTTCAATCTGCTTGCGGATGGCCGCAGACTCTTCCTCGTCGGCCTCGACCGCCTTCATCAACTCCAGGATCTGCGCCTCGATCTTCGAATTGTCCGCCTTGGTCGTATTCAGCATGGTCAGAACGGCGGCGTATTCCTTGTTCGTCTTGGCGGTGTTCAGCGAAGCGCGAAGCTTGTTGACCTCGGCATCTCGTGACTTGAGTTCCAGCTCCAGACGGTCGCACTGCACCTTGGTGAGCTGAGCCTCCTCCTTCTTGGCCTCCAGGGCGCTCTGAAGGCTTCGAACCTGGTTTTCCTGGACGATGACGCTTCTTCGACAACGGGCAAGCTTGGCCTTGGCGGCACGCAAGCGGTTTTCCACACTCTGAAGTTTTATCAACCCGTTCAGTACAGGTCCCATTTATGCTCCTCTGGTCGAGCCACAACCTTTTAATCCTGAATTATGGGCGGATTTGTCGCCGTCCGCAATAGAAACATCGCGTGTTTGTGAGATATTTTTGGCGCATCGCGTCGGCGACACTCGTCGCTACGGTTTGAAAGGGCGTGGGACACGCCGGTTGCTTCCGGCAGGACCCCGTGTATAATTGGCGGGCCATGAAAGACTTGCTGCAACAACTGATTCGGGCCCGGTCCACTGTCGATACGGGGGAGCAGGCGGCGGCGGAGGTGATCGCCAACCATTTCCAGCGGCATGGCGTGGCGTGCCGGATCGATTCGTGGGGCCCGAACCGGGCCAACGTTATCGCCCGCGTTCCATCGGCTGGGAAACGGCCGGGCCTGCTGTTCGTCTGCCATCTCGACGTGGTCGGACCGGGCGAAGACCCCTGGACGTATCCTGCCTTCGAGGGCCGGGAAGTGAACGGAAAGGTCTACGGGCGAGGCGCCGTGGACATGAAAGGCGGAATCGCCGCGGCGATCGGCGCGATCTGCGAGGTGGCGGCCTCCGGCGTCGAACTCCAGGGCGACATCGTCTTTGCCGCCACCGCCGGCGAAGAGACGGACAGCGCGGGAGTGCAGCGATTCGCGGCGGACCTTTCCCGGTTGACCAAGCCGGCCGGTGTGATCATACCCGAGCCGACGGACCTTGCGGTCATCACCGCCCATCGCGGCCTGTTCTGGCTGGAAATCACCACCAGGGGCAAGGCGGTCCACAGCTCCATGCCGCAGCGAGGGATCAACGCCATCGTGTCGATGCGCCGGGTCATCGAGGAACTCGAACGCTACGAAGTCGACTTCCCGCCGCATCCGGAACTGGGCAAGTGTTCCGTCAGCATCAACACCATCCGCGGCGGCGAGGCCATGAACATCGTCCCCGATCGATGCGCGATCGGCGTCGACGTCCGCACCCTGCCGGGACAGAACACCGACGCCATCCGCTACGACGTCGAGCGGATGCTCGCCCGCCTGACCGCCGAGGTCCCCCGGTTCGAGGCGACGCTGTCCGTCGTCCGCTGTGCGGGAGCCATGGAGACCGATCCGGACTGCGAGTTCGTCCAGGGCTTCTGCTCGGCAGTGGACGTGGATCAGACCAATGCCATCGGCTTCACCACCGATGCGCCCCATCTGGCGCCCCTGGGCGCCCCGATCGTCATCTACGGACCAGGCAAGCCCAACCAGTGCCACCAGGTCGACGAGCACATTGCTCTGGCCGATCTCGAAGCCGGGCAAGCCTGTTTCAAGGAAGTCCTCCTGCGGTTTCTGACGTGACGATCCCGTCGCGCCGCACCGGCGCTTGAACGCCGACCCCGCCACTCGGGGGCGGCGGGAAATCTCCCTGTTTTTTCTTTTTTTGTCGGCCATTTCCCTTGACTCGGATAGACTGTATCTATAAATTCAAGTTGCAGTCAAGGTTTTGACGAGATTACGTATATGGTCCATCTTGGGAAGAACACGGCCAGGCGGTTCACAGGTCACCATGTGACCAGGCCGCAGGCCTGCGCGCCCATCGCCGTGGCTTCGATGACGATCCGCGTCATTGTAGCCAAGGCCCTGTGCTTTGTGGAGGGTGCTCCCTAAGAAGGATCTCCATCGCCTTGTGAATCAACCAGCGAAGCCTTTCAGGGAGCACGAAACCCTGGAAGGCTTTTTTCATTATATGCGGACCAGCAAAACGAAAACGCTTTGCGAGGACGTGAGAGGTTTGTCGGATGACAGGGGTCAGAGAGATGGACATCGAGTACTGCATGCACTATGCGGACAACCTTGAGGCCGCACGCCGGCCGGCGTGGCTCTACGACGAGACGAAAGCCTGCGGCGTCAACTACAACAGCGCGATCCTCGCCAGGCTCTACGATCGGCATCACCGCTCTTTCCGGGACTATGGCCAGGAGGCCGAGAACATCGTCGCCCGTCTGGGCGTGGGTCCGTCGGCGACGGTTATCGACATGGGCTGTGGGACCGGGGCGTTTGCCCTGTACGCTGCCGGACACTGCCGAATGGTCCACGCGGTCGATGTGGCGCCGGCCATGCTCCGCCGCGCGCAGCGAAATGCCCGCAGGATGGGACTGAAAAACGTCGAGTTCCATCGGGCAGGCTTTCTGACGTACGAGCACGAGGCCGAACCCGCCGATGCAATCAGCACGGTGGCGGCGCTGCACCACCTTCCCGACTTTTGGAAACTCGTCGCCCTGCGGCGTCTGGCGTCGATGCTCAAGCCCGACGGCCGGCTCTTCTTGTTCGATGTGGTCTTCTCGTTCGACGCCGGCGAATACGAACGAAGCGTCGAGCGATTCGTTCGCAAGACTCACGAGCAGATGGGGCCAAGGGGACGGAGCGAATCCGAGACGCATGTGCGAGACGAGTACAGCACGTGCGACTGGATCATGGAGGGCCTTCTGGAGAGAGCCGGCTTCCGCGTCCAGACCGCCGATTACCATGACGAGTTCCTCGCGAGCTACCTGTGCATGAAGAAGAGTCAGGAATGATGCAGCGAAGAGGCCAACCCGTTCGGTTGGCTTCCTCGCGGGAGAATGAACGATGAACAAGATAGAGGTCACCCTGAGAAACGGCCGGGTCGCGACGATCCGCGAGGCCGAGTTGGATGATACGGCGGCTGTGTTGGAGTATCTCGACCAGGTGATAGCGGAAACGGATTTCCTGGCGATGGGCCAGGGTGACCTGGACTGGCCGCTGGAGAAGGAACGTCAGTTCATCGAAGAGCATCGCAGCGCCGACAACAAGCTGCTGATCGTCGCGGAAGTTGAGGGCCGCATCGCCGGTGTTTCAGGGTTCACGGGCGACTCCAGAAGAAGGCTGAGGCATACCGGTGAATCGGGCATCAGCGTGCTACAAAGGCACTGGGGACTCGGTCTCGGCACCGCGCTGATGGGGTCCGTGATCGAGTGGGCGAGATATTCCGGCATCGTCCGCAAGATCGGCCTGAGGGTCCGCACGGACAACGAGCGGGCGATTCGCCTCTACGAGCGTTTTGGTTTCATCAGAGAAGGCGTGTTCACCCGCCAGTTTGCGATAGCAGGCCGGTTCTACGACGCCTATCTTATGGGCCTGGAGATCGATCCGCCGTCCAACCGAAACACCGCGGAAAGGTGACACGATGGAAATCGCAGTGGAAATGATGGTGGCATCCGACTGGCCCGAGGTGGCCCTGATCCTGCGCGAGGGCATCGCGACCGGCAACGCCCGATTCGAGGACACCGTGCCAAGCTGGGAGGAGTTCGACCGGACGCACCTGCCGCACTGCCGATTCGTAGCCCGATCGCGCAACGGCGTTGTCGGGTGGATCGTGCTCGGCATGGTCTCGCATCGTCGCGTCTACGCGGGCGTGGCGGAGGTCAGCGTCTACGTCAAGGCGTCGGCGCGAGGCCAGGGGGTCGGCAGAACCCTTCTCGAAGCGGTGATCGGGGAATCGGAGCGGGCTGGCATCTGGATGCTCCAGGCGGGCATCTTTCCGGAAAACACCGCGAGCCTGGCGCTGCACCGGCAGTGCGGTTTCCGGACCGTCGGCATCCGGGAACAGATCGGACGGATGAACGGGACCTGGCGCGATGTGGTCCTTCTGGAGCGCAGAAGTCGCGTGACAGGCGTTTGAGGAGATGAACCATGACCATTCGACCGGCTCGTACAAACGAAACGCAAGCAGTAGTAAGCGTTCTGCGACGCGCGTGTGCCACCGTGGCCCGGCGATTCGGATTGACGCACAAAAACTGTCCGAAAAGTCCGGCCTTCTACACCGAGGAACGCGTTAGAGCCGACTTCGAACGAGGCGTGCAATACTACTTCGCCGAAGAGCGGGGCGAGGTCTGCGGATGCGTGGCATTGGAGAAAGCCCGCCCGGAGATCGGCTATCTGGAGCGTCTGGCGGTGCTGCCGGAGCATCGGTCGAAAGGGTATGGCAGCGCGCTGGTCCGGCATATCCTGGCCCAGGCTCAGTCGATGAAACTGGATCGCGTGGGAATCGGCATCATCGCCGAGGATGAGCTGCTCAAAGAATGGTACGGCCGGTTCGGCTTCGTCCTGACGGGAACCAGGAGGTTCGATCACTTGCCGTTCGTCGTCGCGTTCATGGAAAAGGAACTGCGAGAACCATCGCGAAAGGAAGCACCGGATTCGGTTGTCTGCGAGAAAGAGGAGCCACGATGACATCGCCGTATGCGCCGAGAATGGGGACGATTCCCAGGTCGTTCGTCCGCGAGATCCTGAAGGTCACGCAAAACCCGGAGGTCATTTCGTTTGCCGGGGGACTGCCGAACCCGCGGTTTTTCCCTGTGCAGGGAATTGCCCAGGCCGCCGCGGACGTCCTGGCTGGGGCCGATGGATCGCCTCTTCAGTACGGCACGACCGAGGGCTATCCGCCCTTGCGGGAGTACATCGCCCAACGATACCGCAAGACCGAAGGTCTGGACGTCTCGCCCGACGAGATTCTGATCACCAACGGGTCGCAGCAGGCCCTGGACCTGGTGGGCAAGGTCTTCATCGGTGGACAGGATGCCATCGCGATCGAGCGGCCCGGCTATCTCGGCGCGATCCAGGCGTTTTCCGTGTACGAGCCGCAGTTTCATCCGGTGCCTCTGCTGGAGGATGGCGTGGACCTCGACCGGCTGGCCGATGTCCTGCGAACGTGGCCTGTCCGGTTCTTCCACACGGTGATCAACTTCCAGAACCCCTCGGGCATCAGCTGCTCGGTCGAGAAGCGGCAGGCGCTGGCCGCACTCCTGAAGGAGCACGGCACGTTCTTGATCGAGGATGATCCGTATCGCGAATTGCGTTTCGAGGGAACGGCGACACCGTCGATGCGCCATGAGCTCGGCGAGAAGGCGGTGCTGCTCGGGTCGTTTTCGAAGATCGTCGCGCCGGGTCTGCGGCTCGGCTGGGTCTGCGCGGCCCCTGAGACCATGGCCAAACTCGCCGTCGCCAAGCAGGCCAGCGATCTGCACTCGAACTCGTTCTGCCAGCGGATGTTGCACCGGTTCCTGGCCACGCATGACATCGACGAGCACATCGCGCTGATCCGAACGGCGTACAAACACCAGAAGGACATCATGCTGGCGGCCCTGGAGAGGCATTGGCCGCCCGAGGTTACGTTCACCCGGCCAGAAGGCGGCATGTTCATCTGGGCCACTTTGCCGGAGCGACTCAGCGCCCTGGAGCTGCTCGAACGCGCCGCCCGGGAAAAGGTCGTCTTCGTTCCGGGAACGCCCTTCTTCGTCGACGGCGGCGGGACGCACAACATGCGGCTGAACTTCTCCAACGCCGACGAGAGCCGCATCGAGGAAGGAATCGCCCGTCTGGGCAGGATCATCAAGGAGATGCTATGAAACCGCTGACTTTCTACCTCGTGGACGTGTTTGCAGAGCGAAAGTACGCGGGCAATCAGCTTGCGGTCTTTCGAAACGCAGGCGATCTGACCGACGACGAGATGCAGCAGATTGCCAGAGAGATGAACTTCTCGGAGACGACGTTCATCCTGTCGGATGAGCCGCACGACGGCGGATACGACGTGCGGATCTTCACACCTGTCGCGGAGGTGCCCTTCGCAGGGCATCCGACTCTGGGAACCGCTTACATCATCCGCCGCGAGATCATCGGCGAAGACGTCACACAGGTCAACCTGAACCTGAAGCTCAAGCAGATCCCCGTCGCGTTCGGACAGGAGGCGAGTCGCAGCATGCTGTGGATGAAGCAGAAGTCGCCCGACTTCGGGGACACGACCGATCCGGCGTCGATGGCGGGACTGCTGGGGCTGGCTGTAGAGCAGATCGACACGCGCTTCCCCATCCAGGCGGTCTCGACGGGGCTGTGGTTCGCCATCGTCCCCCTGAAAGACCTGGAAGCTGTGAAGCAGGCGAGGGTCAACCGGGACAGGTACTTCGCCGAATCGCGACAGAAGCACGAGGACGGCATCCTGGTCTTCTGCCCTGAGACGTACGACCGGCGGAACGATTTGAACGTCCGCGTGTTCGTGCCGTTCTACGGGATCGAGGAGGACCCGGCCACCGGCAGCGGCAACGGCTGCCTGGCGGGCTACCTCGTCAAGCACCGCTACTGGGGCAGCACCAGAATCGACGCCTGCGTAGAGCAAGGTTACGAGATCGACCGCCCTTCCCTGATCCGCCTGCAGGCGGAACAACAACAGGGCGCCATCGACGTCCACGTCGGCGGCAACGTCGTCATGGTCGCCAAAGGACAATGGTTATGATCGCCAGCCAGACCATCAAAGACATCGCAGGACAACTGGGCGCCGATCTGTGCGGCGTTGCGCCCGCAAGCCGCTTCGATCAGGCTCCGAAGGGATTCCATCCGAGAGACCTGTTCCCTCAGGTCCGGTCGGTCCTGGTGGTGGCGAAGCGCGTCCCCGAAGGCCCCTTCCATTCGCGCAGCCCGATTCCTTACAGCGTCATCAACAATGTGATCCTCGCGGAGGTCGCTCGACTCGTTTGTGCGCTCTGCATCCGATTGGAGCACCTGGATCATCTGTGCGCGGTGCCCGTGCCGAGCGAACCGTACGAATACTGGGACGCGCCGAATTGCGAGGGGCGAGGCCTGCTGTCGCTCAAGCATGCCGGCTGGCTCGCGGGTCTGGGCGTGATGGGAAAGAACACGCTGCTGGCAAACCGCGAATTCGGCAATCGGATTTGTCTGGGAGCCATCCTGCTGGACATCGAACTGGAGGGCGATGCAATGGCTGACTACCAGCTCTGCACCGAGGATTGCCGGCGCTGCATCGACGCCTGTCCTGCGCGCGCCATCAGCGGATCGACCGTCGACCAGAAGCTCTGCCGAAGCCACGCGCAGAGCCGGACGGCAAAAGGCGAGCCCATCTGCGTCTGCAACAACTGTCGCGCCGTCTGCCCAAACGGCAGAGGCACTCTGGCGGCAGGCATCGGATAGCCAAGGAGACGGAGAATGTCATCGTTGAACGCAGAGGTCGAACGGAGACTGCGGAATGAAGGCGCCAGCCTCGTGGGCTTTGCCGACGTGAGCGCCCTGCCGGCGAGCATCACCAGCGGGCTGCCCCGCGCGGTGTCCATCGCTGTGCGTCTGGATCGGGCGGTTGTCCGCGAGATCGAGAACGGTCCGACGCCGCGATACTTCGCCGAGTACAATCGCATCAACGCTCTGCTGGTGCAACTGAGCGAATGCGCTGCATCCCTTCTGATCCGCGCCGGATACCGAGCGGACCCTGTCCAATCGACCACCGAGCGGTTCAACCCTGTGACGCTGTCGATGCCGGTCCAGCACAAGACCATCGCCACGCGGGCGGGCCTGGGCTGGATCGGCAAGTCGGCTCTGCTCGTCACGAAGGAGTACGGGCCGGCGGTGCGGCTGGGCTCGGTGCTGACGGATGCCGATCTCCAGACAGGAACGCCGACGGACGACTCGCACTGCGGCCACTGCCGTCGGTGCGTGGACCGCTGTCCTGCAAGCGCCATCGTCGGGAACAACTGGCAGGTGGGCATGGCCCGCGAATCGATCTACGATGCGCCGGCGTGCCACGCGATGGCGGTCAAACTGTTGAACAAGGCAGGATTCATGGCGACCATCTGCGGCATCTGCATTCACGCCTGCCCCTGGACCCAACGCTACCTCGCCCGCGAACAGCGCAAACGCGCGGACGACCGAAGTCCTCGTTGAAAAGGCGCCGGAAATCGAGTATAAGGACGCCCTTGACGGTGGCTCATTCGACCATCGCATCACAACGACTCTGGTCGGGACAGGGGAAAATGGACGTGCATTTCAAGAAGTATCACGGGTTGGGCAATGACTATCTGGTGATCGACCCGAACGTTCGGGACGTGGCGATGACCGAGGCGAACATCCGGCTGATCTGCGATCGCAATTTCGGCGTCGGCTCCGACGGCATCCTCTACGGACCGCTCCTCGATGGGGATATTCCGAGACTGCGGATTCTCAATCCCGACGGCAGTGAGGCCGAGAAGAGCGGCAACGGCCTGCGCATCTTCGCCAAGTACCTCGTCGAGAAGAAATACGTCCGCTCGAAGACGTTCCAGATCAAGACCCTCGGCGGCACGGTCTCCGTGCAGGTCAAGGACGACGCGGCGAACCGGATCCGGATCAACATGGGCAAGGTCACGTTCATCAGCAGCGAGATTCCCGTCTCCGGGGAGCGGCGCGAGGTCGTCAACGAGACCCTCAACGTCAACGGCGCCGACTACCAGGTCACGTGCCTGTCCATCGGCAATCCGCATTGCGTGATCCCGATGGAGCAGGTCAGCGAGGAGCAGGCCCGCGCGATCGGGCCGTTCGTCGAGAACCACCAGCGGTTTCCCAACCGCATCAACATGCAATTGCTGAAGGTCATCGACCGGGCCCACATCGACATCCGCATCTGGGAGCGCGGCGCCGGCTACACGCTGGCCTCCGGCAGCAGCTCGTGCGCGGCCGCCTGTGCCGCCCACAAGCTGGGTCTGGTCGACCGGGACATCACCGTCCACATGCCCGGCGGGCAGTTGCACATCGAGATCATGCCCGACGGCGAAGTCTTCATGACCGGCCCGGTGGAGGGGACCTTCGAAGGCGTCTTTCACAAAGACCTGCTGGAGAGGATATCAAATATCAAAATGAAAGCACCAAAATGACAAATCAAGAACCCATAATCGCAGGAGCCATCGCCAAAGGCGATTCCGAAACTTTGACATTTGCGTTTTGATCTCTGCAATGACGATGTGGCCGCGACTGAGATGTGCAACCAACGCCGACTGTGAGCCGGTAAGAACCCTCGTGTTCACAGTCCTCGGCGAGTACGGCCTGAGACCCGATCCTGCCGGCACCGACGCCGACCTCGACGACATTGAGCAATCGTACTTCGCGCGAGGCGGCACATTCAGCGTCCTCGAAGACGAGGACGGCTCGGTCGTCGGCGCCTATGGCCTCTACCCCGTGCAAGGCCGGACCTGCGAGTTGCGAAAGATGTACCTTCGCCGCACGCATCGAGGCCGGGGGCTGGGAAAGCTGCTGCTCGAAGATGCGCTGGCCTCCGCCGGCGAAATGGGTTTTGCCACGGTGACGCTCGAAACGGCCTCGGTCCTGAAGGAAGCCATCGCCCTCTACAAGCACTACGGCTTCGTCCCCTGCCCCAGCGACCATCTCGCCGCTCGCTGCGACCAGGCCTACGTCCTCGAACTATCCTGATGGTCTCAGAAGGCGACGAGGTCGTCGAAGGCGGTCTGGAAATCATAGACGTTGTTGAAGTCGTCGATGGTGTCGGTGGGCTGGGCGCTCATCCACTCGTGTTCGATCAGCGTGTAGACAATCTCGCCGAAATGGCGTGTGGTCTTGAGGCCCCAGGAGCGCAGGACCAGCGGGGCAAGGCGCCCGTATTTCTCGGCGGCCATTCGACGGAGCCCCTCGCACAGGGTCTGGCCGCTGACGTGCTGCTGTTCGCCGACGATGTTCTTGATCGTGTAGGCGAGCCCTTCGTAGACGAACTTGAAGGCCGCCACGCTGAAGCGGCCGTCGGCGATCGCGATTTGGTCGAGACCTTTCTTCATATGCCTTTCTGCACGGACCGAAACCATACAGGTTCCATTGGACCCGTCGGATCGGTTGAACTCATTGAGCTGATTGTCACGACACGGCCAGTCCGGAAGTCGCGCCGGTGTCGGGCGACAGGAGAAACACGTCGCTGCCGCCGGGACCGCAGGCCAGAATCATGCCCTCGGAGGTGCCGAACTTCATCTTGCGCGGTTTGAGGTTGGCGAAGAACACCACCAGCCGGCCCACGAGCTGCTCGGGCTGATAAGCCTTGGCGATGCCCGCCAGGACATTCCGCTCGGTCCCGCCCACATCCAGGACCAGATGCAGGAGCTTGTCGGCTCCTTCAACGGGCTCGGCCTTCATCACCTTGGCGATCCGCAGATCGAGCTTGGCGAAATCTTCGATGGTCACTTCCGGCTTGAAAGGCGAAACCGCCGCCTTCTCGGGTTCCGGTGCCGGCGCCGCCTTGGGGGCCTGGCCTTCCTTACTCTCTTCCAGCATGGTCTGTACCTGTTTCTCGTCAATTCTCTCGAACAATCGTTCAAACGTGCCGATCGGATGATCTTCCAGGGTCCTGTCCACGTCCGCGAAGCCCACCGGCGCGACGTTCAGGAACTTCTCGACCTTCTCGGCGAACTTCGGCAGGATGGGCTTGAGGTAGATCGTCAGGACCTTCATGGCGTTCAACACCGCCGTGAGCGTCGCCCGCGTCTGCTCGGGATCGACCTTGATCATCGCCCAGGGCTGTTTCAATTCGACGTAGCGATTGGCTTCATCCGCCAACGCGCTGATCGCACGGACCACGGAGGCATAGTTGAGACCCTCGTAGTCGGCGACGATGCCCTCCCTGGCGGCGGCGAGCTTCTCGACGAGAGCGCACCCTTCCGCATCCAGCCGGCCGAGCCGGCCGCCGAGTTTGCCAGCCAGCATCGGGCCCGACCGCGAAGCGAGATTGGCGTACTTGCCGACAATGTCGGCGTTCGTCTTGTTAACGAAATCCTCGACGCCCAGATCGATGTCCCCCACCGTGTCGGTCAGCTTGCTGGCGTAGTAGTATCGCAGGCTTTCCGGGTCGAGGTGGCGTGCGAACGTGGCCGCACGGATGAACGTCCCGCGCGACTTGCTCATCTTCTCGCCGTTGACGGTGAGAAATCCGTGGACGAAGAGCTTGTTGGCGGTCTTGAATCCCGCGCCCATGAGCATGGCCGGCCAGAACAGCGCATGGAAGTACATGATGTCCTTGCCGATGAAGTGGTACAGCTCGTTGTCGGTGCTGTTCCAAAGCTCGTCGAAATCCAGGCCGTGCCGCTCGCAGTAGTTCTTGGCCGAGGCCATGTAGCCGATGGGTGCATCGAGCCATACGTAGAAGTACTTGTTCTGCTCGCCGGGAATCTTGAACCCGAAATAGGGCCCATCGCGGGAGATGTCCCAGTCCTTCAGTCCCGCCTGGAACCACTCATCGAGCTTGTTCGCGACGGATTTCTGCGTGTGGCCGCCGCCCAGCAGCGCCTTGAGCCGGTCTTCGTAGTCCGCCAGCTTGAAGAAGTAGTGCTTCGAGGTCTGAAGCACCGGCGCCGCGCCGCACGTGGCGCAGCGCGGATCGACGAGGTCCTTGGGCTGATACGTCGAACCGCACATCTCACAGGAATCGCCGTACTGATCGAGCGCGCCGCAGCGCGGGCACGTGCCGCGCACGTACCGATCGGGCAGCGGCATCTTGCAGTTCTCGCAGTAGGTCTGCTCGATGTCGCGCCGAGCGATCGAACCGGCCTGGTCGAGCCGCTGGAAGATCAGCTCACTGAGTTGCTGGTTCTCGGGCGAATGGGTGGTGTAGTAGTTGTCGAACTCGACGCGGAAGCTGTCGAAATCGGCCTTGTGCTCCTTGTGGATCCGCGCGATCAACTCCTCCGGCGTAATACCGGCTTTTCGGGCGCTGATCATGATGGGCGTGCCGTGCGTGTCGTCGGCGCAGAAGTAGAAGCATCGGTTGCCGCACGCTTTCTGGAAACGCACCCAGATGTCGGTCTGGAGGTATTCCACCAGGTGCCCGATGTGGATGGGGCCGTTGGCATAGGGCAGCGCCGAAGTGACTACGATCTGTCGAGGCATGTATCGTCCTTAGGGTCTATCTCTTTCGGGGATCGCCGCCGCGGCGGGGCCGACGGGGCGGCGGGAGCTCTTTGCCCTCGGGCTTCTCCGGGCGAACCGGAGGAGCCGGAAGGATCGTGACCTCATCCACGGGGAACGCCGCCCGCTCGCCGTTTTCGGACTCCACGACGACCAGTTGGGTCAGAATCTGGGTATCGACGACCTTGCCTTCGAAGACCTTCCCTTCCCCTCGTTTGGCCTGTACCCACGTGCTTCTCTTGGGCAGCCGTTTCTTGAGCGACGTATAGGTCTCGTCCTCGTAGCGCAGGCAGCACTTGAGCCGGCCGCAGTAGCCGGAGATCTTGGACGGGTCGAGCGTCGCCTTCTGCATCTTCGCCATCCGCATGTTCACCGGCTTGAGCAACTGGAGAAAACGGATGCAGCAGCATTCCTGGCCACAGCTCTCGACGTCGCCCAGCAGCTTGGCCTCGTCGCGCGAACCGATCTGACGCATCTCGATCCGCGTCTGGTATTCCTGGGCCAGCCGCCGAACCAGCTCGCGGAAATCGATGCGTCCTTCGGCCATGAAGTAGAACACGATCCGTTCGCCGCCGAAGATGTGCTCAGCGCCGACGATCTTCATCTTCAGCCCCAATTCCTTGACGAAACGCTCGCAGCAGGCGATCTCCTCGTCGGTGATCTTCGTCAGGTGCTGCTCTTCGCTGATGTCGTCGGCGGTCGCGATGCGAATGACCTTGCCGGCGATCTCGTTGACGAAATTGATGTCGCTGTTGGCGAAGTAGCTGGCAATCTGCTCGTCGGTGAAGCGGAAGCGTCCATCCTTGTAGGAGGTCGGCTGGCCGACGATGTAGCCCAGTTCGAGCCCTTTGTCCGTCTTGACCACGACCCGCGCCGGCGTCTTGGGAACTTGCACTTCCTCATGTTCGAACAGGCCCAGCGCATTCATCCGCCCGTAGCGAACCAGCAGGTATTTGCGGCCCTTGATCGGCTTCTGTTTGACTGTGGTTTCGGTCATATCGACAATCCTAACCGGGAGTCCACCATACACCAGATGGAAACGGGAATCCCGTAAATGGAGAACTACACGGAACTAACGCGCTGGATGGATTATAGCAGACGGGGCCAGACGAAACAACAGCCGCTCGAAAATTAGCTTCTCGTTGACGTTGGCGTCGATCCAGCGGAGAGCCTCGTAGCCCTCGTCGATGGCCTTGGCGGCCCTTTCGGGGTCCAGCCGGCTCGCCAGGCGGGCGATCTCCCTGTCCTGATCGAAGTGAATCAGAGGGTGTTTCGGCACGACGTTGACCAGCATCGCATCATGAAACGCGGAAAGGACGATCTGGATGACGGTCTTCTGTGCCCGCCGGGCGAGATCGCTCTTGCTGACCGCCTTGTCGAGGTCGGCCCAGGCGGCGGCAATCTCCTTGGCACAGGCGATGAGCCGTTCGGCCAGTTCCAGAACGTCGGCCCGCTGAAGACCCGCCACGGCAGAGACGATTGTCTTCTTGGCGTCGAACAGGGCCAAGCCTCCGCCCTCCAGCCTGGCCCACTGGCAGGCCAGTCCCAGGCTGCCCTGAGCGAGTCTGGCGAAGAACTGGGCGCGGGGGCGGTCGAGCCCCATCTCGGCCAGCCGGCCGACAATCCGGTCTTCCGCGACCGGTCCGAACCGGATGATCTGGCAGCGCGATTTGGTCGTCGGCAGCAGTTGTTCGAGGCGGGTGCACAGAAGGATGATCGTGCAGTAGTGCGGCGGCTCCTCCAACACCTTCAACAGCGCGTTCTGACTGGAGGCGTTCAGTTTCTCGGCCTCGCTGACGACGAACACCCGGTGCGCGGACACCGTCGGACGGATGGCGACCTTCTCCAGCAGGAATTCGCGGACGACGTCGATCGGCAACTCCACCGGCGGCTTGCGTCCCTTGCCGTCTCTGGTGAACTCCAGAAGCTCCTTGTAGACGTGGGAGTAGTCGGGGTGTGCATCGCTCTCGAACAAAGTGCACGATTCACACGAGCCGCAACCGTCGGCAAAGGGGTGATCGGAACGGCCGGAGGTGGCAGGACTGCTACAGAGCAGGAGCCTGGCCCATTCGCGGGCCGTCGTGTACTTGCCCACCCCTTCGAGTCCGGCGAAGATATAGGCATGTGCGGCACGCTCGGCGGCGCGCCCGCGCTGCAAGATCTCAATCGCCCCGTCCTGACAGAAGATATCTTTCAACGGCATATTCAGACCACGCTGTGTGAACTCGCACCTGTGAAGATTGGCATAGGTCCCATTCGTCCTGTCGGTCCTACGCCTTGCGCTGGGACGACGCGCCCAACCGCCGGACGGCAGCAACGACGCGCTCGTGAACCGCGTCGATCCCCGCGGCCGAGTCGATCACCACGAAATCCTCCCGGCCTTCGGCGAGCTTGAGAAAACCATCGCGAACCTCTCGATGATAGTTGTCGCCCTTCTGCTCCATCCGATCCAGCGTCCGCTTGAGCCGTTTGGCCGCCACCGCCAGGTCCACGTCGAGCACGATCGTCAGGTCGGGCCAGACCCGATCGAGCGCACCGGTGGCGATGGCGATCACCTTCTCCGCGCCGAACCGCCCCGCGTGGCCCTGATAGGCGCACGTGCTCGAAAGCCAGCGGTCCAAGAGCACGCACTTGCCCTCCCGCAGGGCCGGCGCGATCTCCTCGACCCAGAGCTGGGCACGCGCCGCCATGTAGAGCAACACCTCCGTCGGCGTGGTCATCGCATAGTGGGCCGTGCTCAGCAGGATCTCGCGAATCTTCTCACCGATGACGGTCGTTCCCGGATCGCGGAAGCTCGCGCTCGCCACGCCCTGCTCGCGCAGCCACTGGCCCAGCAGTCGTGTCTGCGTGCTCTTGCCGCACCCATCCGGCCCATCCAGCACGATGAACTTGCCACCCAACGCTTTCTTCAAACCGCCACCTCCCGAATCAGCCGATTGCGTCGGCCTTCGCTTTGGCCTCGTGCAACAGGCCGGTCAACACATCTTCAACACCGAGTTCTTTGGCCCACGCGCCAAGATATTCCATATCCAGGATGCCCCACTGGGCAATGGCCACTCCCAACGCATCTGCATACTGTATCTCAGACTCGCGTCCCCGCATCCACTCGAGCTTGCTGAGAATGCTGTCCTCCGGAGTGACCACCCAGAGCATCTGGCCCATCACGTCGATTCGACAGCGGCGTTCGAACTCCTGGCGGCTGAAGGGCCTGTCCTTGCGAATGATGAGGTCTGCCTTCCAGCCGCCCTCCAGCCCAATGACGTTGAACATGGTCCGGCGGCGCAACGCCTCGAAGGCGGCATCCCGGCTGACATAGCAACTCTGCCCAAGCAGAGCGATGAAGGATTCGAGCTGATCCTCTGTGGGGTCGATCACCACATCCGCATCCTGCGTCGCCCGGGGGCGGCCGTGAATACTGCTGCTCACGGAACCGGCCGTCATATACGGTATGCCGGCTTCACCGAGGAATCCCGTTAGACACAGAAGGAACTCTTGCTGGGTGGTCATCGCGACACCGACCCCTTCCCATACGCCCGTCGGAACAGCTCATCGCCAATCATCAGGCGTATCACTTCCCGTTCAACGGCCCGGTCATCCCAGAGAGGATGGCGATGGCGCACGCCGGCGGCGACCAGTCCTCGCAGGTTGTCGCTCAACTCGAATGTCATGGCCGCTCTGCCGGCAGGACCCATGCGACGCAAGATCCGGAACTGCACGGCAAGGGCCTCGGCGGTGGTGTCATCTCGCATCCGGTCTCTCATCGTTGCGCCCGCCTACAGACCCGAGCGTTTCGCACCGGCCGGCTCGAAGTAGAGCAAGAGGCGCGCTTCCGACAGCTTGACGCCCATCACCTTCTCGAACTCCGCCGCCTGGCCGGTGGATGCAATGGAGAAATCGTATGTGTCGCCGCGTTTCATCGACCGCGTCTCGACGATCTTGCCGCTGGCCTTCTCCACCAGATAGGCGGTCCCCTCGGCCGGGGCCTGCCAGTTGATCACCATGCCGCCGCCGACGAGATATTCCTCCGCCGGCAGTCCGTCGGACTGCAAAGACCCGCTGGTGCGGCACCCCACCAGCAGCAAGGCCGACAGCAAACAGATTCCGCCGAAAAGAAGCCGACTCGTACGTGTTCCGTCCTCTCGCATGCTTCGCATCCCTTTCACTATGGTGGGTCCTTTGTCACTTTGCCAGGGCGAAGTTCTCGTCGCCGACGAGCTGTTTCATCTGCCGGCAGAATTCCACGTCGGGGTTGACGCACAGCGCGCGGTCGGCGGTGGCGTAGACCTTGCCCTTGCCGGTGCGAACCACGACCGACAGCGGGCGGTCCCCCTTGTGGCGCTGGCAGATGCTTCGGATGTGCACGATCTTCTCCTGCGTCACGTCGCGGGCGTCGAGCCGGATCCTGACCCCCCTGGCCAGCTTTTCGCGCGCCCGCTCGAGAGGAATCAGCTCAGAGGCGATGATGTTGGGTTTCTCCCGCCGATAATCGGTCTTGCCTCGGACGAAGACCACGGTGTCCGGGACCAGCAGCGATCCGAATTGATTGAGCGTGTCAGGGAAGAGGACCACCTCGGCTGTGCCCTGGAGGTCTTCGAGAACGAAGACCGCCATCTTGGCGCCGGCGTTTCGCCCGTTCTTGGTGATGTTGTGTCGAATCCTCGTGACCATGCCCCCGATGACGACCTGCTTCTCGCCGGAGCTTTGGGCAAGCTGCGCGGTGTTCATGCTCGAATAGTCGGCGATCTCCTCGGCATGATGGCTCAGCGGGTTGCTCGTGACATAGAAGCCAAGCACCTGCTTCTCGAATGCGAGCATCTGCGGCTCGGGCCACGGCGCCACGTCGGGCAGGCGCTTGTGGTCCTCCGCATAATCGATCTGGCCGCTCATCTGGCCGAAGAAGTTCATCTGGCCCTTGACCTTATCGCTCTGGAGGCTGGCCCCCGTCTCCATGGCCCTTTCCAGTCCGACCATCATCTGGTGCCGGTTGCCGCCCAGCCGGTCGAACGCGCCGGCCTTGATCAGCGCTTCGAGCACCTGCTTGTTGACCGCTCGCAGATCGACGTTCTCGCAGAAATGAAACAGGCTCTTGAACCGACCGATCTTCCGGCGCGCCTCGATGATCTGCTCGACCGCCCTGCCGCCGACTCCCTTGACGGCCGCCAGGCCGAATCGGATCACGCCTTTGCGCTGCTCGTCGCCGTCCTTGTAGAGCGGGGTGAAATCGACGCCGCTCTCGTTGATGTCGGGCGCCAGCACCTCGATGCCCATCGTCTGGCACTCGGCGATGTACTCGACGATCTTGTCGGTGCTGTCCATTTCGTAGGTCAGCAGCGCCGCCATGAATTCGACCGGCCAGTGCGCCTTCAGGTACGCGGTCTGGTAAGCCACGAAGGCGTATCGCGTCGAGTGACTCTTGTTGAAGCCGTACCCGGCGAAGCGCTCGATCAGCTCGAAGATCTGGACCGCCTGGTCCTTGCTCAGACCCTTGCCCACGCAGCCGGCGATGAATCGCTCCTTCTCCTTGGCGATGACGGCGAGTTTTTTCTTGCTGATCGCCTTGATCAGCGTGTACGCCTCCCGGAGCGGGATGTCGCCGAGGCGGTTGCAGATTCGCATGACCTGTTCCTGGTAGGTCATGATGCCGTAGGTCTCCTGCAAGACCTCGGTCATGATCGGATGCGGCAGGGTCCATTTGGCGCCGTGCTTGCGATCGATGTAGTCCGGGATCAGGATCATCGGCCCGGGCCGATACAGCGCGTTGGCCGCGATGAGGTCCTCGATCCGATCGGGCTTCATCTTCATCAGCAGGTCCTGCATGCCGCCCGATTCGAACTGGAAGACGCCCTTGGTCTTGCCGGCCGCGAAGACTGCGAAGGTCTTCGGGTCCTTGATGTCGATCTTCTCCAGGTCGATCTCCACGCCGTGGAGGTCTTTGATCAGATCGCGGGCGCGGGCCAGGACGCTCAGCGTCTTGAGGCCCAGGAAGTCCATCTTCAGCAGGCCGACCTTCTCGACGGTGGGTCCTTCGAACTGCGTGATGATGTCGTCCGAGCCGGAAGCCTTGTAAAGAGGCAGGAAGCTCGTCAGCGGCTCGTCGGCGATCACCACCCCGCAGGCGTGAACCGAGGCGTGACGCGTCAGGCCTTCCAGCTTTCGACCAATGTCGATCACCTTGTGCGTCCGCTCGTCCTGCTCGTAGGCCTGCTTCAGCTCGGGCTCGATCTCGAGCGCCTTGTCGAGCGTGATCTTCAGGTCGTTGGGCACGAGCTTGGCCAGACGATCGGCCTCGGCCAGCGGCACGTCGAGCACCCGGCAGACGTCGCGGATCACCGCCTTGGCCTTCATCGTCCCGAACGTGATGATCTGCGCGATCTGCCCGTATTTCTGCCGGACGTATTCCAGCACGCGGGCGCGCCCGTCCTGGCAGATGTCGATATCGATATCGGGCATCTCGTTTCGCGCCGGGTCCATGAACCGCTCGAACAGCAGGTCATACTGGATCGGGTCCACGTCGCAGATGCCCAGGCAGTAGCCGACGATCGTGCCGACGGCGCTGCCGCGAGCCCCGACCGGGATGTTGTTCTCGCGCGCGAAATTGCAGAAGTCCCAGACAATCAGGAAGTAGCTGGCGAAGCCTTTGCCCTCGATGACGGCCAGTTCGCGATCGATCCTCTCCTGGATCTCCGACGTGATCGTGCCGTAGAGACGCTGGGCGCCCTGCATGACCAGGCGCGTCAGGCATTCCTCGGGCGTGCTCTTGTCCGCAGGGGTGTAGACCGGCGCGTGCCGGGCGCTCAGGTCGATTTCCACGTTGCACCGCGCGGCGATGGCCAGCGTATTGTCGCACGCCTCGGGCACATCGCGGAACATCCGGCGCATCTCGTCGGGACTCTTGAGATATACGTCCGGCGGATACACCAGGCGGCTCGCGTCGGTGATCAGCTTGCCGGTACTGATGCAACACAGCGCGTTGTGGGCCTCGTAATCCTCGGCGTCGAGAAAATGCACGTCGTTCGTCACGACCAGACCGATGCCCATCTCGTTGGCCAGGTCGATCATGGGCTGGCGCACGTCAGGGGTCGTATCATCCAGGCTCTCGTGATGCTGAATCTCCAGGAAAAAGTGGTCCGGGCCAAAAATCTTCACGAAGCTCTCCGCCGCCTCGCGCGCCGCCTTGCGGTCGCCATGAACCAGCGCCGTGGGCACCTCGCCGGCGATGCAGGCGGTCGTGCAGATGAGCCCTTCGCTGTGCTCGGCCAGCACCTCCTTGTCGATTCGCGGCCGGTAGTAGAACCCTTCGAGAAACCCGATGCTGCTGAGCTTCAGCAGATTGCGGTAGCCGCTGAGGTTCTCGGCCAGCAGAATCAGGTGGTAGGCGTTTTCCTTCACGCCGCCGCCACCGGTCTTGTCGAAGCGGCTGCCCGGAGCGATGTATGCCTCGATCCCGATGATCGGCTTGATCTCGGCCGCACGGGCCTTCGTGTAGAACTCGATCACGCCGAACATGTTCCCGTGGTCGGTCAACGCCACGGAATCCATGCCCAGCTTCTTGCAGCGGTCGAAGAGCCGCCCAAAGGGTATGGCGCCATCGAGCAGCGAATACTGACTGTGCAAGTGTAAGTGCGTAAATCCTTTTTCAGGCATGCTTTACAAGTCCTATCGCCACAGAATCCTTTGTGGCATGATAGGCTCTCACCGCCGCCCTGTCAAGCATACGCCCGAGTCCGGGCAGACAATGCACAACGCTGCCAGATCACAGGGCCGGCGAGGGGCCTTTAAGGATGAGGTAGTAGAGGCGTCCTTCCTGGTAGGTCTGGCCGGCAAGGTGTCCGGCCTCTTCGCCCTGGCCCATGTAGATGTCGCACCGGCCGGGAGCGCGGATGGCCCCGCCGGTGTCCTGGTCCAGCACGAAACCCTCGTACGGCTCCCGCACGACGCCGGACCGACCCTTGTGAGGCACGGTTGTCGAGATGAATGCCAGCGACGCACGCGGGAAGATCGACTTGTCCGTGGCGATGGTGCGCATGGGTGTGACCGGCTCATTGAGACTGCCGTGTGGCATGTCCTCGGCGATGCGAAAGAAAACATAGCGGGGATTGCGCTGCGTGTACCGATCCACCTGATCGGGATGCCGCTTGAAGTAGTCGATCATGGTCGCCAGGCTCATCCGGTCGCTGGAGATCTTGCCGTCGGCCACCAGGGCCTGGGCCACACTGACGTAGTCATGTCCGTTGCTGGCGGCGTAGCCAACCGTAATGATCCGGCCGTACGGCATGCGCAACTTGGCCGAACCCTGCACGTGCGCGATGTACACTTCAAACGGGTCGCTCAGCCAGACCAGCTCCTGCCCCTTGAGCATGTCCGAGCGTTCGAGCGTAGTCCGATCGGGATATGACGTGATCTGCCCGCTCGCATCCCGGCGGCCCAGAGTCTGTCCATCGGGGCCTTTGACGAGGTCCTCGGGCATCTTGTAGAGGGGGTACTGAAAGCGTCCGGTCTGCTCCAAAGAAGCGTCGAAGATCGGCGTGTAGTACCCGGTGAACAGCACAGTCCCCTGGTCGTCGCAACCAACGGACATGTAGACGTCGAAATGAGCACGAATCACGCCGTTGAGCTCGGAAGGCCGGATGCCCGAATCCACAAAAGTCAGAAACGTCTCCAGCGTCTTGACCACGCGGTCGTGGTTGATGTCGCCGTAGGGGTAGTACTGCTGGCTTGAGGCCTTGCTGAGGTAGTTCAGGCTGTTGTGGGTCGCCGTCTTCAGACTGTCAAGATTCTCCCATGCCTCGGTGAAATCGGGGAACTCATTCGGATCGGCAATCTTGCGCAACGCAAGCTGTCCCGGCGGCAGCGGCCGGTCGTACTGAATGTGCGTCTCCACCTTCGTACGACAGCCGACCCCGACAACCGCCAGCAGCAACAGCCCGACAGAAACTCCCTGCCTCATGGTCACCCCTTCGATCCATCCAGCGTGTGCCCAGGCCGTCACGCCCAGCCCGGCGACGGACATATTAGGCCGTCCGCAAGCCGAAATGTAAAGAGGAGTTTGCGCCAGGCTGCGCCAAGCCGCCGACGGGTCTATCACTCGGGACTATCGTTTGGATCGACGGCGCAGGAAGAGCAGGTTGTGGGCGGTCCTGGATATGACGGCGTAGGCGACTACCGCCGCAACCAGCCAGGCGGCCAGATGCGTTTGACGCAGGAATCCGCCGGCCACCAGGAGAATGATGCGCAGAAACCGCAGCGAGAACTTCTCCTGGAACTTGACCTCGCCTCGGGTCAGACCTTCGACCGCCGAATTGATGTAGGTCGCCAGCGGAATGCCCACCATCGCGACGATCACGGGAGCCAGGTCGGCCAGGTCGCCCAGGAGCATTCCGAGCAGAAAGATCAGGTCGGAATACTTGTCGATGATCTTGTCGACGAACGACCCGAACGCCCCGGCGGTTCCGCGGACGCGCGCGACGCAGCCGTCGAGCATGTCGAGGAAGCCGTTTGCGAGGATCAGGACCGCACCGAGGACCGGCTGACCGGCCCAGAAAGTCACGCCGGCGGCAACAGCCGCCGCCAGGGACATCGCAGACAGGACGTTTGCCGATACGTACGGCGCCACTCTCCGAGCGATGGGATAGACGATCTTGTGTTCGAGCGTGCGAAGTCTGTCGGCCATGCGTGGTCTCCACCGCGATCACGGCCGCTACTATAATCGCCCGCCCACGGCGCCGTCGAGGACAAACCGGTCCCCTCGCCTGCTGGACACAGACTCGGAGAAACCTGGAGCGACAGACACGGCAGGTGGAAACCTCGTCCGGTCGGATGGCCGGTGGCGGCGATCAGAACAACGTCTTCCGTCGCTGCTGCCCGATCAACGCCACCCCGATCGCGCTGAGCAGCACCGCGCCGGGAGAAGAGAAGATCATGGCGCTGGCGCCGGACATCGTCTGTCGGCCCGAACCGGATTGATCACAGAGCGAGGCGGGTCCTTCTGCGGCGGTGGCGACCGGGGCCGACTCCATCTCGAAGCAGACACCATCCAGACGATCCCGCCAGGAATCCGAGTCGCACGGAGACAAGGCGCCGTAGCCATCAGCAAATGGCGTCATGCCGAACAGCTCGAACGGAGCATGGCGGACTGCACCCGCTCTCTGCGTCGCGCCGCCGTCATACCGAAGGTCCCAGTGAACCGGTCGCGATCCACCCCAAGAGGCTATGCGCGAGGTGTCGAGCGTTACGTATCGATCCCCGAGATCAGGGACCACTATGGCATGCGCGCCCACAGGCCCAGTCCCGCCCCGCCCGCGTTCCGAGCCGATCCTCTGCGCCGGCCATAGCGGGATACGGCGCGCAGCGGGAGCATCCAATAGACCCTCATTTGCCGAAAGGCAGTCCGAATACGATGCTTCGACTCTCTGGACTGCTGCGCCGCAGCCCGCCGCGAGCAGCATCATGACACGTGCGACATGCTGCTTCATGGCTATGCTCCATCACAGTCTGGCGATTCAGTTATACTGGAGAGGCTCGAATTATCGGCCTCACGCTCCACATGCCTACGGAAGGTCCGAATAAGGAGTTCATGAATTGTGCGCCGATGGCGTCACGCAATCCGGAACCCGCCCCGTCCCGAGATCGCCCGAGCCGCCACCACAACGCGGCACGCGTCATCGCTTCAGAGCCCCGACCAGACCGAGGCGCCGAGCACGAGCAACGCGGTCACGGCGGCGGTCCACATCGGCACATGTCGATTCAGCAGCAGGAAGACGCCCAGCGGAATGGCGAACGTCACGACAGCGGCAACCGCTCCATACAGCCTTTTGCGAACAAAGAACATCTCTGACCCCCACGCATTGGCCCCAGGCGCGCAGCCCCGCACGCGCAAATTCCGCACCGCCACCGGGAACAAGCAAAAAGTACCCCCACTCCGGCTACCATCCGATGCGTTCAGACCTCTGTCTCGAAAGAAGTACGAACCGTGCACGGACCTTTCTGGGTTTGCCCTCCTTAGCAGCCCAACATGTACCCTATCGCCCCCAATTTGTCAATTGTGGCAAATACTTATTTTCTCCCTCCACCACCGGCGCGAGCGATGACGGGCGGCACCTACTTCTTGGCGTCGCGCGAGGCCGATGCGTCGCCGGGTCTGTCCGCATACCAGGCGATGCCCTGGTAGGTGCACAGATCCGGGTAGTCCTTGATATAGGTGTTCTTTTCGTTCTCGTCGATTGTGTAGAAGTGTGTGCTCAGCAGACTGGACCAGAAACGGTACACGGGAATCGCCCCTTCCGGATGCCCATCCTCCGGGTACGCATGGAAAGCGACTCCTTCGTAGGTCCAGACGTCGGGATACTCGTCGATCAGGCGATCCCTCTCCTCCTTGCTGATGGTGTAGAAATGCGGCGTCAGGGTTTCCGACGTGAAGTGATAGACCGGACGGGCCAGCTTGCTGCCGGCATCCCCACAGGCGTAGAACTCGACCCCATCGAAGAGCCCCGGGGCGCGCCCCCCGCCGGCTTTCGGCGTCGAGGCCGGGACGGCATCGGCGGCAACCGGCTTGGTGACAGCCTCGTTCGGGTCTCTCCGGACGGGCGGCTTGGGTTCAACAGCATTGGCGTCGGTCCGACCCACCGTTGTTGGCACGGCCGCAACCAACGGCACATTGGCATCCACAGGTCCCGTCGCGTTGGCATCGGCTGGAACGGACGCAGGTTCACCGGCAGTAACCGGCAGAACAGCCGGAACGGGTGCCACTGCATTGGCGTCCACGGGCGTGATGAGATTGGGTTCCGCCGCGGCGATGGCGTTGGGGTCCGCCGCGTCAAGCGTCTCCAAAGCCACCGACACAGAGTTAGAATCTGCCGGCTCTGCCGCTTCGGTAGTCACCGCAGCGACATCGGGCTGATCGATCGCCACCTCGGCCACCGTCGCATCGGCGTCAGCGGGTTCGGTCTCTTCGACGGCAACCACGTCGGGCACATTCACGATGACAGGCTGGACGGCCTCTATCCTCGGCCGATCCGTCTCTACGGCCAGAGAGCGAAAACCGCCGGCGGCAATCGCCGCGACGTAATTGGCCGTCGGGACGTCGCATTGTCCGTGGCTGTCGTATCCCCAGGCAACAACCGAACCGCCCGACGTCCGAGCCAGACTGTGAAACGCCCCGGCCGCTACAGCTACGAAGCCGCCGCCCTGGGGGACGTTGCACTGGCCGTAGTCGTTGCGGCCCCAGGCAGCCAACGAACCGTCGCGCCGCAAGGCCAGGCTGTGCAGCGAACCGGCCGCGATGGCGGTGAAGTCATTTCCGGATGGGACGTCACACTGACCGTCGCCATTCCCTCCCCAGGCAACCAGCGAGCCATCGGACCGCAGGGCCAGACTATGGCACAGCCCCGCACAGACAGCAGTGAAATCGTATCCGGCGGGGACGTCGCACTGGCCGTGTTCGTTCCACCCCCATGCGGCCACAGAGCCGTCGGATCGGATGGCCAGACTGTGCCAATGACCGGCGGCGATTGCGACGAACCCGGCCCCGGAAGGGGCGTCACGCTGGCCCCTGGTGTTGTCTCCCCATGCAACGATCGAGCCATCCGAACGCAGAGCCAGACTGTGATAGAAGCCGGCGGCAATGGCGGTGAAGTCCTGTCCGCTCGGCACGATGGCCTGGCCGCTGCCATTCTCGCCCCATGCCGCGACGACGCCGTGGGCGTCCAGCGACAGACCGTGATACGCACCGAGGGCAATGGCCGCGTACTCGGTCTCCGAGCCGGTCCCATCGGCCGGACCGACGTCCTGCCCCCAGCACACGAGGGAGCCGCCGTTTGTACCGGCGCCGTCAGACGCTATCCCTTCAGGCCCGTATGCCCGTAACGGCGCGCTCCGAACCAGGACGCCAATCGCCGCCAGGCACAAGACCTGCATGACCTGAGCCATCATTCTGCTCAACACCCTTCTCTCAAACCCGTAAGCCCGGGTGCCTCCTGCGACCCAGGAGTATGGATTCATTGTACCCGATCGCCGCCGCAACTCAAGCGGGAACATGGCGCATTCCGCCGGGCGAGCACGCCGGGCCGACAGGGATCGGGCCTGTGCCCGGCAGGCACAGGCCCGAAAAACACCTTCTTCTGTCCGTTCGCCGCTCTATTCGGAAGCGGGCTTTCCATACGAGATATCGTCGATGTAGAGGATGCCGGAGCCGCCGGCCGCCGGGCTGGTCCGGTTGCCGA
>CAZNSM010000056.1:13535-28303 GCA_964575615.1 uncultured Pirellulales bacterium | reverse complement strand
GATCAACATGACGATTTGAAATTGTGTCCCTAAAGTGTTGTCGTTTCTATAAGTTATGGAAAGAACGGGACTTCGGGAAAGGCGGCTCGTTTGGCCCATAACCCGGAGGTCGGAGGTTCGAATCCTCCCCCCGCTATTATGGATAAGTCTAGCAGGAACAGGCACTTGCGTCGGTTCCTGTTTTTTTATTTTTATGCTCGGCTGTTTGGACGCGAATGCAGCCCAATTGTAGCCGTCGCTGCAACGCAGCGGGCAGGATCCGATGCCCTCTCGACGGCCGAAGGCCGCCAGCTCCAGCAGGTGCTGCGTCGTAGTACGAACCGCATCAAGGTCCGCCGGGCTCAAGTGGTCCTGGCTTCGGCGCAAGGGTCCAAGGTGCCCGCGATTGCCAGCATGCTCCACTTTTCGCCACAGCATGTCCGTCATCTCGTCCAGGAGTTCAATCAACATGGTCTCAAGGCTCTGGAGCCGAAGGACCGTTCCGGCCGCCCGCCGAAGTTCCGTGAGGAGCAGATCGGTCTCATCGCCGAGACGGCCCTGTGCCCGCCGGATTTGTTGGGCCTGCCGTTCAAACGCTGGTCGCTGCAGAAGCTGCGCGTCTACGTTATCCAAGACAAACGGGTTTCCTCGATCAGTCTGGAGACGCTCCGCTCGATGCTCAAGGCCCGCAAGGTCAGACTCCGCCGGATCAAGACCTGGAAGGAGTGCAACGACCCGAAACTGTCCAGTAAAAAAAACTGATCCGCCGCTACGTGAAGCGGCCGGCCGCCAATGGTCCCACCGTGTCCTTCGACGAGTTTGGTCCCTTGGAGGTCCGGCCGCAGCCGGGCCAGGCCTATTGTCGTACCGACCAGCCCAAGCGCTTGCCGGCGACCTACACGCATGCGCATGGTGTGCGTCACTGGCTGGCTTTCTACGACGTGCACCAGAAGAAGCTCTGGGGCTACATGCGCCCCAGGAAGCGACACCAGGAGATGCTGGCCGTCCTGAAGCTCCTGCGTCGCCGCTATCCGGCCGACCAACGCATTCACCTGATCCTGGACAACTTCTCGCCGCATCGCAAGGCCGAGGTCCGGCGTTACTGCCGAGAGCACAACATCCATCTGATCTGGACGCCGACCAATGCCTCATGGCTCAACCCCACCGAGTGCCAGTTCACTCACGTCAAGGAGTTCTTAATCCGCGGGTCCAACTACGCCGATCATCAGGAACTCAAGACGGCCCTGAAGCGCTACGTCAACTATCGAAATCGAACCGTTCCGAAATGACATTCATTTATTAGAAACGGCACTAGTGTTCTTGGCTTGTGCCCTCCTGCCCCACATGGCCATCCGGGATGACCGCCATGCACAAGGACGACAGAAACGGGCCCGCCGTCAATCCACCGCCGATCTGCAGAATGAGTTGCGTCGCCTGGTCTGGGACGATCTGACGAAACACCTGCGTCACTTCTCCGGCGGTACGGAGGTTATCAAAGAGCTACAACGACTCCTGGTGGCCGCATGAAACCAACACAAGAAATCAGTCAACTTGAGTAGAGAAGGTCTACGGCGCAACGGTCGTATTGGGACAACCTGACGGAGGTGAGGTCTTCGCGAAGCGCAAGGGTGTTGCCGCGAGGCGGGATCTGAAAGGAGCGTCGCACCTTCAGACGACGCCATCTGCACTTTCCTGCCATTCTCATCTGGCTGTTCCGAAGATCTCCAGCAACGCGGACACGAGCGTTTCCACTGCACCACTGGCCGCAGGGGAGAGGCCGTCGCCCAATCTCATTCCGTCAGCCTGGATCCCAATCAGATATACTTCGAGTGTCCTTTCGTGTCGGATCAGATCGATGGCGAGATTCAGAGAGAGAGCATGAGTGCAGAAAGCGGGCGTGCGGATCTGGTCGGGCGTGCACAGGCGTATCTCCCCTGGGCAACCCCCGAAATCGGCAGCGTCGACAATCAAGAGGATATCCGGCGCAGCCTCCAGGACGGAGCCGATATAATTCTCCGGTGTCGCGCCGGCGTCGATTACTCTTGGCCAGACCCTGCCCGACAGACGTTCGCACACCGCCGGACCTGCGGCGTCGTCGCCTCTCAGGGTGTTTCCTACTCCAAGAACAACCACGTTCGAGCGGCGCCACCGCGCCAGCGTCTCCCACAGTTGCGGGTCGACTCCCATGGTGTCACAGCCGGGTATTCAGCTCATACTTGCATTTCGGGCAGAGCACCCGCATGAAATCACTCGTACGCACCTCCTCCGTACAGGATGATAAAGACGCTTGCAGGCGCTCCTTCGACAACTCGTCGCCCTTGGCCAGCAACAGCGAAGGATTGGCATAGGCCAGCGGTCCCAACCTCTCACAGAGCCAGGCAAGATGCCTCTTCGTTCCGACCACGGCGTTGCATCTCTCGCATCGCTGGAGTTCGTACTCGTGAGTCTCCGTCATGCTCTGTCTGTCGAGGCCGGCCAGGTCCCATTGGCCCGACAGCCGGATGCCCGTCTGTGTTGTGCAGTTGTCGTGGCAGTTGCCACAGAAGATACAGGTGTCATATCGCAGGGTGATCCGCCGCGTCGGATGATTGCCATCCGGCTCGTCGGTCAGTGTCAGAGCACTCGTGGGGCAGACGTTCACGCATGCTCCGCAGCCGACACACATATCCAAATCAAATTCCGGTCTGCCGCGATAGCTCTCCGGAACCACACAGGGCTCGTCCGGGAACCTGGTTGTAAATCGCGGCGATAGAACCGCCGTCACGGCTTCCTTCAGCTCTCGCAGCTTTGGCAGATGCACGTTTGCACTCCCGTCCCCACGATCCAACGTGGAATCATGGCTTCTGCGGTTTGGCTTGCTCGGCGTATTTGTCAACAACAGTGCCTTCCCACAACGGGACGCCGGAGGCATAAGCCCCTTTGGCGATGGCGTGGGCGGCGGTGGGCGAGGTGACAAAGACAAACACCGCGCAGATGGTCGCCTTGGCAGCCATCGCGCCCGTGCCGTTGGCGACGGCCACACCCACCAGGAGCAGCACCGTGCCGAGTGTGACACACTTCGTAGAGGCCTGCAGCCGATTGTAAACGTCTGGGAAACGAACCAGTCCAATGCATCCGAAGATGTTGAACAGGACACCCAAGGCAATCAGGATATATCCAATCGCGTCACTCATCGAAGCTCCTGCCCTCCAAGAATTTCGCCAAAGCGATCGTCCCAATGAAGCTCAGCAGCGCCCAGGCCAAAGCTACGTTCAGGTAGAAATCCTGACCTGTGGTCAGAGCGAGCAGGCCGCAGAAGCCAATGACGATGACACCGAGAATGTCGATGGCCACCGTCCGGTCGGGAGCGCTGGGGCCGCGGCCGATCCGGTACAAACACATGAAGCAACACGCACAGAGGCCGATGTAAGAGATTTGCACGAACACCTGCATAGGCGCCTCACGTCATTCAAAGATCTTGTGCAGAAACCACTCAAATTGTCGCGCGATGATCTGTGTCGCTTGCTCCACGTCATCGGACCTCACGTTGATCCAGTGAACGTACAGGAAACCATCGTCGGTCAAATCCACTGTCAAGGTCCCGGGGGTGAGCGTAATGGAATTTGCCAGCGCGGTAATCGCCGAGTCGGTCCGGAGATTGGTCCTGATCTTTACGATGCCGGGCCGGATGGGCATCGCCGGATGTAGGGCCCGGTAGACAACATCCAGATTCGCTCGCAGGACATAGTAGAGGAATACGGGCACGTAGACCAGGAACCAGAACGCTCGGACCGGCGAGACGAATACGTGATGCTCTTTGGGTAGAATCTCATGGAACAGCAGGGCGACGAGGAACGAGGCGACCAAGCCGGCGACGACGACCTGCAAATCGATCCGGCCGTCCACGAACGGCCAGGTTATCACGACCCACGCGATAAACGCCAGAACGAAGTAGATCAGTCGTCGCATCGGGTGACACCTCACATCCTCACAGGTTGGCTACTCGTATGGAGTGGTTGACGCCCTCGACAAGAGCATCCACGGCCGGCTGGAGTACGGCGACCCGCAACGACGGCACCAGGACCAGCAGGCTCATCAGCAGACACAGCGACGCGAGGAACAGCATGGCCGTGACCATCGATCCTCCTGTCTCATGGGTATTCCGCAGTGCCTCCGGCAACTCTCCGAGAAACACGTATCGCTGGACCTTCAGGAACGACAATAAGGTTACCAGGCTGACGACCACGGTGACGGCAGCCAAGCCGAAAAAGCCGGCCTGGACCGCGGCAATCACGAGGATCAGCTTGCTCCAGAATCCATTGAATGGCGGCACCCCGGCAATGGCGGCTGAGGCGATCGTGCACGCGGCGCGCGTGTAGGGCATTCGTTCGACGAGCCCGCCCATCTGTTTCAGTTGCCGGGTGCCGGTCGCCATTTCCACAGAGCCGCTCGCCAGGAACAACAAGGACTTGAAGACGGCGTGATTGACCAGATGAAACAGTCCGCCGAGGATTGCCAGCGAGGCCCACAGCGGGTTGCCCCCCTTGGCGAGAATCAGCGCACCGAGGCCGATTCCCATGACCACATATCCCATTTGGGAGATGCTGTGATAGGCGAGCAATCGTTTGAAATCCCACTGTCCGACGGCCAGAAAGACGCCGACCACCATGCTCAGAACGCCCAGGGCGATCAACACCCAGCTCACCGGGATCGATACACCGAACACGTTGAATATCAACCGGGACAACGCGTAAACCCCGAGGGCCTTGATCAGCACACCGGAGAGCATCGCAGAGATCGGCGCCGGTGCCGACGGATGTGCGTCCGGCAGCCACGCATGGAACGGCACCAGAGCCGCCTTCAAGCCAAACCCGGCGATGAACAGACTCATGGCAAACGCAAGTCCCGCATTGATGCCGCTTTTCTGAATGGCCCTTGCCGTGTAGGCCATGTTCAGAGCGCCCGTGTTGCCGTAGAGCAGCGCGATGCCCAGCAGGATGAGCGAGGAGGCAACACTGCCCAATACCATGTACTTGAAAGAGGCCTCCAGCTCCTCGTGTTCGCACCCGAATCCCACCAGCGCATAGGACGCGATGGAGGCGATCTCCAGGAACACGTAGAGATTGAAGACATCGCCGGTGATGACGACTCCATTCATGCCTGCCACCATCAACAGGAACAGGCTGAGGTACTTCGGCTTGGCGGTGTACTGCTCCATGTACCGGACGCTGAACAGCATGGCGGCGGCTGCGACGACGTTGACGGCCAGGAGCATCAGGGAGGCGAGTCCGTCCAGCACGAGCACGATGCCGACCCGGCTCGACCAGTTGCCGACCTCATAAATGCCCGTCTTACCCACGCAGGCCACCGCCAGAGCGAGCAGAAAGATCGTCACGAGGTTGGCCACCAAGGTGGCCCCGGCCTTGCCCTTTCTGCCGAAGACCGGGAGGATGAAGGCCACGACAAGGGGAACCACGACAAAGGCAGGCAGCGCTCGGCTCATCCTTTCAGTCTCCTGATCTCGGTGATGTCAAAGGTCCCGTACTTGTCGTAGATCTTGATACAGATCGAGATCAACAAGGCCAGCGAGCCGAGACTGATCACGATGGAAGTCAGCACCAGAGCCTGCGGCAGCGGGTCGACGGCGTTGTTGACGAAGTGCGCCGCGAGGCGGTCGACCCCGGCGGCGACATCCCCCCGGCCGATGATCGGCGCCGTACCTCCGACGCGATAGCCCAGCATGATCAGGAACAGGTTGACGGCGTACTCCATGATGGCCAGGCCGATGACGATCTTGACGAGGTTCTTCTTCACCACGGCACAGTACAGGCCGATCATGAACAGCAGAAAGCACAACGCATAGAGCATGAGTCTTACTCCTGTCCGGTGGCCGGCCGCTTGCTGCCGCCGGTGGTCTCAGGGCGCTGGACCTCTCTACGAAGCGACGACAGAGCGAATATGGCCAGGAATAGCGATGCGCCCACCTTCAGCCCGATGGCGATGTTGGAAAGTGGTATCGTGCCCGCGCTGACGAGATCGAGAGCCTGGCCCGGCATGTACTTCTGGTACAGGAAGTTCACGAAGAAGGAGCCGCCGAACACAACACCCAGCAGAGCCACCAGCGCGAACAGAAAGGCGCCGAGGCAGTCCAATCTCGACGCGAGGGAAATCGGCAGGTTCTTCTGCACGAATTCCCGACCGAACGCCAGCATCAGCAGAACGTAGGACGAGGCCAGGATCACACCGCCGGCGAAGCCACCGCCGGGCGTCAGATGTCCGAAGAGGATGATGTTGATCCCGAAGAGGAAGATGAGCACCTTGACCCACCCGCTGATCGTCTTTACGATGACCGTCATTCCTTTCATGCGTCAGGCTCCCCCAATCGCTTGCGGCGGCGCGTCCGCAGGATGATCGTTACCCCGATGATCGAGGTGAACAGGACGGTAGCTTCCCCCAAGGTGTCATAGCCGCGGTAGTCCAGAATCACGCTGGCGACGACGTTGGCCGCCCCGGTATCGGCCAGCCCCTTCTCGACGTAGGTCTGAGAAGGCGCCTCCGCCACCTGGGCGAAGATAGGAGTACCGAACGGCGGCAGGCTCTCGAAGACCTTGACGCCCGCCAGGAAGATTACCAGGAGGACCGCCACGGAAACGACCATTCCGAAGAACTCCCGCTCTCCGGTGATGAACGTGTGGTCCCGGGAGATGGTCGCACGGATCAGGATGATCAGACCGAGGACTTCCACCACGATCTGCGTGATGGCGATGTCCGGTGCGCAAAGAAGCAGGAACATCAGCGAGCCGCCGAAGCCGATCGCGCCGACGCAGATCACCGAACCGAGGAGGTCCTTGGTCTCGACCGCAATGATCGCCGCGATCACCATGAAGAACAGGAGAATGTAGAAGATGGCCATATCGCCCTCACCAGATGCCACAGATCACGATCAGCACGATCAGCAATCCCACCATCACCCAAGTCAGATAGACCGGGAGGATTCCGCTGTGCATCCACTTGAGGAGGCCGGTCAAAGCCAGGCCCACTCGGCCGCTTTGGTTGTACAGGTCGAAGTAGCCGCTTTCCTGACCTTTGTACATCTGCCGCAGACCGCCCATCGAGGAGACGGTCTTGTAGAAGTGCGTACCTGGGATGATCATCGCGTCGCCGGGTTGTATCTCTCCGCAGGCCCAGGTGGGCACCTCGCGAATCTTCCTGCGAAACGCGGAGGCCGCCAGGACGCCCACGCCCGCCAAGATGCCAAGGAGAAGCAATCCTGTAGCCAGTTGAGAATTCCAGGTCCCGAGGAAGAGCCCGGAGTCGGCCGTCATGCCCAGAGCGGGCAGGATGAATTGGTACAACGGGAGCGAGTAGAACACACCGAAGAGCACACACAGGGCTGCCAGAACGAGCATCGGGAACGTTTGTAGAGCCGGGACTTCTGCGACCCCTTCGAGGCGGTCGGGCCGGCGCGACAGGAAGACCGAGTGCAGGATCTTCACGAACGAGGCCAGCGTCAGCGCGCTGCCGAACATGGCCGCCACGAGCCAGAGCGGCCACAGAGCGGCTTCCGCGCCGCTGCGGGTCGTGCCCATTTGGACGACGCCCTGGTAAACCATCCACTTGGAGGCGAACCCGTTGAGGGGAGGGACCCCCGAGATGCTCAGAGCCGCGATCAAGCAGGCCACGAAGGTAAACGGCATGTTCTTGCCCAGGCCACCAAGCTCGTCCAGTTCGGCCGTCCCCGCCGCCTCCTCGACAGCGCCTCCGCAGAGGAACAGACAGGACTTGTAGATGGCGTGGTTCAACATGTGGAATATGCCGCCGGCGATCCCCACCGGGGTCAGAGTGGTTATGCCGAGAACCATGTAGCCGACCTGACTGATGGCATGATACGACAAGAGCTTCTTGAGATTGTGCTGGACCATCGCGATCATCACCGCGATCACGATCGTTCCTGCTCCGATCGCCGCCAGCACGATGGTCAGGGCTCCCGGCTGGAGGACGAACAAGCGCGTGACAACAAGCACGAGGAGATAGATGCCGAGCAGCTTGTCGATGGCGGCTGGCAGCAGCGCCATTACGGAGACGGGGGCGTACTGCCCGCCAGCGGGCAGCCACGTGTGCAGCGGCATCGCGCCGGCCTTTGTTACCGCGGCCAGCATCAACAACAGGAACGCGACGATCTGCGATGACGATGTGGTCGGCAGACTGATCTGCGAGACGACAAATGTATTCGACTGGACCCAGACCATGCCGATGCCGAGCAGGAAACCCGCGTCCGAGGCGCCAATCATAGCGAAACTCTTCGTGGCCGCGAAATTCGAGTGCTTTCCGCCGGTGCTGATCAACAGATACAGCGCGGCCGTCACGATCTCCCAGAAGATCAACAGGAAGACAAGATGGTCGGTAAGCAGGATTCCCGCCGAGCCACCGACGGTCAGGAGAATGGCCCCGTAGTACTCGTTCGCCCGGTCAACCTGGTCTCGCGACTTGAGCGAGTATAGGGTGATCAGGACGCCGAACCCCATCGCGAACATCAGGATGAACGATCCCAGTGACGTGGCGGCCAAGAGCAGATCGAGCTGGAATTCGCCCAGCGCAAAGATGGGCCGACCGTACGTGGCCCCTTCCAGCCGGAAGATTCGGATCGAGAGCACGAAGACAAGGATTGATACAGCGACCGTGGTCAGCTTGAAGAGGGGCCCAAGGCGTCTCGGCAGGAACAACAACACGAAACCGACAGCCAGAGGCAGGAATACCGGATATAGCAGGATTCTATCCACCTTAGCAGCCCTCCAGCTTCAGTTCCGGCGTGCCGAGGTCTTTCCGGATCCGAGCCGTCTTCTCTCGGCTCCGCCGCAGCAACTCCTCGTAATCATGGATCACGGCGTTGTGCCCATCGACGACAGCGATGCGTTCCGTGCAACTGTAGCAGGGGTCCACGGCCGCCAAAGTCAATGTGACGTCAGCAATGTCGGCGCCGATGCAGGAAGCCTTGAAGGAAGGCACATTGACGTAGCTCGGCGCCCTGATCTTATGTCGGACGGGACGGTTGCCGCCGTCGCTGCGCACATAGTGGAACGTCTCGCCGCGAGGGGCTTCCGCGTGCCCACAACCTTCTCCAGGTGGTATCTCTTTGACATCCACAGCGACGGGGCCCTTCGGCAGTCTCGTGAGGGCCTGTCGGATCATCTTGATTGACTCGAATGTTTCCAGCAGCCGGACGACGGCTTTGGCGAAAACGTCCCCTTCGGGCTGACTGATGACCTTCCAGTCCAGGTCTGCGTAGGCGGCGTACGGATCGTCATGGCGCACATCGATGGCAATACCGCTTCCGCGAGCGGTCGGCCCGGTCACTGCGTACTTGACCGCGTCCTCCTTGCTCAGAACACCGACTCCTTTGAGCCGGGCATGGAGAACCGGGTCGTCCAGAACCGCCTTCGTCAACATCTCGGTCTTCTTCTCAATTTGGTCCAATTCCCGGTTGATCTTCGGGATCAACTCCTCTGGGATGTCCTCCCGACAGCCGCCGACCTTGACGTTGCCGTAGTTGTTGCGGTTGCC
This sequence comes from uncultured Pirellulales bacterium, assembly GCA_964575615.1. GTDB lineage: Bacteria > Planctomycetota > Phycisphaerae > Sedimentisphaerales > Anaerobacaceae > Anaerobaca. The sequence continues at coordinate 18,784 of CAZNSM010000056.1, read as the reverse complement.
CGTGATCTGTTCGAGCAGGTCGAGGACCGGCTCACGGTACTTCCAGGCCCACATGAAGACCGTATCGTAGCCGATGAAGTGGCCGGCCAGCCCCACCCACAGCAGATGGCTGTGGATGCGTTCCATTTCGTTGATGATCGTCCGCACGTACAAGGCTCGCTCCGGCGGCTTGACCCCGGCGATCTCCTCCACGGCCTGCACGTACGCCAGCGGATGCGAGGCGGAACAGATGCCGCAGACGCGAGAGACGAGATAGGGGACCTGGTCGAATTGCAGAGTCTCGCTGATTTTCTCGATCCCGCGGTGATTGTAGGAGATGCGCGCCTTGATATCGGTGACCTTCTCGCCGTCCACGGTCAACTGGAAGAACTCCATTTCTTCCTGAAGCGGGTGAAACGGGCCTACCGCCAGAACGGGTTTTCGCATCGCCTCTTTCATGTCGGGATTTCCTTCCGCAGGGGATAGACGCCTTCAGGCCAGTCATCCTCCAGGATCAGGCGTTGGGGGTTCGGATGGTTCCGGAACGTGATCCCGAGCAGATCGTGCATCTCTCGCTCGATCCATTCGGCAGCCGGGATCAGCGGCGTAATCGAGTCGATTTCCGGCCTGTGGCGGTCGCGTATGAAGGCCTTGACAGTCACCACGGTGCCCGAGACATCGTCACAGAAATGGTGTAAGACCTCGAAACGATCCTCGGCGTCGACCCCGGTCGAGATGACAAACCGCCATCGGAGTTCATTGAACAGGAACCGGCAGATCTCGTACACGTGTTCTGCCTCGCACGGCAGAAACACCCGGTTCTCCTTCGTGCACTCGATGCCGGCAAACCTATTCCGGATCGGCGAGAACTGCTTGTCCAACTCGTTCGGTAGCATAGTTCTCTTTCGGTTGAAGTGCTGCAAGCGCTTTGACCACCCCCATGATCATCGCCTGCGGCTTCGGGGGACAGCCCGGCACGTAGGCTAGGATTGCGTTCGGATCGACCTCGTGGATGATGCTGTCTATCGGCCCGGCGACGTGATAACCCCCTTCGAAGATTCCCATGCCGCAGGCACACGCACCCATGCAGAAGACCACACAGGGCTTGGAGGTCTGCCGGTAGACCTCCTGCACGCGCTTGGCCGCCTGTCGCGTCCCCACTCCGGTCACCAGCAGGGCATCGGCATGACGAGGCGAACCGACCAGCTTGATCCCGAACCGTTCCACGTCGAACTTCGGTGTCAGCAGGTTCACGATCTCGATGTCACAGTTGTTGCACGCGCCCGCGTTGACGTGAAACACCCAGATCGACTTCTTCAATGCCCACAGTTTCCAGTCCATAGACTCACCTATAGCCAGGGGATGCGGTACGCCGCGCCCACCGACGCCAGAATCACAGCGGCGACCAGGGCAGTTCCACAGTAGAACCAGAAGAACCGCATCGCCTGATCGATTCGAACGCGGGGATTGGTGTTCTTGATCAGGATCACCAGGACCAGGACCAGCACGAACTTGCCGATACCCCACAGGACCGACGGACCCGAGAGATCGATGCCGCCCAGAAACGCAACGACCAGGAACAGCGGCAAGGCGACGAGCATCATGGCCTGCATCAGTTTCCAGACGCCGAGCAGTGCCCCGGAGTATTCGATCATCACGCCGCTGGCGAGCTCCGTCTCCGATTCCGCAATATCGAAGGGCACGAACCCCAGCTTGGCCTGGATGCACAGCAAGGCCACGAGAAAGGCCAACGCTCCCGACACGCTCAGGACGGGGGCGTGCTGCGAGATCGCCCCCAGGCTCAGTTGCTGCCCCGGCTCGACAGAGCCGGCCGTCTTGAGAATGACCACGACGATGGATAGAACGAGCGGAAGCTCGTAGCTTAGCACGAGTTTCATCTCCCGGCCGGCGCCGACGGCCGCGTGGGGACTGGCGCTGGCGCTGCTGCCCAGAATCAAAGCCAGTGAAGGGAAGATCATCAGGTACATGGCAACGACGATGTCACCGACATAGCTGACTCCGGCCGTGGCGAGCCAGAGAACCGTCGAGAGCAACAAGACGCCGGAAAATCCGACCAAGGGAGCCGCAATGAATGTCACTCGATGGGCGTCCTGAGGGACCAGGATTTCCTTGCCCATCAGCTTCATCACGTCGGCCACCGGTTGATAGATGGGCGGCCCCACGCGGTATTGCACCACGGCACTGACCTTGCGAACCAACCAGGACGCGAACAGACCTACCGCCAGCGTGAATACGAAACCCGGGAAGACCAGTATCCAGAACACATTCTGCGCGGCGTCGATCATTTCCTGGCCTCCTGTGTGTCTCTGAGAAACGGCCTCCAGGTGCTCCCCTCTGTGACCTTGGCCAGGATGCTCTCGGTAATCGCGACCAGATCACCACCCGGTTCAGCTTGGCGATATTCGACTTCACCGCCTTCACTAGTCCGGACGCACAGGGGCATCTTGTCAGCTCCAAGCCGGTCTTTGCAGAGGTCGCACACGCTGCTGGCAAACGGCATCAGGTCGTCGTACACGGTCCCGAACGGACAGGCCAGTGCGCAAGTTCCACAGCCGGTGCACAGCATGTGTGCCCGCCGGAGGATGCCATGACCAGTTGCGGCGTCCGGGACTTTCTCCAGGGCCTTGCGAGGACACGCGGCCACACAGGGAGCGCTCTGGCACCGTCGGCAAATGAGCGAGAAACGGACCATCTCCAGCACCGCGTCAAACCCCTTGTTCTCGGGATGATGCCTGTACGAACAGCGGATGGACGACTGCCCTTGCGGTTTGATCCTGCCCATGTCGATGATCAGTTTCGCGCTCATATCCACCGACTCTTCTCTTGCCTGGACTACTCCCAGATATTCGGGTACTTGGATATCTGCTCGAAGGTGAAGACCGGTCCATCCTTGCAGACGTAGTACTTGCCCAGCATGCAGTGCCCGCATTTGCCTATGCCGCAACTCATGTTCTTTTCCATCGAGAGATAGATTCTCGCGGGCTTGAAACCGAAACCGAGCAGGCTGACCGTGGCATACTTCATCATGACGGGCGGACCGCAGACGACGGCCACCGCGTTGTCAATATCGACGTCCTTGGGGCTGAGAATCTTCGTCACCACGCCCACCGGACCATCCCAATCGCCGTTGGCCTTGTCGACGGTCAGCCTGATATCGACGCCGTCGAGCTTCTGCCAGACCCCGAAGAGAGTGTCCTTGTAGATGAAATCCTCCGGCGTCCTGGCCCCGAACCGGCATACCACGGATTTGAAGTCCCCGATACGGTCTACCAGTGTTAGAAATAGCGACCGGATCGGCGCCAGGCCCACGCCGCCGCCCACGATGTACACGTGTTTGCCGGCGAACTCATCCACGGGGTAGCCCGTTCCATAGGGCCCGCGAATGCCTACCGGCTGACCCTTGCGGCACTCGTGCAGCAGAGCTGTGACGCGTCCGGCCTTCATGATGGTGATTTCCATATCCTTGGTGACCGCGGGCGATGACGATGGTGTAAAAGGCGCCTCCCCCTCGCCGGGCAGCGTGAGCTCGACAAACTGGCCCGTGTCAAAACGGAAAGGGCCGTCCGGCACGATCACGAAGCTCTTGATCGTGGGCGATTCCTCGACGATGTCCACGATTTTGGCGTTCATCGGTTGGTATGGGTTAGGTGTCATTTCGTGGCCTTCATCGCAGTTCGCCCCTCGTTCAGAAGCTCGTCATTCAACCGGCAGAGGATTCTGCGCATATCGACGTCGCCGGTCTCGGCATCGATGCATCGGCCGCAACCGACGCACATCTCGATCCCGTACCGGTCGAAGAACCACACGAACTTGTGCATGTACCGGTGTCGGAGCCGATCGCCGAGCATTTTGCGCGGGTTCGCACCCCCCGCGACCCCGGCATAGCCGATCCGCATGCAACTATCCCACATCTTCATCTTGGCGAAGTAATCCTGCTGCTTCGTGTCGTAGAGATAGAAACAATGGCACGTCGGGCAAACTCGCGTGCAGGCCTGGCACTCGACGCACGTTCGCGCCTCTTCGTCGAAGATCTCCGAGTCGTAGCCCCGCTCCACCAAGTCCTTGAGGGGTACACCCACTGGCACGTCCGCGTGGGCCTGCGCCAATCGTTCCACCACCTCCTCGCGGCGCCTTGTCCGCTCGTCCAGAAGCGCATCGGGGACGTCGCCGAACATCTTCGCGTGCGCGAACAGAAAGCTCTTGCCCCGCGGGGAACCCCCCTGAAGGACATAGCCGTCGGCAACCGGAGAAACGCTCAGGTCGAACCCGTTCTCCGGATAGGGCCTGCCCCCGAGGACGTTGCAGAAGCAACTCTCGCCCGCGGAGGAGCAGTCCGAGGCGATGGTGAACATCGCCTGTCGCCGGGCGGCGTAGGACGGATCTTCCATCCCTTCTTCTCTGAAGACCCGGTCCAGAATCTCCATGGACCGCAGATCGCACGCTTTCAGCCCAAGCACGGCGAACGGTCTGATGTCCACAGGTTCAGACGGCTGGGCAAGGACGGAGGCCAGTTCGCGCGGGGGAAACAGGAAGTCCTTCGGTGGGTTACACGCTCGGATCTCGTTCCAATCGGGGTCCAGCAAGTCGCTCGGATCGTACCGGCTGTACACATAGTGCTCGGCGATCTTCCGCGGAGCGTATACATCCATGGTCTGAGCGAGCGCGTCCCAGAGTGGTCTGAGTTTGCTGATGAAGGCCGTTTCCATTGTTCACCCGTTATTCGTCTCACATGTCAGGCGGAACTGCTCTCGCCCACTGCGACAGCAGGCATTCCCGCGTGTTGACACCAGAGCTATCAGGGCTCTACAAAGAAACTACGCACTGTCCGACCGCTCAACCGCCGGCACATAGTACGGCAGACGAGCCAAATCCATGGCGATATCAATCGTGATGACCTTCACTCCCCGCGGGACGATCACATAGCGCGGGGAGAAATTCAGTATGCCCTTGATGCCGGCTTGCGCCAGCGTGTCGACGATATCCTGAGAGATGATCTCGGGAACCGCCACGATGCCGAGATGAATGCCTCGCTTGCCGACCGTATGCAGTGCGGCCACGTCCTCGATCAGAAGGCCCGACTTTCGCCGGCCGATCTTGCGCTTGTCGATATCGAAAGCCGCCGCGATCTCCAGCCCGTACTTGCGAAACCCGGGAAACGCCAGAAGCGCCGATCCCAGGTTGCCGACCCCAACCAAGGCGGCCTTCGGATCCGTGTTGAGCCGGAGAATTCGGTTCACGTGTCTAATAAG
>CAZNSM010000056.1:0-13435 GCA_964575615.1 uncultured Pirellulales bacterium | reverse complement strand
AGGACATCAGGATTGAGCCGTGGCATCGGGAAGAACGAAGGTGAAGGTTGCGCCACCCTCCGGGTTGTTCTGCGCCCAGATTCGTCCCCCGTGTCGTTCGACCACCTGCCGGGCGAAGGCCAGCCCCAACCCCGTTCCATCTCGTTCGATCGCGCGTGCATTGTCCGCTCGGTAGAACTCTTCAAAGATCTTCGCCAGATCTCCCTCGGGCACGCCGATTCCGGTATCGGTGATGCTCAGTTGTACGGCTGTCGCATCACGGTTCACCTCCAGACCTACGTGTCCACCTTCCGGGGTGTACTTGACGGCATTAAACAGCATGTTGGTAACCGTCTCTTCGATCAGAACGGCTTCACCGAAGACCTCGTCGACGGTCGGATCGATTTGGTGCTTGATGGTGATACCCTTCCCTTGCGCGCTGTTCTGGACCGACCCGAGTGAGTTGAAGATGCAGTTGCGCAGCGAAAACCGCTCCATCTCCAGTCGTCCGGTAAGTTTCATGCGGGTCAGCTTCAGCAGGGACGTGATGAACGCCATACACTTGCCCGCCCGGCGATGGGCCCTCTCGACGAGGTCTTTCTGTTTCTCGTTGAGGGTTCCGACCATTTCGTTGAAGACGATGTCGAGGCAACTCTGCACGGCGGCAAGGTGCCCCTTGATGTCGTGGGTCAGGCGGAGCACGTACTCGTCCTTAAGTCTGTCTTTTCCTTCGAGCTGCGCATTCGCCGCCTCATAGCTGATCTGCTGCCTGCGGAGTTGTTCACTGATCGAAGTGGTCATGTAGACGAGCAGGTACAGCGTCACAGCGAATACAAAGAGCACTCCAAAGACGTACGTCCAGTTCTGGTACAGCCCGTGCCCTGCGAATCCGTCCAAGGCATAGTGATGGAGTTTCCCGATCCCCTCGAGTGTGATCAATCCCCCGAAGAGGATTACGGCCAACGTCGCCTGGAGATAGCTCTGCCGTTTCGAGCACAGAATGCTGCCGACGATCATGTGGAAGGCAAAAAACGATGAGAAGGGGTTCTCGATACCTCCGGAGAAGTGCAGGATCGTGGTGAGGATGAACAGATCGGCGCAGATCTGGAGGGTGAGAACCCTTCGTATTCGTGTCTCGGACGGTCTTCTTTCTCCCCACGTCCAGTACTTCAAGAGATCATACAAGATGAAGTTGTACGCCAGCAGCACTCCGGCTATCGTGTAGAGCGATACCGTGGGAAGGGAAACCCCCATGAACTGGCTGGCCATTGTAGTGGCGATGGCCAAGGCGCCTATCGCCACCCATCGCAACTCAATGAGCCAGTACGCCCGCTGAGTCAGACTGGTGGTCTTGAGCAGGTTCTCCATGCGAGTCAGGACTTACCCAGAAGATCATCGACTCTTGCCAGAAGCAGATCTGGCTTGATCGGCTTGTCGAGGAACTCGTCGACAGGAAGCCATGCGTCATCACCGGAAGCGGGCTTAAAATCCAGCCCTGTCTTCTGTATCATCACATCGAGAATGATCAGGTCCGGCCGGTCCTCCCGAAGCCGCGCCATGCCCTCGTCGCCATCGAGCGCACGGCGGACCTTATGGCCCCTATTCTCCAGAACGGTCCTCATGGCCTCCGTGATGTCCGGATCGTCGTCGATGATCAAGATCTTGCCTTGTCTCATGTGACCTCCTTAGGCAATCCGACAACGTCAATCGGTTAGGATCGCCCATGTATTCTATCCGCGGGTATCCTTCCAGGTCAACATGTGTTGCTTCAGCAGCCGGAGCGCCTGGATGTCCGCGTCGACGGCACCATGGGCTACGAGGCCCAGGGCAGGCATGAGGCCAAGACCGGCTGTCTCTACTGGCAGGATGAGCATCAGCGTCAGCAGAGACACGATGCGAGACGGTTCTGCCCCCTCGGAGAGTTCGGCTGGCACATGTGGTTGGCGGCTTGTCGCTGCGGGTTAGGGCAGGCGTCCGAGGTGGTGTATCTGGGGGATGGGCGGGGTGGGTGCGGAGCGAACATAACCGGCATTTTCAGCGAGCACGTGTGGGACTGTAGCGTGGTGTTGTCCGGTCCGGGATGAGCTGTTCAACGCCGAGAAGTTTGCGCATCCGACGGAGGCCCAGATGCTGGTGGAAACCTGTCGTCGGCAGTACAATTGCCGTCGGCCGCATAGTTCCTTGGGCCTCCCCAGATGCCGGCAGCCTTTGCCGCCGCCCATTTGGCTGTGGCTCCGGCTTCGGCGGGGCCCGCGTCTTCGCCACACAGGACAGAAACAGTTGACAACCCTCTTACTCACAACGGGCACATAAGCCGGGGGCCGGTCAGAACCACCAGTTTCTTGTCGCGAGAGTCTTGACATCGTCTCACGGAAGTCTGATAGTGGCAACTTGACAGCACCCGTGGATGGGTTCCTAACCACCTGTCGAGGTTCGTACGGGCCGAGCACAAGGTGCACCATTCAAGGCCCTCTGCGGGTATCCGTGTGGCCGGGCAGGTCATCGTATGTCCGGTCTGAACAGCGTGATTTCCCCACACATGCTGATTTCCAGCCACAAGAATGGTCGTAGAAACACCCTATTGTTGCTGCGGTATCCTAGTCGCGGGTAAAAGGAGTTGCTGCGTTTTGTGGGTCGCGGCCCGTTTCTTGAGGTGCGCCGACTCACGTCAATCTGCATCCCGTCCCGTGCGCGATAGACGCCAGTTCTGAATGGAGCGGCCTATGACAGAGAACGCGAGACCCAAGGACGCAGGCAAGCCGAACCGAGCACAGATAGAAGAGATTCGCTCGCTCCGTTCGAGGTTGGCCAGGTTTGAACGGCGCGAGGCCGAGCATGGCCAGACTGACGACATGTATCGATCCCTGATCGCAAGTTTGCCGCAGGGTCTCCTGATCGTTCAGGATGGGCGGATCGTCCTTGCCAATGAAGCGATGGCTGACCTCACCGGCTACAGCATTGACGAGATGAAGACCGCCACGCGCCAGCAGGTTCAAGCATTCGTCCATCCCGAGGATCGTGAGCTTGTGTGGGGTCGGTATCGGGACAGGCTTGCGGGAAGGCCGGCGCCAGAACACTACGAGTTCAGGGGAATTCGAAAGGATGGAAACACCTGCTGGCTGGAGGCGTATGTCAGGCCAATCGAGTATGGTGGCAAACACGCCGTTCAGGCGGCGTTCACTGACATCACCGAGCGCAAGCGGATGGAGGGGGAGCTTCGCGAGAGTGAGCGCAAGCTGGAAGAGGCCCAGCGCATCGCGCACCTCGGCCACTGGGACCACGACCTCGACGCGGACTGCATCACGGGCTCCGACGAGACCCTCCGCATCTTCGGAGTCGCGCCCGAGGAACGCCGTCTCAGTGTCAGTCGGTTTCTCGATCTGATCCATCCAGCCGACAGGGAGATGGTTGCCCATGCCGTGGCGGAGGCGATTAAGGGCAGCCGGAACCTTGACCTGGAGTACCGCGTGGTTCGTCCTGCCGGAGACGTGCGATTCGTTCACGGCCGGTGCATTTCAGCGAGAGAAGAATCGGGACGGCCCCGCCGTCTGTTCGGCATCGTGCAAGACATCACGGAGCGTAAACAGGCGGCGGAGGCGTTGCGACGGAGCGAAGAGAGGTACCGCACCATCGTGGATACGGCAACAGAGGGAATCTGGGTACTCGGACCAGACACCCGGACGACTTTCGCCAACGCCCGCATGGCGGAAATGCTGGGCGTTTCCTACGAAGAGACAATAGGCCGGACTCTGACCGACTTCATGTATGAAGAGGATAGACCCGATCACCTGCAGAAGATGCAAAACCGCCGCGCTGGAGTGTCGGAGAACTACGAACGGCGGTTCCGCCGCAAAGACGGGCGGACTGTATGGACTCTTGTGTCGGCTACACCCGTTTTTGATGATGAGCACCGCTTCGTGGGCTCCTTTGGAATGTTCAACGACATCACCGATCGGAAGCGGGCGGAGGAGGAACTGCGCCGGAGCGAAGGCCGTTATCGTATCGTTGCTGACAACACCCACGATTGGGAATTCTGGAAAGGCGCCGACGGCCGGTTCTTGTACAGTTCTCCGTCGTGCCGCCGCATAACCGGGCACACGGCGGATGACTTCACGCGCGATCCGGATCTGTTGAATCGGCTGGTTCACCCGGAAGACCGGGAACGCTTTCTGCTCCATTGCTCGCACGTCATGGATAGACGGACGCCGGGAGAGATGGAGTATCGGATTGTCCTCGCGGATGGAAGCGTGCGCCACATTGGTCATGTCTGCCAGCCGGTTTTTGACGAGCGAGGGGAGTATCTGGGAATACGCGGCAGCAACCGAGATATCACCAGGCACAAGCAGGCTGAACAGACTGTTGCCCTGCTGAGTTTCGCCCTGAACAATGTGCGCGAGGCAGCTCTTCTCATAGACGAAAACGCGCGCTTTCATTTTATCAACGAGGAGTCTTGTCGTGTTCTGGGTTACACCCGCGAGGAACTGCTCGCCATGGCTGTCGCGGATATCGACCCTGACTTCCCGATGGAACGCTGGCACGATCATTGGAATGACCTCAAGACACACCGATCCCTGACCTTTGAAAGTCGCCATCGGGCTAAGGACGGCCACACCTTTCCCGTTGAGATCAACGCCAACTATTTCGAGTATGAGGGCCGCAGCTATAACCTGGCCTTGGTGCGTGACGTCACCGAACGCAAGCGGGCCGAGACCGAATTGATCAGCGTCCACAAACAGCGTGAGCGGCTGCTGCTGTTCAACGAGGCTCTGTTGTCTGCCATACCCACGCCCGTGTTCTACAAGGACCACGAGGGTAGGTACCTTGGCTGCAACCGTGCGTTCACCGAGATCATGGGTGTGACAGCCGAAGAGATGAAAGGAAGGACCGTCTACGAACTCTGGCCTGAGGAACACGCGAGGGAATACCATCGCAAGGATCTGGAGTTGGTGGCCAACCCAACCCGGCAGACCTATGAATTCAAAGTGCGGGACAAGAACGGAGTCGTGCGCCCGGTAATCTACGCCAAGGACGTGTTTCGCGACGAGACCGGTCAACCGGCGGGTATTGTGGGTGCTTTTCTGGATATCACCGACCGCGCACAGGCCGAGGAGGCGTTGCGGGAGAGCGAAGCACGGTTCCGAGACCTTTACGAGAACGCACCGAATGCCTATTTCTCCATTGGCGTGGACGGTCTTATCCACAGGTGCAACCGGCGTGCCGGAGAGCTGCTCGGATATCCGGTGGAGGAACTGGTTGGGCGGCCGGTGACGGGACTCTACGCCGACACGATACATGGGAAGGAGAAGGCAAAGCAGGTCCTGAGACGCTTCCAGAGGGGTGATGTGGTGCGTGATGAGGAACTGGAGATGCAGAAGGCGGACGGCAATCGCGTATGGATCAGCCTCACAGTGGATGCCGTCCGAGACGCGCAGGGACAGATCATGGAGAGCCGTTCGATGGTCGTGGATATCACCGAGCGCAAACGGGTGGAGAACATCAGAAACGCTCGCTTGCACCTGCTCCACTTCGCTGCCACACACTCGTTGGACGAATTGCTCCAGGCAACCCTGGATGAGCTGGAGATCCTCACGGACAGCCAGATTGGTTTCTATCATTTCCTTGAAGCGGACCAACGGACCCTGTCGCTCCAAATGTGGTCGACCCGAACGCTTCGTGACATGTGCACGGCGGAGGGCAAGGGGCGCCATTACAGTGTATCGGAGGCGGGTGTCTGGGTAGACTGCATTCGGGAACGCCGGCCGGTCATTCACAACGACTATGCCTCCCTGCCCCACCGCAAGGGGATGCCGCCAGGCCATGCGCCTGTTGTTCGTGAGCTGGTTGTGCCCGTGCTTCGCGGCGACCGGATCGTCTCTGTTCTTGGCGTGGGGAACAAACCAAAGGACTACACCGAGGGAGATGTTGAAATCGTATCCAGCCTGGCCGATTTGGCGTGGGATATCGCGGATCGCAAACACGCAGAACAGCAGGCCCAGGAACGACAGGCGGAACTGCTTCATGTATCTCGCCTGACCACGCTGGGGGAAATGGCCTCCGGCCTTGCTCACGAACTGAGTCAGCCGCTGTCTGCCATTCTCAACCATGCAAGTGCGGGTGCTCGACGAGTCACATCGGGCGGAGCGGACATGGATGGGATTACACGGAGCCTCGAGAAGATCGTGGACCAAGCGAAGCGGGCGGGGAACATATTGGGGCGAATCCGCGCTCTTGCCCAGCGGCGTCCCCCGCGATTCGCTTCCGTGGATATGAACAAAGTTGTCAAGGACGTAATTGACCTGATTTCATGGGAGGTGCGACGAAGGGCAGTGGGCATCAAGCTGGAACTCGCTGAGGGGCTGCCAGGCATCTGGGCCGACACAACTCAAATGGAACAAGTGGTGTTGAATCTTGCCCGCAATGCCATAGAGGCAATGAGTACGGTGGAACAGAGGCCACATCTATTGACTGTCCGGACCAGCGCAGATAGGCACGGGCAGGTTCAGATCGAAGTCTGCGACACAGGGATGGGGCTTCCGAAGGGCGACGCCAATCGCATGTTCGAGCCGTTCTTCACCACCAAAACCAATGGACTCGGTGTCGGCTTGTCGATCAGTCGCACCATTGTCGAGATGCACAACGGAACGCTGGAGGCAAAGCGGAACGCCGATTGTGGCAGTACGTTCGTCCTTGCACTCCCTGTGGCCCAGCCGGAGACTGCATGAGAGGGCAGGCTTGCATGCCTTCCGACAGAATACGGAAAAACGCAAGAAGATGACCCGGTCTGCCCGATAAAGACCTGGTGCCAGACGCATGCGTCTCACCGGTTTCAGGGGGTCCAGGAGGTTGGCTATGGAGACGACAGAGATATCGGTGTTCATCGTTGAGGATGACGCCGCCGCTCGAGAGGGTCTGCGGGACCTTGTGGAGAGTGTCGGGCTGGAGACACGAGCGTTTTCCTCGGCCGAGGAATTTCTCGGCTCTTACAACGAAGAATGGTGTGGGTGCCTGTTGCTCGACGTGCGCATGCCCGGCATGAGCGGTCTGAAACTGCAGGACGAGCTGAACCGACGGGGCAGCAAACTGTCCATTCTCTTCTTGACAGGGCATGGGGATGTTGCGATGGCTGTGGAGACCCTCAAGAAGGGCGCGCTGGATTTCGTGGAAAAGCCTGCGGGGGGACAGCATCTCCTGGACAAAGTGTATGACGCCATCAAGGAGAGCACCCGTCTGCGGCAGAAGGAGGTAGTGGCAGAGGGTATCCGCTCGAAGCTTGGCCTCTTGACGTCCAGAGAAAGGGAGGTTCTGGATCGCGTGAAGGCAGGCAAACAGCCGAAGCTCATTGCTCGTGAGCTTGGTCTCAGTCGCAAGACGGTGGACTGGCATTTGTCTGTCATACGTCAGAAGATGGGTGTCGAGTCGTCCAGCGAATTGATACTGCTGCTCCACAGAGCAAATCAATCCTGACTTCATCAGGTCGTATCACTCTGCCGCGAGCAATGCATCCCTCCAGTGGTCCGCGATCCCAGGAGTATTTGCTGTCAGGGCGCGGTCACTGCCGGATGGCCAGACCGTGAATCCATTCCCCCCTTTCGAACTCCCGCCTGCTATCCAACTCCCCTGCCCCAGCATAGCACCTACCACGACAAAGATATCTTGGACTGGCCCAGCCCATCTGTGTCTCTACAAAGAAAAAACTGGCCTCGGCAAAGACACCCGTAATAAGGTCGCCTGTCCAGTGAGACGATTCTCTCTATCGGCAATGGGGTGATGACGACAAGACGGGTGTGAATCACCCATCTCTGCTGGTGAGTCTGGTGGCCGGCTCTTTGTAATGCCAGCAAGTGGTGCCCCCAGCAACACCGGCCCAAGATAAGGAAGATGTGCGAAACCTTTCACTTCAGTCTCGGGTGCGTCGGGGCCGTGCGAGAAGACGCGTCGTCCGTGCCCAAGGAAGACGGGCCTGCACGGCCCCGGCCACGCCTCTGGACTGAAGAAGCCGAGCGGTCCCACTTGGAAGACCGCTCCTGTCAGGAGATTCCGTCATGGCACAGACCCAGATCGAAGGATTCAACCGAGCGACCGTAGACAAGGAAGGCAAGTACCTCACCTTCGCCTTGGCAAACGAGGAGTATGGCCTGGAAATCCTCAAGGTGCGCGAGATCATCGGCTACATCAATGTGACCGCCGTGCCCCAGACGCCCCCGCATGTCAAGGGCGTCATCAACCTCCGCGGTCAGGTGATCCCCGTGGTCGATCTGCGCACCAAGTTTGGCATGGACGTCGCACAGGTCACGGACCAGACCTGTATCATCGTCGTGGAGATCTCCCACGCTGGCCGAAAGCTCAACACCGGCATCGTGGTGGATCGCGTTCAGGAGGTCCTGGACATCGCCGGCGAAGCTATCGAGGAGGCCCCGCAATTCGGTACATCGGTGGACACGGACTTCATCCTGGGCATGGGCAAGATCGGCGAATCCGTGAAGATCTTGCTGGATATCGACCGCGTGTTGGGCGGGAACGATCTTAACGGGCTGGCCTCGCGCTGCGGCGAGAACAATCTGTTGTGATCCGTTATCCCGGGTGCCTGTGCAGCGTCATCCGGACTCGGCGTGTACCGGATCGCGGCGGCGGGGCGCGTCGGGGACGACCAAGGGGATGCCCATGCGACGGGCTGTATGTGACGATTCAATAGGGAATCTGGCCGCCGGTATCGTCGCACGACCCCAGGCCAATCGACGGATAGTAAGGAGTGAAAACATGGACAAGCCAACGCGAAGACAAGGTGTCCTCGGCGCTCTTGCGGTTCTGGTGCTGTCCTACGGACGGTGTGGAATGGCACAGGAGAGCGATGCGGCGTTTCAGGTGACGGTCACCGCCGACTTCCTCAGCAAGTATGTGTGGCGAGGCCAGAACATCACTGACGACTGGGTATTCCAGCCCGGTGTCAGCGCGACATGGGGCGACGTTACCGTCGGGTACTGGGGCAGCCTGGACCTGACCAACGACAACGGGGAGAGCGGCGAATTCATCGAACATGACTGGTACGCCGGCTACTCCATGCAGATCAACGAGGTCGTCGGGCTCTCCCTGGGTGCTATCTACTACTATTTCCCCAGCCTTGGCGACACCACGGAACTCTATTGGGGCCTCAGCTTGGATGTACCAGCCAATCCGTCTCTCACCGTCTATCACGACGTAGACACCGTGGACGGTGCATATGCGGCATTGTCCGTCCATCATAACACCGAGAAGTTGGGGGACTTGCCCTTTGGGATCGATCTTGCGGCGAGCCTGGGCTGGGGCAGCAGCAGCTACAACGAGGCGTATTGGGGAGTGGAAGGTGGTGAACTGAACGACCTGGCGCTCACGGCCGGATTCCCCTTCGAGATCGCGGGGATCTCTGTAACGCCACGGATCACCTGTATCACCCTGTTGGGCGGCGACATCCGCGACGTCGCCGACGACGAGACTACGGTTGTGGCGGGCGTGGGTTTGGCCAAGGAATTCTAGATGAGCTTCGCCCAGTGCCGACACGAATCTGAAAGGCAAGTCCAATGCATTCGATGAGACTTTCAACGAAGCTGCTCACGGCGTTTCTGGCCGTCGGCGTTCTGCCGGCATCGGTCATTGGCCTGCTGGCTCTCCGCAAAGCGGGCAAAGCCATCGAGAAACAGAGCTACGAGAAGCTCGTGGCGATGCGAGATGTCAAGAAGGGGCAAATCGACGCATTCTTCCAGGAGCGTCAGGACGACATGGCGGTTCTCGTCGGGAATGTCGAAGCCATTCGTTCCGAATCGCTATCCAAGCTGTCGGCTCTGTGTGAAGCCCGGAAACATGAGGTCGAACGGTATTTCCAGTCGATTGAGAGCCAGATACTGACCTTCTCTGAAGACCAGATGATCGTGGATGCCATGAGCCAGTTCAAACAGCTCTTCCCGAAGGTGCGTGAGGAAAACAACCTCACCAAGCAGGACATCGAGCAAATGACCTCTGAACTGAGCACCTATTATTCCTCTCAGTTTGACCGGAAGTATCAGACGGAAAACGGCTGCTCGGCGAGCCCCACACAGTTTCTCAATCAACTGGATGACGATTCCGTCGCCGCCCAGTACTACTACATCCAGGCCAATCCCAATCCCCTCGGCTCCAAAGAAGCAATGGATCGGGCCGCGGACCAATCCGGTTTCAGCCGACTGCACGCAAAAGTGCATCCGTTGGTCCGCACGTACCTGCAGAAGTTTGGCTACTACGACATCTTCTTGGTCGATAGCGAGACCGGCGATGTCGTTTACTCCGTCTTCAAGGAACTGGATTTCGGCACATCGCTCGTCGACGGCCCTTACGCCCAGACGAACTTCGGAAAGGCCTTTCGGCAGGCAAATCAGGCTGGACGGAGGGACGCGGTGATTCTCGTGGACTACGAACGGTATACGCCATCCTACGAGGCGCCGGCCAGCTTCATCGCCTCGCCGATCTTCGATGGGGACAGGCAGATCGGTGTCGCGATGTTTCAGATGCCGATTGACCGGCTCAATCAAATCATGGCAGGCCGCGCCGGACTCGGGGAAACCGGCGAAACCTATCTCGTTGGTTCCGACCATCTCATGCGAAGCGATTCCTATCGCGATCCCACCCATCACAGCGTCGCGGCCTCCTTCCGTGATCCCTCAAGTGGAAAGGTCCAGACGCAAGCCGCAGAGAAAGCACTCAAGGGACAGACCGGCACCGATGTGATTACCGGTTACAGCGGCAATCCCGTCCTGTCGGCATATACTCCCGTTCAAGTCGGTGATCTCCGATGGGCATTGGTGGCAGAGATGGATGTCGCC
The DNA here is from genome assembly GCA_964575615.1 of uncultured Pirellulales bacterium. Classification (GTDB taxonomy): domain Bacteria; phylum Planctomycetota; class Phycisphaerae; order Sedimentisphaerales; family Anaerobacaceae; genus Anaerobaca. The sequence continues at coordinate 2,627 of CAZNSM010000056.1, read as the reverse complement.
GAGGCATTCTGCCCGAAAGACAGCAACGGCGATCACTACTACAACCGATACGTCAAGGAATACGGATACTACGATCTGTTCCTGGTCAATCCGGATGGTCACTGCTTCTTCACCGTCTGCCGCGAGAGCGACTATCAAACCAATTTAGTCAACGGCAAGTACAGTTCGTCCAATCTCGGTCGGCTCGTACAGCACGTTCTTCGGACACGACAGTACGGCTTTGCCGACTTCCAACCCTATGCCCCGAGCAACGGCGAGCCTGCTGCCTTCATCGCGCAACCCGTTGTGAACGACGACACGGTCGAGATCGTGGTCGCCCTGCAGTTGTCGCTCGATGCCATCAACCACGTCATGCAGGAACGAGCGGGCATGGGCCAGACGGGCGAGACCTACCTTGTCGGTTCCGACAAAGTTATGAGGAGCGATTCCTTTCTGGATCCGCAAGGGCATTCGGTCAAGGCATCCTTCGCGGGTACGGTGGCGAAGAACGGATGCGACACGGCAGCAGCGCGAGAGGCCCTGGCGGGCGGCACGGATGCCAAGATCATCACAGACTACAATGGGAATCCGGTCCTCAGTGCCTACACTCCGGTCAAGGTGGGCGACACGACGTGGGCCCTGCTCGCGGAGATTGACAAGGCCGAAGCGTTCGCGGCACGCCAGGCGATCATCTTCATGATCGGAGTGGTTCTGGCGATTGCCATGGGCACGACGGTCGCCGTAGCCCTGCTGATCACACGGTCGATCACGAAGCCTGTCAATCGCATCATTGCCGCGTTGGGCGAAGGATCCGAGCAGGTGGCGGCGGCCTCGGGACAGGTCTCGGCCGCCTCGCAGTCTCTGGCCGAAGGGGCGACCGAACAGGCGGCGGGTCTGGAAGAAACCAGCTCCAGCCTGGAAGAGATGTCTTCCATGACGAAGCAGAACGCCGATAACGCGCAGCAAGCCAACATGTTGGCCGCTGAGGCCAAGAGGGCTGCCACCACCGGCGCCGAGTCCATGAGCAGGATGAATGTGGCGATCGAGGCGATCCAGAAGAGCTCCGATGAGACCGCCAAGATCATCAAGGTGATCGATGAGATCGCCTTCCAGACGAATCTGCTGGCGTTGAACGCCGCGGTCGAAGCGGCGCGAGCAGGTGAGGCTGGCAAGGGCTTCGCCGTGGTCGCCGAAGAAGTGCGGAACCTCGCCATGCGGTCCGCCGAAGCGGCCAAGAACACCGCCAGCATGATCGAACAGTCGGTCAAGAACTCGAAGAATGGGGTAGATATCGCCAACGAGGTCGGCAAGGCCCTGGAGCAGATTGTGCAGAGTGTAGGCAAAACGACCGATTTGGTCGGTGAGATTGCCGCTGCCAGCCAGGAGCAGGCGCAGGGGATCGACCAGGTCAACACGGCGGTCTCGCAGATGGACAAGGTCACGCAGCAGAACGCTGCCAACGCCGAGGAATCGGCCAGCGCGTCGGAAGAATTGAGCGCTCAGGCCGAGAGCATGAAGGAAGTGGTTGCCCAATTGGTGACGCTGGTAGGTGGAGCCCGCTCTCACAAGGCACGCGCCGGCGAGCCCAGGACGGATCGTGATCACCTGCGTCCAAGCATTGAGCATGGGCTTCACGGCGCCAGGAAGCCTGAGGTGGAGCAGCCCAACCTCGCCAGGTCTGACGAGATGTATCATAGGGTCCCCGCCCATCCGGAAACGGCTGGATGCGCCGCAGCCAGGCCGTGGGGCAAGACAATTCCGCTGGAGGTCCGTGACCAGCTTGACGAGTTCAACCGATGACCATGAAGGTTCTGCATGCGTGTTGCCGGATGAAGACCGCGACACCTCAGGCAGGTCCCCGGGTCCGCCTGGGCCTCTGGTCTGAAACGACATGGGAGAAACCATCAACCAGGCATTTATGGTTTCGTGATGAACAATGCAGAGAAAGCCGCACTCTGGCTGGCAGCGCCGTCAGCGACTTCGGGCCAGCCCTCACAGTAGGTTGACTTGAACACCCTGGTCTGAGGCGGCAGCTCCAGCACCATATCAATCATTCTTGGCTGTGAAAGGAAATACGATGTTCAGAAGCATGAGACTGGGAACAAAGATTGCGATGGGTTTCGGATCGTTGATTGTCATCGCGATGATCTTGGGCTCTGCAGGGTACTACAGTTCGGCTTGCAGCGATGAGGTGGTCGCCGAATTGGGGACCGTCCGACTGCCAAGTGTGCAATCCCTGCAAATCATCAAATTGGGAGGAATGGATATCAAGAATGCACAGCGGACGCTGCTGAATCCCGACTTGGACGAGGCGGTGAGACAGCGGCAGCAAGAGATTGTCTCCAAAGCCCGAGAGACCTACGAGGCCGCCTGGAAGGTCTATGAGCCGCTGCCACAAACCACCGAGGAGGCAGCCCTGTGGAAGGAGTTCGTTCCCGCGTGGCAAGCGTGGAGAAACGACAACACGGAGTTCTTCCGTCTGACCCAGGAGCTCGATGCCCTCAAGATCGGCAACCCCGTCAAGCTGGAGCGCGACCTGGCGATGTTCCGTGGCGACCACTACAAGCTTGAGGTGGAAATACTCCAGATGATCGCCGACAAGAAGCTGTTCGAAGGCGGCGAGGACCACACGGCGTGTCGGTTCGGCA
>CAZNSM010000055.1:0-28773 GCA_964575615.1 uncultured Pirellulales bacterium | reverse complement strand
TCGATCGCGAAGAATGAATCCCTCGGGGCCTGTGTCTGTTCGCAGACACAGGCCCCATCTTTTTCGCTTCCGGGTGCCCCGCCGGATAACCGTCGCGCGGTCCTCGAACTGAGACGCGATTCTCTGTCTCGAAGCGGTGGGGGAAAGAGCCTCCTTGTGCCTTGAAAGGGATCGGGGTAGGGGCGAATAATCATTCGCCCCTACAAACGTCCGGCGGCTTCCACGAATTCGCCGGTCTCGGTGCCCGCCGTCCGGCCCCCTCGGTCAAAACAGACGATTGCTGGCAACGCGATTCTTGACGACGCCCCCCCAGTTTTGCTATCCTTACGGATTACATCTTGCCTGCGGGCCGTTCCCGTGGCTTGTCTGGATTACCGAGCACCGAGAGATTTTGGGTATGTTGAAGAGAACGCATCATTGCGGCCAGCTTCGGCTGGCCGATGCCGGAAAGAGCGTGGTGGTGACCGGCTGGGTCCAATCGTATCGGGATCATGGCAACCTGGTCTTCTTCGACGTGCGGGACCGGGAGGGGCTGACACAGCTCGTGTTCGACCCGGAGGCCAGCCCCGAAGCGCACCAGCTCGCTCGCACGGTGCGGTGCGAATGGGTGATCGGCGCGGCCGGCACGGTCCGTCCGCGCGGCGAGGGACTGGAGAACCCGAAGCTGGCGACCGGACAGATCGAGGTGGTCGTCGACCGTCTGGAAATCCTCAACATGGCCAAGACTCCTCCGTTCGAGCTGGACAACGCGAGCCGGACGAACGAAGAGACGCGGCTGATGTACCGATACGTCGATCTGCGCCGGCCCGAGGTGCAGCAGCGGCTTCGCGTCCGCCATCGCGTCACGTCGCTGGCGCGCCGCTACTTCGACGAGAAGGGTTTCTGGGAGATCGAGACGCCGATGCTGGCCAAGAGCACGCCGGAAGGCGCCCGCGATTTCCTCGTGCCCAGCCGCCTCGTGCGCAACGCCTTCTACGCGCTGCCGCAGTCGCCGCAGTTGTTCAAGCAGATCCTGATGGTCGGCGGCGTCGACAAGTACTTCCAGATCGTCCGCTGCTTCCGCGACGAGGACCCGCGCGCCGACCGCCAGGCGGAATTCACGCAGATCGACGTCGAGATGAGCTTTGTGGACGTCGACGACGTGATCGCGATCCATTCGGAGCTGGTCGCCCGCATCTGGAAGGAGGTCCTCGGCGTCGAGGTGGCCCTGCCGATCCGGCGGATGCCGTATTCGGAGGCGATGGCCGACTACGGAATCGACCGTCCCGACGTGCGCTTCGACATGAAGCTCAAGGACATCTCCGACCTCGCCAGGCAGACCACGTTCAAGGTCTTCACCTCGTGCATCGAGAACGGCGGAGTGGTGAAGGGTTTGTGCGCTCCTTCGGGCGATTTCTACTCGCGCAGCGACATCGAGAAGACGCTGACCGCCCTGGTGACCGACTTCGGCGCCAAGGGGCTGGCGTGGCTCAAGGTCAAGATGGAAAACGGCGCCCCGACGTTCATCGGAGGCATCGGCAAGTTCTTCAGCGACGATCTCGGTCGGCAGTTGGTGCAGCGGTTCGGCGCCAGGGACGGGGACGTGCTGATGCTGGTGGCCGACCAGGAATCCATCGCCAACAAGGCGTTGGCGCCGCTGCGCTGCCGGATCGCCCGCGACCTGAAGCTGTACGATCCGAAGAGCTTTGCCTTTTTGTGGGTGGTGGATTTCCCGCTGTTCGAGTGGAACGCCGACGAGAAACGCTACGATTCGCTTCACCATCCGTTCACCGCGCCGGTGCCCGAGGACCTGGGCAAGCTGGAAACCGATCCGGCCCACATCCGTTCGCAGGCGTACGACATCGTGGTCAATGGCAGTGAGATCGGCGGAGGCAGCATCCGTATCCACCGGCCGGAGGTGCAGCAGAAGGTCTTCGACCTGCTGAACATCTCGCGGAAGCAGGCGGAGGACCGGTTCGGCTTCTTCCTCAAGGCGCTGGACTACGGCGCGCCGCCGCACGGGGGCATCGCTTTCGGCCTGGACCGGCTCACCATGCTGCTGACCGGCACGGAGAACATCCGCGACGTGATCGCGTTCCCGAAGACGCAACGCGGCCAGTGTCTGATGACCGATGCGCCCAGCGAGGTGGACCCCAAGCAGCTCGATGAGCTGAACCTGCGCACGCAGAAGCATCTGCACGCAGTGGAGCCCAAGCCGGAGAATTGATCCGCGATCGCGCCGTCGATCGTGGGAATCGGCCGAGCCAGGTGGACCGGGCGCCCGGGCACGTCCCGGCCCTGGTCCAATGCAGGGGCGGATCATCATTCGCCCGTACTCTTCGATCGTCAGTAGAGAATGATGCGTATCGACCTGAGAAAGAGTCTCCAACGCGTTCTCCGGTTCCTGCACCTGACTCCTCTGTCGCTGGCGGAGAAGTGTCGGATCATGTTCGGGGCCGCCGTGCTGTTCAGCCTGAGCATCGCGCTGCTGCTGCCGTACATCTGGATGAGCCAACTGACCAAGAAGGTTCTGCTCGATACGAACAAGATGCGCGTCGAATCGGTCCTTCTTCGAACGCATTTCCAGTTGGACGAGCTGTCGCGGATGGCGCGGCCGGAGCTGAATAGCCAGGGCGCGATGAGAGATCCGAACGAACCCGGCGTGCTGTGGATTCCTCTGCGCGGCCGCGCCGGCCAGGAGGGACTCGAACGCCTCAACAACGCGCAACGGAGACTGTTCGACGAACTGATCGCCGATGAAACCCGCGACGATGGTCTGGAAGTGAATCGCGTGGACGGGCGGTGGCGCAGCGATTACGTGCGTTTGTTCCGCGCGACGGAAACGTGCGTGAGCTGTCACAACGTCCAGGGGTCGGCCGGCGCGTTTGCGTTGAACGAGGTTGTGGGTGTTGCGGCCGTCCGGGCGCGCGGGATCGGCAGCGACCTGAGGAAGACGGTGTTCCTCAATCGCGTCTGGACGGTGATCGCGGGGCTGATCGGCGCCACCGGCGCCATGGTGGCGTTCTACTGGATCACGCAGCGGGTCATCCTGCGTCCCATTCGGCAGTTGCGCGCCCTGGCCAACAACGTCGCCGAGGGCAATCTGGACATCCGCAGCTCGATCGCGACCGCGGACGAGTACGAGCGGCTCAGCGAGGCGTTCAACCACATGCTCGACAACCTCCAGGCCGCCCAGGAGAACCTGCATCAGGCCAACCGGCAGCTCGATGCGAAGATCGCCGAGCTGAGCCAGCGGAACATCGAGCTGTACAAGGCCAACAAACTCAAGAGCGAGTTTCTGGCGAACATGTCGCACGAATTTCGCACGCCGCTGAACGCCATTCTCGGGTTTGCGCAGGTGCTGCGTGAGAAGCCGGGGCTGCTGCGGCGTGACAAGGGACAGCGCTACGCCGAGAATATCATCAGCAGCGGCAACAGCCTGCTGGCCATGATCAACGACCTGCTCGATCTGGCGAAGGTGCAGGCCGGCCGGATGGAGCTGCACATCGAGCCGGTGTCCCTGCCGCAGCTCTGCGAGTCGCTGGTCTCTGCATTCACGCTGCTGGCCAAGAAGAAGAGGATCAAGGTCCGAACGCAGGTGGCCCCTGATGTGCCCATCCTCGTGACCGATGGGGGCAAAGTGCAGCAGGTGCTGTACAACTTCCTGAGCAACGCGGTGAAGTTCACGCCGGCGCGGGGGTCGATCGAGATTCGCGCCGACATGCTCGACGCCGACACGGTGCGCATTGCGGTGACCGACACCGGTTGCGGGATCGCGGAGTCCGACCGGGAGACCATCTTCGAGAAGTTCCGGCAGGTGGACGGCTCGCTGACGCGGGAGACGCCGGGCAGCGGCCTCGGCCTGGCGATCTGCAAGGAGCTGGCGCAGATGCTGGCCGGCACGATCGGCCTGGAGAGCCAGGTGGACGTCGGCTCGACGTTCTGGCTCGACATCCCCGCCCGACTGTCCCCCGGCGAAGAGACGTCCCTGTTCGATTCCCACATGCGAGCAACCTCACTCGACGAAGAAGGAGACAATCATGCACAAGAACAGGCGTCGGACCTGTAGGACGCGCGGGATTTGTTTCGTCTCGCTCATCGTTCTGGTGTTGTCGGCGGCGGTGACAGGCGCGCCGACGCCGCACCCGTTCTCGATCCACGACATGCTCGCCATGGACCGCATCTCCGATCCGCAGGCATCGCCCGATGGGCAGTGGATCGCGTTCGTCGTGCGCACGACGGACCTGGAGGCCAACCGCGGGCGGACCGATCTATGGCTGGTCTCCAGCGACGGCGCGAGCCTTCGCCGGCTCACGTCGCATCCCGACACCGATTCCAGTCCGCGCTGGGCTCCCGACAGCAGGACCATATGGTTTCTTTCGAGCCGATCCGGTTCTTCCCAGGTCTGGCGGATCGCTATCGACGGCGGCGAAGCCCGGCAGGTGACGGACGAGCCGCTCGACGTCGGCAACCTGATTGCTTCGCCCGACGGCAAGTTCGTCGCGTTTACGATGGAGGTGTTTCGCGACGGCGCGACGGCCCGGGCCACCAAGGACAGGCTCGACGCCATCGAGCAGCGCAAGGCGACGGGGCGCGTCTACGAACGGCTCTTCGTGCGTCACTGGGACCGGTGGAACGACGGCCGGCGATCGCACCTGTTTGTCAAGGCCATCGACGGTGGCCCGGCGGTTGATGTCATGGCGGGCATGGACGCCGACACGCCCTCGATCCCGTTCGGCGGGCCCGAGGAGATGACGTTCACCCCGGACGGCGAAGGAGTCGTCTTCAGCGCCAAGGACGCGGGCCGCGAGGAGGCGTGGTCGACGGATTTCGACCTCTACTACAGTCCGGTCGACGGCTCGGCGGCGCCGAAGTGCCTGACGGAGGAGAACCAGGCGTGGGACACACAGCCGGTGTTCTCGCCCGACAGCCGGACGCTGGCGTATCTGGCGATGAGCCGGCCTGGCTACGAGTCCGACCAGCTCCGGGTCGTGCTGTACGATTGGCCGAGTGGGTCCAAGCGTGTCCTCGCGCCGCAGTGGGACCGCAGCCCGTCCTCGATCTGTTTTTCCGCCGACGGGCGCACGCTCTACGCATCGGCGGCGAACCTCGGCCAGCACTCGCTCTTTGCGATCGACGTCACCAGCGGCCGCGTGCAGACCGTCGTCCGGGACGGGCACGTTCAAGCGTTGAGTGTCGTCGGCGAGCGGATCGTCTATGCCCTGAGCACGATGCAGTCGCCGGCCGAGCTGTACAGCGTCCGGCCGGACGGCACGGGCGCCAGGAAGCTGACTGACGTCAACGGTGAACGGATCGCGGCCGCGAAGATGGGCGACTTCGAACAATTCACCTTCGCCGGCTGGAACGGCGAGACGGTCTACGCCTACGTCGTCAAGCCCGTGGACTTCGATCCCGCTCGCAAATACCCTGTGGCGTTCCTGATCCATGGCGGGCCCCAAGGCTCGTTCGGAAACGTCTTCCATTACCGCTGGAACCCGCAGGCGTACGCCGGCGCCGGATACGCGGCGGTCATGGTCGATTTCCACGGCTCCACCGGCTATGGGCAGGCCTTCTGCGATTCGATCCGGGGCGACTGGGGCGGCAAGCCGCTGGTGGACCTCCAGAAGGGTCTGGCCGCCGCCGTCGAGAAGTACCCCTGGATGGATGGCGACCGCGTTGGCGCCCTGGGCGGGTCCTTCGGCGGCTACATGGTCAACTGGATCGCCGGCAACTGGCCGGATCGCTTCCGCTGCCTGGTCAACCACGACGGCAACCTCGACGAACGCATGGCCTACTTCGACACCGAGGAATTGTGGTTCCCCGAGTGGGACCACATGGGCACGCCCTGGGACAACCCCGAAGGCTTCGAGAAGCACAACCCCCTTCGCTTCGTCGGGAACTGGAAGACGCCCATGCTGGTCATCCACGGCGCACAGGACTTCCGCGTCGTCGATACGCAGGGCCTCGGCACGTTCAACGCGCTCCAGCGGCGGGGCATCCCGAGCAAGCTGTTGTATTTCCCCGACGAGGGCCACTGGGTCCTCAAGCCCCACAACTCGATCCAGTGGCACGAGACGGTCCTCGCCTGGCTCGACCAGTGGCTGAAGCTGTAGGACTTGCATCCCCGGGCACGGAAAGCGATAATTACTCGTATGAAACGCAAGGTATACGTTGAATCAACGATTCCAAGCTATCTGGTCGCGGTGCCCAGTCGCGATCTGTTGATTGCCGCGCATCAGCAGGTCACCTCCGAGTGGTGGCGGACGCAATCGGCTGCATTCGATCTCTACATTTCTCAGTTCGTACGCGACGAGGTCGCGCGAGGCGACGCAGAACTCGCGGCAAAGCGGTTGGGTGTCGTGCAGGCTCTTGCCCTGTTGGACATCACGGACGATGTCCTCGAACTGGGCGAGACTTTCGTCGCGCGCAGGATCATCCCGAAGAGATCTGGCACCGATGCGCTTCACATTGCCGTGGCGGCAGTTCATGGCATGGACTTCCTGTTGACCTGGAACTGCAAGCACATCGCCAACGCTGCCATCGTCCGGGCGATCGAAGCCGTTTGTCAGATGCGCGGTTTCGAGTGTCCGGTCCTATGCACTCCGGAAGAACTGATGGGAGGCTCTCGTGGCTAAGGACCCGATCATCGACGAGATTCGAAAGAACCGCAAAGAGATTGCCGAGCAGTTCGGGTACGATCTGCGGGCCATCGTCACCGATGCCCGCAAACGCCAGAAGGCGGGGGGCAAGACAGTCGTTTCGTTCACACGCGGCAAGAAGGCCCGGACCGCGTGACGGCGGGGCATCCTGAGCAAGCTGTTGCACTTCCCCGACGAGGGCCACTGGGTCCTCAAGCCCCACAACTCGATCCAGTGGCACGAGACGGTCATTACCTGGCTCGACCAGTGGCTGAAGAACTGACGGGGTCCGACCGATCGCCATTCATGGCCCGCGCTGCCGGAAGCCCTTGCGGCGCCGGTGTTTGTGGGCCCACTCATTCAGGGCAAACGCTCCCGGCTCCACCGCAGGGACCGCAAGTTCAAGCGGCCGAAACAGTGTTTGACGCTGGGTAGGGGGGCGGGTAGAATGCCGGTTTATCCCGCCTTCCCGGGTTGCCAGTTGGCCCGAAGGCGAGGGTCTGGTCTTGAATCGACAGCCGGCCGACAAGGAGGGCCGACTTTGCCACTGAAGGAGAACAAACGGGCCTCGCGCGCTGCAACTGCCCCGGCGGGAACGCCGGCGGAGATGGCGATGCTGCGCAGCATGCCGGAGTCGCTGCCGGCGGAGGCGGCGGTGCTCGGCTCGATGATCGTCGATCCGCGCTGCATCGGGGACGTGATCGAGCAGATTGATCGCACGGCGTTCTACCACAGCGAGCATCAGGTCATCTTCGATGCGATCCTGGCGCTGTACGAGAAGAATCGCGGCGAGGGGATCGACGGGCTTCTGGTCCGCGATGAGCTGGAACGAAACGGCCAACTGGAGACGGTCGGCGGGCTGGACTACCTCCGCCGGGTGATGGAGACGGTGCCCTCGTCGGCCAACGTCGCGTACTATACCGACGTGATCAAGGAAAAGATGCTGCTTCGCGAGACCATCGCGGCCGCGACCGACATCCTCAACGACGCCTACGACGAGTCGGGCAGTGCGGCCGAGAAGCTCGACGAGGCGGAGCGTCGCATTTTCGCGGTGACGGACAAGCGGATCACCAACGCCGCCGTGGCGCTGAAGGACCTCGTGACCAAGGCCTATGAGCTGATCGAGAAACGCGAAGGCAGCCACGTCACGGGCTTGTCGACGGGCTTCTACGAGCTGGACGACCTGACGTGCGGACTGCAAAAAGGAGAGATGGTCATCATTGCCGCCCGGCCCAGTATGGGCAAGACGGCGCTGGTGCTGAACGTCGCCGAGCGGATCGGCATCCTGGACAAGCAGCCCCTGGCCATCTTCTCGCTGGAAATGGGCCGGCAGCAGCTTGCCGAGCGGTTCCTGTGCAGTTACAGCGGCGTCGACGCGCAGTTGGTTCGCAAGGGCATGCTGGACACGGAGCACTATCAGAAGCTGGTCGAGGCGTGCGGGGCGATCTCGGAGGCGCCGATCTACATCGACGACACCTCGGCGCTGACGCCTCTGGAGATCCGGGCCAAAACGCGGCGGCTGAAGAGCGCCTACGGAATCCGGTGCGTCATGATCGACTATCTTCAGTTGATGCACCTGGGGACCACTCGGGTGGAGTCCCGCCAGCAGGAAATCTCGACGATTTCGCGCTATCTGAAGTCGCTGGCGCGGGAATTGGATGTTCCGGTGGTGGTCCTGAGCCAGTTGAACCGGGCGGCCGAGGGCCGGGAAGGACATCGCCCGCGCATGAGCGACCTGCGCGAGAGCGGCAGCATCGAGCAGGACGCCGACGTGGTGATGCTGCTGCACCGCGAGGACTACTACCATCGCGGCGAGCCGGACTATGAGCCGAACAACAAGGCCGAGATCATTATCGCCAAGCAGCGTAACGGCCCGACCGGGACCGTGGAACTGACGTTTCGGGACAAGTGCACGCGATTCGAGAACCTGGCGCAGATCGAGCAGGAATCGGTGCCGTTTTAGCCCGTGGCCTCGCGACGGAGTCCCGAGGTCCGTCGGGATCGCCGTCCACGAGAGAACCGATGCAGGACACGATTTTCGTTCTCCTCATATCGATGGTGTTGGCCGCTTCGAGCGGCGCGCGCGCCGCCGAGTCGGCCGAGGCGCCCGCCGGAGACGCGGAGACCCCCTCCGCTACGATCGACGCACCTGTCCCGGATCGCGGCAACATCATCAAGTCGATCGAGTTCGAGGGCAACCGCAAATTCAAGGACCACGTGCTCCGGCAGCGGCTCGGTTTCGAGCTGGGCGATCCCCTGGACGCGTTTCTGGCCGAAGGCGGGCGTTTGACCATCGAAGAGGTTTATCGCAAGATCGGCTTTGCCTTCGTGAACGTCTCGCTCGACCGCGACCAGATGTCGCGCGGCGATTTGCTGTACCGCATCGACGAAGGAACCCGGATTCAGATCGAGTCGGTCAGCTTTGTCGGCAACGAGGTCATGGACTCGGGAACGCTGGAGAAGGTCGTCAAGACGACGGAGCGGAAATGGTTGCTCTGGCCCTTCTACTACACCGAAGACGCGGTGGAAGAGGACCTGGACCGTCTTCGCGAGTTCTACTACGACCACGGGCATCTCGATTACAGGATCACCGCCAACACGGAGTTCACCGAGGACCGGACCGGGGTCCGTGTGACGTTCGTCATCGAGGAGGGCCCGGTTTATCGCGTGGCCGACATCGTTCTTTCGGGCAACACGCATTTCACCAGCGACGAGCTGCGCACGACGATGACGCTGCGCGAAGGCCAGGTCTACCTCAAGCCGACGGCGGTTCGCGACGCCCGGGAAATCGCGCGCTTGTACCGCGAGATCGGCTACATCGACGCCGAGGTTCGTCAGCGACCCCGGTTCCGCCCGGTGACCGGGCAGAACATGGTCAGTGTGACGTTCGACGTCGTCGAGGGGGGGCGGTTTCGCATCGGCCGGATCGACGTGACGGGAAACGAGGAGACGCAGGACAAGGTCGCTCGCCGGGTGCTCGACGAGTATGACTTCACGCCGGGAAACTGGTACAACGGCCGGATCGCCCCCAAAGAAGGCGGCGGGCTGATGGAGCGATACGTCCAGCGGGCGGCGGTGGCCGAGGAGGTGCTGATCCGCCCGGTGACGCCGGAGAGCGGCGCCACGGACCGCAAGGACGTTCGCGTCGACCTCAAAGAGGGCAGCACGGGCATGATCATGCCCGGCGTCGGCGTCAGCAGCGACAGCGGCGTCATCGGACGCCTGATCTATCGGCAGCGGAATTTCGACATCACCGACTGGCCCGACGACCCCAGCGGACTGCTGACCCCCTGGAAGTACTTCAAAGGGGCCGGCCAGAGCTTCAGCGTGACGCTCGAACCGGGCACCGAATACAGCCAGTACTACGTCGAGTTCGTTGATCCGTATTGGCGCGATAGGCCGGTGACGCTCGACGTCCTGGGCCGGAGCTGGGAGCGCTACCGCGAAAGCTACGACGAGGAACGCCTCAAAGGCTACTTCGGCTTCGAGCAGCGGTTGAAGGGGCGCTGGAGCCGGAGCATCGGGTTCCGCGCCGAGAACGTCGGGGTGGGGAATCTCGACTTCGATGCGCCGCAGGAGATCCGGGACGTCCGGGGCGACACCGCGCTGTTCGGCGTGCGGTTCGGACTCGGCGAGACGGCCCTGGACGATCGCTACCGCCCGAGCCGGGGCCACGTGCTCAACTTCGAGTACGAGCAGGTGGCCGGGGACTACACCTTCGGCATCCTCGAAGGCAGCTACGTCCGCTACTTCACGATTCACGAGAATCTGCTCGGACACAAGACGGTGCTGGCCGGCAAGATCCGGGCGGCGACGATCGTGGGCGACGCGCCGCCGTTCGAGAAGTTCTACGGGGGCGGCACCGGGCCGTACGGGCTGCGCGGCTTCGAGTACCGCGGCGTCAGCACGCGCGGCCTCCAGACGAACGTCGCGTCGCCCCGGTACAAGGACCCGATCGGCAGCGACTGGATCTTCCTGGCCGGCGCCGAAGTCACGGTGCCCGTGATCAGCGACAACTTCGGCCTGCTGTTCTTCGTGGACAGCGGGACGATCGATACCGGCCGCTATCGTGTCTCGCTCGGCACGGGCCTCCAGATCATGGTGCCCCAGCTCTTCGGCGACGTGCCGATGCGATTTGAGATTGCCAGCCCGGTGTGCGAGGACGACCGCGACAAGGAGCAGGTCTTCAGCTTCTCGGCCGCCGGCATGTTCTAACAGGAACCAGACGTCGTGCCGAACCGACGGGCCGGCCGACCGAACAAGGGAAAGGGGATTTCATGAACCGACGAACGATCCTGATGGGCGTGGTGCTGAGCGTCGTGGCGGTGCTGGCGACCTTCGAGTACGGCCGCGCCGGGGCGGCGACCGCGTCCACTTCGCGCATCGGCGTGGTCAGCATTCGCACCGCCTTCAACGAGTGCCAGCAGCAGGGGCAGTATCGCACCCAGGCGATCGCCCGGCAGAATCGCGTCCGCGCCGAGCTGGAGGCGAAGGCCAAGACGATCGAGGCCGCCGAGGCGGAGCTGAAGACGCTCAAGGCGGGCACGGCCGATTACCTCAAGCAGTTGCAGTCGGTCCTGCAGGGCCGCGCCGAGCTGGACAGTCAGCAGGAGTTTCTCAAGCAGCAGCGCCTGACGGAAGACAAGCAGTGGATGGAGAAGCTGTACCAGGAGACGCTGAAGATCGTCGCAACGGTGGCCAAGGAAAAGGGCTTGGACATCGTGCTGGAACGGACCGATCCGGAGTTTCCGATCTCGAGCGAGGAATTGATGGCGACTTTCAGCACGCACAAGGTTCTGTATGCCGACGGCTGCGTCGATCTGACCAAAGAGGTGATCGCCCGTCTGGACAAGCTCAAAGACCTCAAGCCGTGAGCCGCAGGCGGCTCGGACGCATTCTATGATGTGGATGGATTTGGCGGGGTTCGAATGGCCTTGACAGTAGCAGAGTTGGCGAAGCGGCTGGGTGCCGACGTGGTCGGCGGTCCGGGAGGCGTGGACCGTACGGTGTCGTCGGTTCAGCCGCTGGCGACGGCCGGTGCGGCCGATGTGGCCTTCGTGACGGATGCGAGGCGTGAAGCGGCGGCCAGGAAGTGCGCCGCGGCCGCCGTCATCGTCGGCAAGCCGATCGACGGCGTGCCGGCGGTGCAGTTGGTCGTCCCGAACGTCAACGCGGCCCTCATCGCGGCGCTGGAGTGCTTCGCGCCCCGGCTGGCGCCGCCCGTCGAGGGCGTCGATGCGACGGCGCGCCTCGGCGCCGACGTCCGTCTGGGCGACCACGTCAGCATCGGCCCGCACGTGGTGATCGGCGACCACGTCCAGATCGGTCCCGGGACGGTGATCGGTCCCGGTTGCACCATTGGCGAAGGGACGAAGATCGGCGCTCAGTGCCGCTTGGACAGCCACGTGGCGGTCTACCATCAGTGCACCATCGGCGACCACGTGATCGTCCAGAGCCACAGCACCATCGGCTCGATGGGGTTCGGATACGCCTTCATCGACGGCCGCCAGCGGTTCGTCCCGCACAACGGGGGCGTGGTGATCGAAGACTTCGTGGAGATCGGTGCCAACACGTGCGTTGACAGGGCGAAATTTGGCAATACGATAATCGGGGCCGGTACGAAGATCGACAATCTCGTCCAGATCGCCCACAACGTGGTCATCGGCAAGTGCTGCATGATCTCGGCGCAGGTGGGCATAGCGGGCAGTTGCCGGGTGGGCGACGGGGTGGTCCTGGCCGGACAGGTGGGCCTGTCCGACCATATCGAGATCGGGGCCGGCACGATGGTCGGGGCGCAGTCCGGCGTGATGAACAATGTACCGGCCGGCGAGCGGCTCGCCTGGTCGCCCGCGGTCAATGTGAAAGAGGCGACCCGGATCCTCGCGCACGTGTTCCGTCTGCCCAAACTCGCGCAACAGATGAAGTGCCTGACGGCGAAGGTAGAAAAACTTGAAGCTGCAAACGACGATCAAGGGTGAGGAGAAGCTGGCCGGAAAAGGCCTGTTTGGGGGCGAGGAGGCGCGGGTGACCTTTCGTCCGGCGCCGGAAGACGCGGGCGTGGTCTTCGTGCGGACCGACGTCGCCGGCGCGGTGCGCATTCCCGCCGTCGTCCCGAACGTTGCGGAGCGCAGCCGACGCACGAGCATCAAGAAGGGCGAGGTCAGCGTCGAGACCGTCGAGCATTGCATGGCCGCCATCAGCGCCCTGGAGATCGACAACCTTCTCGTGGAGATCGACGGACCCGAGCTGCCGGCCCTGGATTGCAGCAGCGCCGACTACTTCCAGACGCTCAAACGCGCCGAGATCGTCGAGCAGAAGAATCCGCGCCGCGAGTTCGTCGTCAAGAAACCCATCACGGTCAGCGCCGGAGACGCCACGATTTACGCGCTGCCGTACTCGGACCCCGGGCTCAACATCACGTACGATCTGGACTACAGCGGTCACACGGGGATCGGCCGGCAGATCTACAGCTATCGGCTCACGCCGGACAGCTTCGAAACCACCATGGCGCCGGCCCGCACGTTTCTGCTCGAAGTGGAGGCCCGCCAGTTTCAGGCCCGCGGGATCGGCACGCACATCAGTCCGCGCGACCTTCTGGTCATCGATTCGGACGGACCGATCAAGAACACGTATCGGTTTCCGAACGAGTGCGTCCGGCACAAGATCGTCGATCTGATCGGCGACCTGGCGCTGGTCGGCCGGCCGATCGTGGGTCGGGTGGTGGCCTACAAGAGCGGCCACGCGCTCAACCAGCAACTGGCGCGCAAGCTGTACGAGCAGGCCGAGCAGCAGGACCGGATCGAGCAGTTCGGGACCGATGCGGTTCTCGACATCCGGCGGATCCAGAAGATCCTGCCCCATCGCTATCCGTTCCTTCTCGTGGACAAGATCATCGAGATCGAGGGCGACACGAAGATCCGGGGCGTCAAGAACGTGACGTTCAACGAGATCTTCTTCCAGGGGCATTTTCCCGGGACGCCGATCATGCCGGGCGTGCTGATCGTCGAGGCGATGGCGCAGGTCTCGGGCCTTCTGTTCGCCCAGAAACTCGAGCACACCGGGCAGTTGGCGCTGCTGCTGAGCATGGACGGCGTCAAACTGCGCAAGGCGGTCGTGCCGGGCGACCAGTTGATCCTGTCGGCCGAAACGATTCGGCTGCGAAAACGAACGGCCCATTGCCGCTGTGTGGCCATGGTCGGCGACGCGGTCGCCGCCGAGGCCGAGATCAAATTCATGCTCGTGGACGACGACAAAATGTAGAAGGGCGGCCGCCCGATTCTTTGTTCCAAGTGCAAGCTCCCTGAGAGGCAGGAACCGACAAGATGGCGAAGATACACCCCACGGCAGTCGTTGGGAAGAACGTGCAACTTGCAGAAGACGTGGTCATTGGGCCCCTGTGCGTGGTGGGAGACGGCGTGTCGATCGGCGCCGGCACCGTCCTCGACGCGCACGTCGTGATCGCCGATCGCGTCACGATCGGACAGGGCAATCGCCTCTATCCGAACTGTGTGATCGGCTGCTGTCCGCAGGTTCTCGGCTTCGATCCGGGCACGAAGATCGGCACGCTGATGATCGGGGACCGCAACGTGATCCGCGAGAACGTCACGATTCATCCGAGCCGGTACGAAGACGCCAGCACGCAGATCGGCAGCGACAACCTTATCATGGTCGGGACGCACATCGGGCACGACTGCACCATCGAGAACCGCATCGTCCTGAGCAACAGCGTGCAGGTCGGAGGCCATGGCAAGATCGAGGAAGGAGCGTGGGTCAGCGGCGTGGCCGGCATGCACCAGTTCGTGACGGTGGGACGGTGGTGTTTCGTGGCGGGTCTGGCGGGCCTGACGCATGATGCGCCGCCGTATATGATGGTCAGCGGGCATTACCCGTCGTGCGTTCGCGGCGTCAACAAGCGCGGGCTGCAGCGGGCGGGGCTGGACGAGCAGCAGCAGGAGCGCATCTTCGAGGCGTATCGGCGTCTGTACCGCGAAGGAACGCCGCTGCTGGTGGCCGCCCGGGCGCTGGCCCAGGAAGACGGGCTCGATGCGAACGTCCGGCTGATCGTCGACGCGATTCTGCGGAGCAGCGAGCATCGCTTCGGCCGGTATCTGGAAAGTCTACGGAGATAGCGAATCGGCGCATATGGACGAGACAGCGAAAATACGTACGGCCGTCGTCGGCGCCGGCAAGATGGGGTCGATCCACGCCAAGGTCTACAGCCAGTTGCCGGACACCGAACTGGTAGGCGTCGTCGACACCGACGCGAATCGAGCCGGGCAACTGGCGGAGAAATACGGCTGCGACGCCTACACGAATTGCGCCGACCTCCTCGGCAAGGTGGACGCCGTGACCGTCGCGACGCCGACCGTCACCCATCTGCAACTGGCCAAGCTCTTCCTGAAACAGCGCATCCCGGTCCTGATCGAGAAGCCTCTCGCGGCGAGCGTGCGGGAAGGACGCAAGATCGTCTCTCTGGCGAGGCGCTTCGACACGGTCGTCGCGGTCGGGCATTCGGAGCGCTGCAATCCCGTCGTCCAGGCGATGAAACGGCTGAGCATCGAGCCGAAGTTCATCGAGGCCCACCGCGTCAGCCCCTATCCGTTCCGCTCGACCGACATCGGCGTCGTCCTGGACATCATGATTCACGATATCGACATCATTCTGTCGCTGGCCGCCAGCAAGATCCGGCGCGTCGACGCGGTCGGCGTCGGCGTGATCGAAGGGGCCGAGGACATCTGCAACGCGCGGATCGCGTTCGACAACGGGTGCGTCGCGAACATCACCGCCTCGCGCCTGGCGCTGAAGACCGAGCGTCGCGTCCGCGTCTTCTCGCGGCAGGCCTACCTGAGCGTCGACTATCTCAAAAAGAGCGGGATCGTCATCAAGACGGCCCCGAACACGAACGTGGTCGAGTGGATCAAGCAGCAGCGCGAGAAGGGCGACTTCGACTGGACCAGCGTGAACTGGCCGGACCTGCTGCACATCGAGCAGCTTCCGATCGACGACAAGGAGCCGGTGCGTCTCCAGCAGGAGGCGTTCCTCCGCGCCGTCAAGGACCGGTCCTTCACGCCGGAAGTCAGCGCCGAAGAAGGACTGGCCGCCCTGAAGTGCGCCCAGAAGATCCTCACCGCCGTCCGACGCCACAAGTGGGATTAGTCCCGGGACAACGCGGATGACTCCGCCGTGTCTTCTCATTGCACGGCGAGCGATGACGAAGCCAGCGCGAGGCGACGGCGCTGCTGTGCGGTGCGGGCGCCGTTGAGGTCGAATCGCGCCGAGACGGTTTGAATCGTCCGTTCGAGAATCCGGAAGAACGCTTCATTATCCGGCCAGAGAACGTCCGCGTGGTCGGCCATCGGCGCGTCGAGGCTGGTCAGAAACTCGGCCAGTGCAGGGGGGTCCAGCCGGTCCCGATGCAGGCCCACGCCCAGCTCCTGGGCATAGGAGGCGTTGATGACCTGTTCGTACTGCCCGCGGATCGGAAGCAGCAACATCTTCTTGCGCAAGAACAGGCATTCACTGAGCAGTGAGAACCCGGCGGTGGCGATGACGCCGCGGCTGCTTGCCAGGTCCTTCACGAAATCCCGCGTGGACGTCTTCTTCAGCGTGCAGTTGCCGATCCGGCGGTCCTCATCGAGGCCGTAGATGACGAACGGCTGGCCGGGAAAGGTGCGCAGAGCCGCCAAGGGCCGATCCTTCCATGATACGTCGGTGGTGTAAACGAGCACATGGTCGCCCTGCGTTGGCGTCTGGCGCTGCACGAGTGGACGCACCACGGGAGGGGCCACCACCGCCGCGTTGCTCCGGACCGGCGCGCGGAAGAAGTTCAGGATGATGTAGGCGGCGCCCCCGATATAGTGACATCGCGTTACGATCTCCGCGTTGAACCGGGCCAGTCGGTGTGCGGGCTCGTGTCGGATCTCGCAGAGCGACAGCAGATGCTGGTGGTCGATGCTGATGAACGGAATGCCGCCGCGCCACGCCCACCAGGCGCTGAACGGCTCGAAGTCGGAAAGGACCAGGTCGGGCTCGAAGGGTTCCAGCACGGTGCGATAGAGCGTGCGATTGACGTGGCCGCTCTCGCAGAACCGTCGCAGATTGGCGACGGCAGTTCTGGCGGCCGAGAGGGTCCGGTCCTGGTAGATCAGGCGCAGGCCGAAGATCTCTCTGACGCGTGGGCCGAAGTGCGTCCGGAGATAGGACAGCGCCCGGCCCGACGCGACGAACAGGACGTCATGACCGGCGTCGATGAGGTGTTGTCCGATCAGGTGTGATCGGCTGCTGTGACCGAATCCTTCCCCGGCGACTCCATAGACGATTCTGGCCATAAGGTAGCTCCTCCATCCGGACGTTCGGCGTGGTGGCGCCGAATTCAGTGTGCCACCACGGTGTGGTTCGGCTCGGGACCTCTGCCAGTCCAGTTGAAGACCGTGACCTCGCCGGCGGGCGAGATTCTCAGAAAGTCGTTGGTCGTTCCGGTCCAGGAGCCGCAATTGAAGTACCACTGGCCGAAGGCCCCGGCCTTGTGCGTATGCCCGACGATGGCGACGTCGTAAAGCCCTTCGGCTCGGTCCGCGTAGTACCGTGTCAACATGCGCCGCGTCCGAATCCGCCGGCTCAGTCGTCGGACCGGCTCGCCCGGCATCAGGTCACAGCAATCTCGCATGGCGAGGCTCATGCCGCGCGCGATCCAGTCCCGCAGTTGCAGAACCTGTTCGCCCGTTTCCAACAGCACTTCGGTCACACGCTCGTTCGACAGACAGCAGACGCCCCGGCGGAATTCGAACCGATACGCCAGCGCGCCGATCATGCGCCCGAGACTTTGGATACTCGACGTGATCAGCGGGTCGACTTCGTGACCGTGCATGAATTTGAACCGCCTGGATCCGATCCGGCAGGTGAAGGCGCGCCGCGTCCGCTCGAAGAACGCGTGAGGCGCCCGATCCGTCTCGATCCATCGAATGACCGCCTCATCATGATTGCCCGGGATGTACAGCGTTTCCATCTGCGCGAGACGGTCGAGGAGAGAACGCCGTTGTCGGAGAATCCTCTCGAGGGGATAACGCAGCAGCTCGAACAAATCGCCCGCGATCACGAGCTGGCCCTGTTGCCCCGTGACGTAGTCGAGGAAGCAATCGAGCAGGGATTCTCGCTGGGCATGACAGAGGTTGTCTTTCGGGGATCGGTCCCCGATGTGCAGATCGCTGATGACGAAGATGGGTCGGTTTTCGCGAATCACCTGGTCCTTTCCGATATACACCGACTTGCCCCATCGGGCATTTCGCCCGCTCTCTATGGATATATATCGGAAATTCGTGTTAACCGAGCGTTTGCCTCCGGTTAGTTCTTGGTGAGGAATTGCAGGACTCATCGGACGGGGGACGCCAAGGGTCTTGCAAGGCCGGCGGCTTTGAGTCAGAATGAACGAAGGCCCGGAGCGGCCTTGTGAACGGGGTCGTGTTGTGAGGTGGAATGTGGATCGTATCGGTCGAATTATTACGGTTGGGCTGTCGCCGGCGTGGGACGTCAGTTGCCGGGGGCGTGGGCTCGACTGGGGGCTTCACGCCCAGATCAACGAGCAGGTGATCCGGCCGGCGGGCAAGGCGCTGAACGTCTCGTCGGCGCTGGCCTGGATGGGCTGCGAGAGCACGGCGGCCGGCCTGTGGGGCGGCCAGGACCACGAGCAGATGTGCAGCGTCGTAGCCGGATGGGGCGGGCGCGTGCAGGTCCGGATGACGTGCGCGGAAGGGCACACGAGACTGAACGTCACCGTCGCGGACACGCGCGGCCGTCGAGAGATGCACCTTCGCAAGGCCAGCGAGCTGGCTTCCGCCTCGTCGCTGCGGCGACTGCGCTGCGACCTGCGCCGGCTCGTCGGGCGGGACGACATCTGCGTCTTCGCCGGAGCGATGCCGGCGGGACCTCTGCTCGAGCCGGTCCTGGCATGCGTGCGGGCCTGCCGCGAACTCGGGGCGCGACTGGTGGTCGATACACACGGGCCGGCTCTCAAGGCGGTCGTCGACGCGCAACTGGCCTGGCTGATCGCACCCAACGTGGAGGAGCTGAGCGAGCTGCTCGGCTCGCCGATACCCGACACGACCGCGAAGCTGGCCGCCGCCGGCCGGAGCCTGCTGGGGAAAGTGGAGGTCGTTCTGATCAGCCGGGGCAAGAAGGGCGCGATGGTCGTCACGAAAGGCGGGGCCTGGAGCGGCCGCGCCACCGGCCGGGGCCGCGTGATCGAAACCGTTGGCTGCGGCGACTACCTGCTGGCCGGCTTCCTGGCCGCCGTGGCCCAAAAGCGTCCGACCCGCACCGCCCTGGAGCAAGCTCTGAAGATCGCCACCGCCCGCGCCTGCGGCTGGACCGATACCCAGACCTGGACCCGGGCCAGACGAAAAGCCGTGGTCAACGTGCAGAAGCTCTGAACCAACAGCTACTTAAGCGACGCCGGAACGGTCAACGCTTCGGTTCGCTGGTGTGTGTAAAAGAATCAGGGCAACGGTGTGGCAGCCTCAAGGCGCAGCCTTGGGGATGGCTGACACGATTTCGGCTTGTGTATCGAAAGGCAGTGGTGCAGTCCGCCATCCCGATCCGCCTGTGGTCCGCCTGCGGCGGAAGGCTGCCACACGGGCCTCTCTACCGCGGAATCGGGATTGCCGTGAAATCTGTACAGACACGTTCGCGGCTTCGTCTGCGAAAAAAGGCGAAAAAAGTTGCATTGGGTGTGGCGATCCGGTATAGTTGCCGGTTTGCGGTAGTCTTGTCGCAAGGGGTAGACTCGGACCGGATAGACGGTCATCGGGGTCAGCAGAATCACGGCATGGCTGGCTCAAGCCTCCGGCAAGACCTTACCAGGCCGCTCCAAAGCGGTCTCCGTGACAACGCAAAGCATTGATTGTTGATGATTGATTATTGATGATTCGCAGGCGAGGTTTCCCTTTGGGCAATCTCAATGATCAATAATCGATTATCAATAACCCGTTCGATTACCCGGTGGTGTAATCGGCAACACATGGGTTTTTGGTACCCATATTCCAGGTTCGAGCCCTGGCCGGGTAGATGATAGAAATTGATGAGTGATTATTGAATATTGGGCGTTGAGATTGACCGTAAGTGCTTTCAATGGAGTAAATTATCAATCATCAATCATCAATAATCAATGGTCAATCTGAAGAGGGCGTATGGCTGAGAGAGTAGCGATACTGCTGGCGGCCGGGGTGAGCAGTCGGATGAACACCCAGTTGCCAAAGGTGCTACACGAGGTGACCGGCCGGCCGATGTTGGCCTACGTGCTCGACGCGTGTCGAAGTGTCGGTGTAGAAAAGATTTACGTCGTAGTAGGCTTCGGCGCAGATCAGGTTCAGGAGCGTTTTGCCGACGCGTGGGACATCGTATGGGTGCCTCAGGACGAGCAGAAGGGCACGGCCCACGCCGTCAAGTGCTGCAAGGAGCATCTGAAGGACTTCCGGGGCCAGACGCTGGTCCTGTGCGGCGACGGGCCGCTGATTCGCGCCAAGACGCTCCAGACGCTGATCGACAAGCACCAGGCCGAGCACTCGGCGGCGACGCTTGCCACGGCGGTCCTGGACGACCCCACGGGCTACGGGCGCATCGTCCGGGACGCCTACGGGAACATCCAGGGCATCGTCGAGGACAGCGACTGCTCGCCGGCGCAGAAGGCGATCCGAGAGGTGAACCCGAGCTACTACCTGTTCAACAACCAGTCGCTGTTTTCGGCGCTGGAGCAGGTCAAGCCGGACAACGTCAAGCAGGAGTACTACCTGACTGATGCTCTGTCGGTGCTGATCGCCACCGGCCACAAGGTTGTGGCCATCACGGCGGTGCGGCCCGAAGAGGCGATGGGCGTCAACAGCCGGGCCCAGCTCAGCGTCGCCAGCAAGATCATGCAGCACCGCGTCCAGCAGGAGCTGATGGAGAAGGGCGTGACCATCGTCGACCCCGACAACACCTGGATCGACGCGCGGGCCCAGATCGGCCAGGATACGGTGATCGAGCCGTTTACCTATATTCACGGCCCGGTTCGAATCGGACGCGACTGCCGGATCGGCCCCTTCGCCTTTCTCCGCAACGAAACCGTGATCGAGAACGACGTCGTTCTGGGGGTCTTCACCGAGGTCAAGGATGTCGTCCTGGCCGATGGAGTGCGAGCGCGACATCACAGCTATCTGGGCGATGCGGTCATCGGACGGAACGTCAACATCGGCGCCGGATCGATCACGGCCAATTTCGACGGCCAGACCATCAACCGGACGGCCGTAGGGGATGGCTGCTACATTGGCTCGGGCGCCGTATTGATCGCCCCGCTGGCGCTTAAGCCGGGCGCGCATATCGGCGCCGGGATGGTTGTGTCGCAGGAGAACGTCGACGAACTGAAAGAGAAGCCGAAACAGGGGTAGCCGGACGCGCCGGTTGCCCGACAGCTACGCCGAGAGGCCGACAGAAGATGTTTTTGAACGACAGCCTGAAGATCTTTTCGGGAACGAGCAATCCGGCTCTGGCCGGAGCGGTGTGCAAGTACCTCGGCATCCCCGTGGGGGGCGCCAAGCTCAGCCGCTTTCCGGATGGGGAGAAGCTGATCCGGATCGAGGACGACGTCCGGGGCCGGGACTGCTTCGTCGTGCAATCGACGTGCAATCCCGTGGACGAACACCTGGTCGAGCTGCTGATCTACCTGGACTGTCTGCGGCGCGCCAGCGCCAAGCGCATCACGGCGGTCGTCCCCTATTTCGGCTACGCCCGCCAGGATCGCAAGGATGAGGGTCGGGTGCCCATCACCGCGAAGCTGGTGGCCAACCTGATCGCGACCGCTGGGGCCGACCGCGTGCTCGGGATCGATCTGCACGCGCACCAGTTGCAGGGCTTCTTCGATATCCCGGTCGATCATCTGACGGGAGAGCTGGTGCTGAGCCGGTACTTCCGCGACAAGAAGATCGAGAGCCTCACGGTCGTTTCGCCGGACGTGGGCAACATCAAGACCGCCGCGCGGTATGCCTCGCACCTTGGGGGCGACCTGGCCATCGTCCACAAGAGGCGATTCAGCGGCGATCGCGTCCAGGCCGACGAATTGATCGGCCACGTGGAAGGGCGCAACGTCCTGATGTGCGACGATATCATCGCGACCGCAGGGACCGTGTGCAGCGCCGCGGACCTGGTGAAGAGTCGCGGGTGCAAGAAGATCCTCGTCGGGGCCACGCATGGGGTCTTTGCCGGGCCGGCGCTGGACCGGCTCGCCGCGGCGCCGATCGACGAAATCGTGGTGACCGACACGATTCCGCTGAAGGAAGAGGCCCGGAAGGTCAGCCGCATCAAGGTTCTCAGCGCCGCCGCGATGCTGGGCGAAGCCATCAAGAGGATTCACAGGGATGAATCGGTCAGCAGCCTGTTCAGCCAGGGCGTGTAGGGCCATGGATTGCGATCATGAGAGATTCGATCTGATAGGACTGTCTGAATCACGTTTTTTCGGGTGAAGAGATTATGGACAAGACGTTGTTGTTAGAAGCGCAGATCAGAGAGCACACCGGTTCGAAGGCGGCGGCGCGCGTCCGCAAGCAGGGCCAGATCCCCGGGATCGTGTACGGGCACAAGCAGGACCCGGTGGCGATTCTGTTGAACGCCCACGATTTCTCGGAAGGCCTGCACCACGGACATCGGTTGATGGACATCACGGTCGGCGGCAAGACCGAGAAGATGATCGTCAAGGAATTGCAGTACGACCACCTCGGTCGCAACATCGTGCACGTGGATCTGATGCGCGTCGACGTGACGGAGGCCGTTCGCGTGAGCGTGCCGATCGAGCTGAAGGGTACGGCCAAGGGGACGCACGAGGGCGGGATCGTCGAGCAGCACGCCAGCCAGCTTGAGATCGAGTGTCTGGTTACGAACATGCCCGAGTCCATCGTGGTCTCGGTCAAAGAACTGGGGGTCGGCCAGGCGATCCACGCCGGGGAAGTTGCCCTGCCGGAGGGTGTGACTCTGATAAGCCCGCCGGAGATGTTGCTGGCGGCCTGCCACGTCGTCGCGGCGGCCAAGACGACCGAGGAGCTGGAGGCCGAGACTCCGGTGGCGCCGGAAGTCATTGGCGAGAAGAAGGAAGAGCCTGCGGAGTCCGCTGAGTAAGATGGAGGCCGTGAACGGCGCGCTGGATCGGAACCGATGGCGGATCTGAGATTGGTCGTCGGCCTGGGAAACCCGGGGCCGGAATATGCCGAGACGCGTCACAATCTGGGGTTCAAGGTGATCGAGGCCTTGGACGAGGCGCTGGGGATCGCCGTCGAGCAGCAGAAGTTCGGCGCGCGGATCGGTGAAGGCTGGTATCGTGAGCGAAAGGTCATGTTGATGAAGCCGTGGCAGTTCATGAATCGCAGCGGTCAGGCGGTGGCCACGGCGGTCGGGTTCTACAAACTCGGCCTCGAGGACCTGATGGTCATTACGGACGACAAAGCGCTGGCGCCGGGCCGGATTCGGATCCGGGCGAAAGGCTCGGCGGGCGGACACAACGGCCTGTCGGACATCATCGCCCGGCTGGGCAGCGACGAATTCGCCCGCTGCCGGGTCGGCATCGGCGACTGTCCGGGGGCCCTTTCGGTGGACTATGTGCTGGGCCGGCCGCGAGAAGAGGAACGGCCGTTGATCAACGAGGCGATTGTCCGGGCGCGCGACGCGGTGTTGTGCTGGCTCGAATCGGGGATCGACAGGGCGATGACTGAGTTCAACAGCCCTCCGGTGTGATCGAAGGCACCGGGTCGGCGTGGTTCGCATAAAGCTTGGATTTCTGAGATTGCTGTTTGGAATCAGGAGGTAACAGGTTTGGAAACGGTTGCGAAGCGGTTATATGAAGGGATGTTCCTGGTCGACTCCGCGCAGGCGACGGCGGATTGGGAGGGTACGCTCTCCGTGATCAACACCATCCTCCAGCGTGCGGATGCCGAGGTCGTCTCGATGCGAAAGTGGCAGGAGCGCAAGCTGGCGTACGACATCGACCACACCTCGCGTGGCACGTACATTCTGTGCTACTTCAAGGTGGATGGGCGTCGGATCTCGGGGATCGAGAAGGACGTTCTGCTGTCGGAGAAGGTCATGCGTGCCTTGATCCTGACGACGGAGAAGCGTCCGGCCGAGATGATCGAGCGCGACATCAAGGGCGAGCCGATCGCCAAGCCCCCGGAGGCGCCGGGCGCGCCGGAAGGGGCCCCGGAGCCGAGAACGTTCCGAGGTCCGCGGACGCTTGCCGACAACGACGACGACACGGACCGGACGGAAAGGTAGCGACGCCACGTCGCTCCCGCGTCGGCGCGCCGCGTCCGTGGGCAGGGGATGGACGTCCTGCCGGTTTGAGATTTGACGGAGAGGTGGACTATGGCCAGCTTCAACAAAGTTCTGCTGATGGGCAACCTGACCCGGGACCCTCAGCTTTCGTACACGCCGAGCCAGACGGCGGTGGTCGATTTCGGCGTGGCGACCAACCGCAAGTGGACGGCCCAGGACGGCAGCCAGCGCGATGAAACCTGTTTCGTTGACTGCCGGGCCTTCGGGCGCATGGCCGAGAACCTGAACAAGTACATGAGCAAGGGCAAGCCGATCTTCATCGAGGGCCGGCTGACCTACGACACCTGGACCGCCCAGGACGGGACCAAGCGCAGTCGCCATCGCGTGACCGTGGAGAACTTCCAGTTCATGCCCGGCGCCGGCGGAGGCGGCGGGCCCGACCAGGCCGATCAGAGCTATGGCGGGGACCAGGCAGCGCCGCAGACACGGTCGCCCAACCAGGTCGTCGACGATGAAATACCGTTTTAGTGCAAGTCCGTTCGAAATGCAGCGTACGTTGATAGCGATGAGGTAAACAGATGGCACCACGACCACAACAACAGAAGAAACGACAGAGAAGACGACCGGGATTCGCCGGGGCGCGCGACCAGACCCAGTGCCGCTTCTGCCGGGGCGGAATCAGCTACATCGACTACAAGGATATCGACACCCTCCAGAAGCTGCTGACCAACCGGGGCAAGATCTACTCGCGCAAGCGCAGCGGCAACTGTGCCGGCTGCCAGCGAAAGGCCAAACGAGCGATCAAACGGGCCCGGTTCATGGCGCTGCTGCCGTATTCCACATAGCCGGTCCTGTTGCGCCGGCGTCCGAGCGCCGGGTCCGGGCCTTGGCCGTAAGAGAGAACGTTACGAGGAATAGACGATGAAGGTTTTGCTTTGCGAAGATATCAGGAAACTGGGGTGGCTCGGTGACGTCGTCGACGTGACCGAAGGGTATGCGCGGAACTACTTGCTGCCGCAGGGCCTGGCGAAGGTGGCCACCGAGGGGAACATCCGGGCGATCGCCAAGGCCAAGGCCGAACGCGCGGCGGAGCGGCTGAAGGAGCGCAAACGTCTGGAGACGGCCGCCGAGGCGGTCAACGGCGCCGAGGCGGTGCTGGCGGCCAAGGCGAACGAGCATGGCGTCCTGTTCGGTTCGATCACCGATCGGATGATCGCGGCCAACCTGCGCGAGCAGGGGTTTGCCGTGGCCGACGAAGTGGTGCGTCTGCCCGAGCACATCAAACAGGTCGGCTCTCACAGTGTGACGCTCAAATTCGCCGACGACGTGACGGCGACCGTCACCGTTGTGGTCGTGGCCGAACAAGCCGAGCAGGCCGAAGAAGAAGCCTCGAAGGAACAAGAGTAGACGTCGTGCGACGCGCTGTTGTCGGCGGCTCGTCGCCGGCGTGACAATTTGCGTAGCATGAGTGGTTTCCGCCTGCGGGCCAGGCGATCGGGCGTTGGGGGGCACGATCGACGCGGCCACGTCCAGGCGTCTGTCAGACGTTCGAACGCCGGCGCTGCGCCTCGCCCTCGACGGGCGGCGCGCGCCGCGGCGTCGAATGCATCTCCAACGTCCCCCGTGACAGGTTCTCCGCGATGTACTGCCGTTCCGACGCCGGGATCGGAACCCGGTTTTCAGTATGGAGACCGCGCGGATTCCAGGTCCAGCGTCGCGCCCATGCACAGGTTTTCCACAATACGGTTTTGCGTCGTGCAAAACGTGTTGACAATTAAAAATTTTCGTGCGCAAAGCCAGTGGCTCTCAGTTCCTCTGGTTCGTGGAAAAGAAACGACTTGGAATGGCATTGATTCAAGGGCCGTCCGCGAAATAATAGGCTCTTTCGCCGTTCGAATTTCCATGGGAGGGTCGGACCCTCTTTGAAACCGCAAGACATGGCTGATAAGAGCCTGATTATCAGTACTGATACGGAGATGTCGATGCAGGGCACGATCATGGATGAGGGTTCCCGCACGGCGGGACCCGGCGCCGAGGCGATCGCCGAAGCGCTCGTGGGACGCATCGGTCCCCAGAAATACAGGATCTGGTTCCAGAGTTGTGCGCGGTTCACGTTGGCCGAGGGGTGTCTGAAGATCGGCGTCCCGAATCCGTTCATGGCCAACTGGCTCGAGAGCCATTTTCTTCGCGACATCAAGGCGGCCGCGCACGCCGCCACGGGCGGTCACCCGACGATTTCGTTTGCGATCGACGCGGAGCTTTCGGAGAAGCGTCAGCGTCCGGCGGTCGAAGCGGTCGCGGCGGCGCCCGCCGGTCCGCGGAAGACAGCCGAGGCGGCCTCTTCGCCGTCGTCCAAGGGATTGCGGCTTTCGCTCGATACCTTCATCGTCGGGCCGTCGAACGAGCTGGCCTACAGCGCCGCCCGGGCGGTTGTACGAGAGCAGCACAGTCCGTTCAATCCGTTGTTCATTCACGGCGGCTACGGCGTCGGCAAGACCCACCTGCTCCAGGGCATCTGCAACGGCGTGACCGAGGTCCGTCCACAGACCAACTGGCTCTACCTGTCGGCCGAGGAGTTCGCCAATCAGTTCGTGCTGGCGCTCAAGACCAAGAAGCTCGAAGCCTTCCGCGCCCGCCTGCGGAAGACGGACCTGCTGGCCATCGACGACGTGCACTTCCTGGCCAGCAAGCCGTCGACCCAGGAGGAGTTCCTGCACACCTTCAATACGATCAATCTGGCGGGCAAGCAGGTGGTTCTGGTTTCGGACGCCCATCCAAAGATGATCGGGCAGTTGTCGGAGAAGCTGGTCAACCGTTTCGTCTCGGGGATGGTGGTGAAGATCGAGCCGCCGGACTTCCAGACACGCTGCGAGATCTGCCGCCAGTTTGCCCAGCGGATGGTGGCCAGCGCGTTCGGCGACAGTAAGGCCGCACAGGCCGGATTGATGTCCGAGGGCGTCGTCCGATTCGTGGCCGAACGCATCCGCACCAACGTACGCGAACTCGAAGGCGCCCTGCTGAAGCTGGTGGCCTACGCCGCCCTCCAGAACGAGAAGATCACCCTGGCGATGGCCCAGAGCGTGCTGGCCGAGCACATCGAGCGGTGCGATCCGATCGTGCACGTCTGTGACATCGAGAACACGGTGGCCGCCTACTTCGGAACGACCGCCGCGACGCTTCATTCGGCCAAGAAAGACCGCACCGTCTCCCTGGCGCGGCATTTCAGCATGTACCTGATCCGCAAGCACACCAAGATGTCCAGCTCGGAGGTCGGCCGGGCGATGGGCAACAAGAATCACGCCACCGTTCTGGTGGCCTGCAAGAAGGTCGAGGACCTGCTCCAACGCAACGAGGATGTCAACTGGCAGGGTCCGCACGGCAACAAGGTGGTCAAGGCCCAAACGGTCCTGGCGGACCTGGAAGATGGCATCGCCCGCTGACTTGGGCCGGCGCGGCGCACCGGCTCGATGCCCTGCGACGGCGTCCACGCATTGCCGGCCCGTACAGAGATCGCTTCGTCTATTGACCCGCACGGCCCAGGCCGGTATAACCTATGGCCTCTGGAGCAAGAAACCTTTCGGGATTCCATTCGATGCCTGATGACAAGAGAAACACCTGGGGCGCCAAGATCAAGAGGACGTTCACGTCGGTGCTGCCGGTTTCCAAGCGGCGCAAAGGCCAGTGCGTTCATTGCGGCGCCTGTTGCAAGCTGCCCAATCCTTGTCCGTTCATCAAGAGCCATGGGGACGGCAAGATCTACTGCTCGGTGTACCCCTTGCGGCCGTTGAACTGCCGGAAGTACCCGCGAACCGAGTCGGAGCTGATCACCGGAGATACGTGCGGATATCACTTCGACTGATCGGGACGAACCGCCTCTTCCACGCGGTGCAGGTCCTTTTCTGCCCGGACCGTCCGAGGCGACCGGGTCGGCCTTTTTGCCCCCCCGTCGCGATTTCGCTGCACGTCGGGGCGCTTTCGATTAGAATGTGCGGACTGATGGCTTCATTAGGGTGATTTCTGTTATGAGCAGTTTGTTGGAGCAGATCAACGGCCCGGCGGATCTGAAGAAGTTGACGGTGCCGGAGCTGGAAACGCTGGCGGAGGAGATTCGCCAGTTCATGTTGCGTTCGATCAGCAAGACGGGCGGGCATCTGGCGAGCAATCTGGGCGCCGTGGAGATGACTCTGGCCCTGCATTACGTTTTCGACTTCAAGCAGGACAAGCTCCTGTGGGACGTGGGGCACCAGTGCTACACGCATAAGATCATCACGGGGCGCAAGGCGGGGTTCGAGCGGCTGCGCCAGGTTGGGGGGATCAGCGGGTTCCCCAACCCCGCCGAGAGCGAATACGACCAGTTCACCGTCGGCCACGCCGGAACGTCGGTGACCACCGCCGTGGGAATGGCCTTGGGCGAGCAACTGAAGGCAAAGGCCGCCGAGCCCAACGACGGCGGGGTGCGCCGCAAACCCCAGAAGGCCGAGCCGGCCGCACCGAAAATCGTTGCTTTCGTCGGAGACGCCAGCATCGTCAATGGGACCTCGTTCGAGGGGCTCAACAACCTCGGGCTGGTCAAGCGCCAATTGCTGATCGTGCTCAACGACAACAGCATGGCCATCGACGCCACGGTGGGCGCGGTCGCCAAGTACTTCTCGCGGTTTCGTCTGAGCCACACGTACGAAGACATGCGGCGGACCGCGCGGAACATCCTCGAACACGTACCGGGCATCGGTCGCGGCGTCGACGAGGCGGTCGAGAAGATCAAGAAGACCATCCGCATGGTCCTGCCGCCCAGCCAGTTGTTCGAAAGCCTCAACGTCCCGTACTTCGGGCCGGTGGACGGGCACGACATCGAGTCGCTGGTGCGCCTTTT
>CAZNSM010000054.1:27479-28961 GCA_964575615.1 uncultured Pirellulales bacterium | reverse complement strand
CGGCCCTTTACGAAGGTGGTCCGTGGCGGTAGACTCCGACGGATTGGATTTGGATCATTGCATGGAGGGATTAGCCATGGCGCGGACTTTGGCGCTGACCGTTGTAGGCTTCTGTTTGCTGGTGGTTCCGCTGTCGTGTACGACGGCGGGCAGACGCGCCGGGGCGTCCCGGCGCGCCGGGAGGCCCGTCCGGCTGATCGTTCTCGATCCGGGGCATTACCACGCCGCTCTCGTCCAGAAGACGATGTACGAGCAGGTCGACCCGATGGTCCACGTCTATGCCCCCGACGGGCCGGAAGTGCAGCAGTACCTCGCTCGGATCGAAGGCTTCAACCGCCGCCCGGATGAGCCTGCCGGTTGGCAGCAGCAGGTCTATATCGGACCCGACTACCTCGAAAGGATGCAGGCCGACAAAGCGGGCAGCGTCGTGGTTCTGTCGGGCAACAACCGCCGCAAGACCGAGTATATCACCGCCGCGATCGATGCGGGCCTGAACGTCTTCGCCGACAAGCCGATGTGCATCGATGCGGCGGGATTCGCCGAGCTGGAGCGGGCCTTCGACGACGCCCAGCGCAAAGGGCTGCTGCTCTACGACATCATGACCGAGCGTTTCAACCGGCTGTGCATCCTGCAGAAGCAGCTCGTGCTCGACGCGGAGGTCTTCGGCGAACTCGAAAGAGGCTCGCCCGACGATCCCGCGATCGTCAAAGAAAGCGTGCACCATTTCTTCAAGTACGTCTCCGGCCAGCCTATCCGCCGGCCCACCTGGTACTTCGACACCGCCCAGCAGGGCGAGGGCCTCGTCGACGTCACCACCCACCTGATCGATCTGGTGCTGTGGACGTGCTTCTGTGGCCGGAGGATCGACTATCGAACCGAGGTGGCGGTCCTTCGCGCCAGGCATTGGCCGACGCGGATCGACCGGACGCAGTACGAGAAGGTCACAGGAGCCTCCGACTTCCCGGATTGCCTCCAGAGCCAGCTCGACGACGAAGGCGCGCTGCCGTACTACGGCAACGGCGAGGCGGTGTATGCCGTCAAGGGCGTGCACGCCAGGCTCGCGGTGACGTGGGCCTTCGAGGCGCCAAATGGGACAGGCGACACGCACTATTCGCTGGTGCGCGGCAGCCGGGCGCACGTGATCATCCGCCAGGGCGCCGAGCAGAACTACCAGCCCCAGCTCTACGTGGAGCCGGCTCCCGACGCGGACCTTGGCCGGCTGGAACGGGCGCTGCGCGCTGCGATCGAGCGGCTTCAAGGCGAGTATCCAGGTCTATCGCTGAAATCCGACCGATGCGGCTGGCAGGTCGTGATCCCGCCCGAGCAGCTCATCGGCCACGAGGCGCACTTCCGCCACGTCACCGGGCAGTATCTCGACTACCTCGCCCAGGGCAGTCTGCCTCCGTGGGAGGTCGATTTCATGAAGGCCAAGTACTTCATCACGACCCAGGCCCTGGAGCTGGCTCGTCGCTCGTCGCTCGT
>CAZNSM010000054.1:25651-27379 GCA_964575615.1 uncultured Pirellulales bacterium | reverse complement strand
GCGCCGGGCCGAGCCACAGATCGTAGTCCAGACCTTCCGGGACCGGCTGCGTCGGCTGGTTGGGAAAGGCCAGGCCAGACTCAGGCCGAGGGCCTTCTCGGTGTACATGTCTTTGCCGTTGCGGGCGGCCTCCAGCGACACGAGCACGTGCCAATGGTCCGGCGTCGCAATGCAGACCGCGTCGATGTCGGTGCGCCCGCACACCTCGCGAAAGTCGTTGTACATCGCACAGTCGGAGTTGCCGTAACGCTGGTCGACGGTCTGCTTGGCTCGCTGGCGCTGGCTCGCCCGGACGTCGCAGACGGCGACCGCCTGCACGTCCTTCTGGCCCAGGAACGCTCCCATCAGGCCGGAGCCCTGAATTCCGAGGCCGATGAAACCCATCGCGATTCGCTCGCTCGGCGCGACAGCGCCGGCCGACCCCATCGCCGAGGGCGGAACGAAGTACGGAATGGCCCCAGCCCCTGCGATGGTTGCAGCGCCTCTTAGAAATTGACGACGTGAACACCTGTTCTCCGAAGACATGCCCGATCCTCTCGAATTCTCCACGAAGACACAACATGGACGTAGGGTGTGCATCGCACACCAACTCGACTGCTTCAAACTTGAAACTTCAAACTTGAAACTTCACCGCGCCTTGCTCTTGGAGAGTGTAAGGGTGATCCTGCCTGCGGGATCGCCGGTTTCCGTGAAGCGGGGCGGCACGAACGTGACGCGTCCGGCGGCCTCCGGTCCGCCTGCGGCGGATTCGATCTGGAGAAGCGCCGCCACCGTCTCGATGCGCGCCTTGCCGATGGCAACGCAGGCGTCCTGCATGCGTCTTCTTGCCGCGTACTCCGAGCCGGGGCGCATCGTCTCCAGAAGATTGTCCAAAGCCTGCTCGATCAGGCCCAGTTGTGTCTCGGCCTGCTGCAACTGCCTTGTCCTGGTCGTCACATTCCCACGGGAGCCTGCGGCATAGGCCGCACGAGTCTGGCCTGCCAGTTCGTCTCTGCGTGCCTGGAGTTCGGTCCTTTCCTGGCGCAGCTTCGCCAACAGGGCCTTCGTCTGGGGCTCTGACAGGTTGACCAGCCCGGCGGCCTTTTCGATGTCTGCGGCGCCCAGGTGGTGGCGAACCGTAACCGCCAGGTCTCGTTCAGTGCGCAGACGCTCGGCGATCTGCGCCAGCTCTGCGGCCTGGCGGTCGGAAAGCGTGGTGATGCCGGCGGCATACTCCACGACGTGGGTTTCCGCGCCGCTGGTCTCTTCCTTTTCCCCACCCAGGATATTGCCGATCGTTCCGGCGACCCGGTAGGGGGAACCCGCTACGGCGCTGGCGATGAGGGTCGCGGCCGCTCCCACGGCCGCCTGCGTAATCTGGCCACGCGAGAGGCCGTCCTCGTCGATCTTGAACGACAGCGGCAGGCGAATGGACCCGCCCGCGTCCCGCAGAATGAAGAGCACCGTGTCCAGGGACGCCGGCAGCGTCAGAAGCTGCGCCAGAAAGCCGTCGGGCGGCTCGGTCAGCGACAGGTCCGTGAAAACCAGGCGGGCCCGCGTCGACAGGGGCTGATCCTTGTGGAACCGCATATCCACGCTGGCGTCGAAAACGCCCTTCCGCAGGGTCATGCCGCTCTGGCTGGCCACGCCCTTGAAATTGACCAGCTCCAGCCCGCTCAGGCCGGCCTTCACCCAGCCGTCGGGACGTGGATAGAGGGTCAGGCGTCCGGTGGCCGACAGCTCCTGAAA
>CAZNSM010000054.1:0-25551 GCA_964575615.1 uncultured Pirellulales bacterium | reverse complement strand
GCGCCTCGTCTGCGGCAACGGCACCTCCCCGGCCGTCGCAATCACGTTGAATCGCATCGGGGTCTTGACGTCGGCGCCGGCTGTGGCGAATCCGCGAACCTCCATGTCCAGGCCCTTCAGGGGCACGTACATCGGGGGGACCACCGTGTTGTCAACGAGAGCGAAATCGACGCCCGTCACCAGGAGCTGATCGACGCGCAGGTCGAACGCGGATTGCGGATTGGGGATTGGCGATTGCGGATTGGCCGGCGCGACCGCATTTGCATCGGCGGATCGCCCCTTCGCGGTCGTTTTCCAGGTCATTCCGAGCAGATGCCAACCATCGGTTTCCCGCCGGATCGCCCCCTGCGGATTCACCAGGCCGATCTCCTTGACGTGAACGCTCCCGCCGTTCAAATCCACTTTTGGCGCCACGATCCGCAGTTCCTCGACTCCCGCCAGCACGGTGTCCGTCTGTGCGTCACGGAAGGCCATCGCCTTGACCCACGCATCCACGCCAAAAGGTCTGCTGAAGTCAAATTCTGCGACGTCGCGTCGCTCCACGCGTAGCGTCAGTTGAGCGGTCCCGGAGAACCTGCCGGTGTGCAGGCTGTTGGCATCCACGGCGCTGCGGACCTCCGGCAGGATGGAGACCAATCCCGGGCCTTGGATCTGCGTGATGTCCCACTCGGCGAGAATCTGGGGCTGGGCGATGAAGGGAGACACCTCGACCTTCAGCGAAAGAGACTCAGTCAGCGGTTCAACCTGGCCGTGGACATCGATCTTGACGGGCGGATTGGTGTCCGGCTCATCCCCGAGGAGCTTGATGGGTTCGGTATTGGCGACCTTCAAATTCGAGATGACCAAGGGTGTCGCCGCCGGTCTGGCGGCATCCTTTACGGTGAGTTTGCCGGCCTCCAACGACAATCGATCGAGAACAACGAGCGGCAGCCGCCGGGCCTTCCGCGCGACGGCGCTCGCAGGGCGCGGCGCCTGATCGGGCACGGCCTGTTGGGCCGCCGGCTGGTCCTCGCTCGCAGAAGTTGTGAGACCCCGCTGTTCATCCGTCGTGCCGGACGCGTCGGTGGGGGCCGACTCAGAAGC
Source organism: uncultured Pirellulales bacterium (assembly GCA_964575615.1). Lineage (GTDB taxonomy): Bacteria > Planctomycetota > Phycisphaerae > Sedimentisphaerales > Anaerobacaceae > Anaerobaca. Next base: position 24,468 of record CAZNSM010000054.1, on the reverse strand, counting down.
TCCAAAGTCAAATCCGAGCAGGCTCATCAGGCCGGAAGTCTTGCGTTCGACGGTGGCCTCAAGGCCCTGGAGCGATACCTGCTCGATGGAGATCAGGTGCGCGTTCGGGTCGAAGCGATCGACGGCCAGTTCAGCCGAATCGAATCGCAGGAAAGGCTCCGGCTGGGAATTCGCGCGGTAATCAACATCGATCGCGCCGGCGCGGATGCGCCGGCCTCCTTCGGGATGAGCGGTCAGCTCGCCGGTGATTCGAGCGTGGAGTTGCCCTTGCTCCAGGGCCGGTCTGATGGCCGGCGGCAGGTAGCTCAGCAGCGGTCCGGCGTTGACTCCCGCCGCGTCCAGCGTCAGGTCGGCCCCCTGTTTTGACGGTGCGGTCTGGAGCTGCCCGGCAACGGTTGCCTGTTGCACCATCCCCGGAGCCCTGACGGTTGCGCTGATCGTCGCCGGAGGCGCTTCGACTCCGAGGGCAAAATCACTCAAGACGAGGTCGATCCCCATGGTCTGTGATGCGGCCGGCACTACGGCGTCGTCAGACCACTGAATCTGGGCATCTTTCACCTCCAGCCGGCCTACACGCATGGGGGAAACCGGTCCGCCTGCGGCGGATGGGTTTGTCTCGGCCTTCTGCCCCGGGACGATGCGCAGGCCCGCGCAGGCAAAGACGCCGGATTCGTCGCGCGACAGCATCAGCCGTGGACGCTCGAGCATGATGCGCTCTACCTGGAAACCTGTGGCGGCCAGATGGAGCTGCGCGATCTCGACCTGGTTAAGTCCTGCCAGCTCGGCGGCGCCGTCCCTGACAGCCGCATCGCGGATCGTCGCCGAGCAATAGACCCCATCGCGTCCCCACGTGATGCGCCCTTTCGTCCGGGCGGCGACGCTGCCTTCCGTCATGGCGGACCCGGTCCCAAGAGCCGCAAGGTAGGGCGCCATCGCGACAAGAGCCAGGCCGTCGCCACGCAGGTCCAGATCGAAGGACAGCCCGGCCGGCTCGGGCGCAACCGAGCCGCTCAAATCCACCGTCTCGATGGTCCCGGGGCTGCGCAGCCACGCCTTCACAGACGCGGGCGATGCCGCGTTGGGATCGCCGCCCAGGACAAGGTTCGTCAGTTCAAAGCCAAGGTCCGGCACCGCGATCGTCTTGGCGGGCGTGACCATGCGATCCACAAAGGTCAGTTCATTGTCGTGCCAGCTCAACCGCCCGATCTCAACGCGAGCGGGTCTTCTCTGATGCGCATCGGGAGTCGATGCGATTGCGGATTGGGGATTTCGGATGGCGGATTTGTCGCCGCCGCGCTGGGCGCCGAATCCGCCATCCGAAATCTGCAATCCGGAATCACTGCGGCCGACGAGCCGAAAGCCCAAAGTGGCCAGGCAGCCTTCTCTGTCCCGCGCGACCGCCAGACGCTGTCCGGAGATCTCGACCTGATCGATGCGCGTTGTCCTGGTAACCAGGTCGATCCTGGCCCCTTGCATGCCGATGGTCTTGAGGCCGAACAGCTCTTCGGTGTCCTGCAAGTGAATATTCGTGATGGCCCCGGACGCCTCGATGGGTTCATTCGGCGGATTGGTGAACGTCGCGTTCACGTCACACGAAAATGTCCCGCCGGTGTAGAGAGACTCCAGGCCGAGCCCTTCGAGATACGGCTGCAAGGCGTCCGGGCGGATTCCCATGCCAGAGATCTTGAGCGCAGCGTTGCCCTGGGAAGACGACAGAACCACGGTCCCGTGGGTCTGGAGGTTCTCGACGACGCCCGGCGCCCCCAAACGAGCGGTCAGCGTCAGTCCTTCCGCTTCGGAGGCAGCGCTGCGGACCGTCACATCGTTGAGGTCCAGCGCCAGATCGGCCTGCGGCGACACCGACTGATCGTGGAGCACCAGTCGCACGTCCCGCACCTCCACGCTGTCGAGGGACCACGCAAAGCCGTCGCTCGTCGCTGGTCGCTGGTCACTCGGGCCCCGAGCGACGAGCGACGAGCGAAGGGTGAACTGGAAGCCGCCGACCGAAAGCGCGCCGGACGGTCTCCTCCAGGCGTGGAACGCGCCCCCACGGATCTGTATCCGTCCCGCCCGAATGGCGCCCGAGTCCGCCACGTTGGCATCGACCGCCGCGTGCTCCAGAACGAAATGCTCCGCGCCGTCGATCGTTACGGTCGTGTTCTTCGATTCGAGCTGAACCCGGAGTACGGCAGACGAAGGGGCCGCCGCGATCTCGTTCGGGGAAAGTGTCTCGTCGATCAGCGGGCCTGCATCGTTGGCGTCCATCACCTCGATCCCCTGCACGCGAACCGATCCGCTACAGGACAACGCCAGATTGCGCGCATCGGGAACGAGCCCCAGATCGGCCAGGTAATCCTTCACCGCGTCGGGATGCAGACCCTGGAGGGCGACGTGGACTTCCGCCAGGAGGTCACGCCCTTCGGCCGAGCCGGTCCCGTCGATCTGAAGCTGGTCCAGCACGGGAGGAGACGACAGGAGGATCTGGAACCGTGTCTTGCGTTTGTCGGATCGGAGGTCGGAAAGGCGCACGTTCAGATCCAACTGCGTCTCAAAGACCGGCTCGGCGGTCTCGTCTCGAAACTGCAACTGCACGTGCTGAAGTCTCAGCGCATCCATCTGGAGCGGCGGCGTCAGATCGATCCGGTGCGGCGACACGGAGGTCGGGGTCGCCGCCGTATCGGTCGGCTGTGCCGCCTTGCTGCGCTGCCGCAGGACGGTCAGCAGGGTCCGCAGTTGGGGAAACGTCCCATCCTGGGCCCGGGTCAGATTGACGTCCATTCCGTCGATCTCGACGCGGCGGACGATGAGCCGCCGTGTAAACAACGTCACCAGAGAGACCGCCGCCCGGCAATACTCAACATCCGCGAATGGCGTGTTGGCGTCGGTCGGCACGAGAACCAGATGCCACAGTTCTGCGTCTCCGGTGAGCAAAGAGAGATTCAACCGTTCGTAGCGCGCGTTCAGGCCGTACTGCTCCATCGTCTTGTCGATGATCCACGGCAGAGACAACCACAGCGCAATCCGCAGGACCACAATCACGGCCGCCAGGATTACACCGGCCCAGAACAAACGCCGGAGCCAACGGTGATGGTGGCCCGCCTCTTGTTCGATCCGCTGCTCGGGCGGTCCGCCGATGGGCTGATCCGTTTCCGATCCGCCTGTGGCGGGGGCGGCCGGACGCGCGGCCTGCCGCTTGTCCGGATGGTCACGTAAGGGCGAATAATCATTCGCCCCTACCGTTTTTCTGTCTTTGTGCCGCACGGGATGCTCCTGTGATTCTACGGTTGTTCCTGGAGAATCCGGTTCAGAACGTTGCGCCTTTCTTTGAGCGAGGCGAGGGGATCATAGCCCTGAGGCGCCTGGTCTCTGGCCGCCAGCCATTCGAAGGCCCGTGTCCGGGCGGCCGGCGAAATGTCCTCCAGGTAGATGAAGTTCTCCAGGAGCAACCGCTGCCTCAGGTCCTCGATACTTGTCGCCTCCGAGACCATCTCCTGCAGAACGGAAGGATGACGACCCACCTCGCCGGCGTGACGGATCAGGATCGCCTCCAGGTCGGGCGACGTCTGGTCGGCGCTCAGCAGCTTGATGAGCAGTTGATACGCGGTCCGCTCCAGCCGCCATCCCAGCGTGGCTGTTTCAAAGGTCGAACCCGACCACTCGTTCGTGACCGCGTTCGCGAGACGGTCCACGACGGTGTCCGTCGCCGACAGCGTCACGTCGGCGAACAGCGGCGCTGCGGTCTCTTGTGCCAGGTACACCAGTGCCCGCTGCCTGTGTGTGGGCGACGCGAGCAGTCGCAGGGCGTCTTCGATGCCTCGTCTGCCGGCGTCGAACGGCGGTCGGTCGTTGCCTGTTCCCGCCGCGGCCAGCAGTTTGCCCTGACACTGTTTCCACTTGGCTGCGTAGGTGGCCGCTTCGGCGGTTCCTTCCGGCGGGGGCGGCTGCACTTCGATCAGCGCCGCGAATCCCACGAGTTCGTCCACGTCGAATGGAGACGGCAGCACGAACGCCAGGCGATCCTGCTCCTGCATGTCCTGTGGCGCCAGCGCGATCGTCTCGGTCGTCAGCATGCTCGTTCCGCCGGGCCCGGACGGCCCTTGGGGCTTCTCCGAATCGTCGGCCTCGGGGCCCGCTGTCTGCCTCAGGTATCCGGTTGCCACAAGCGAGATCTCAAGCGAAACATCCGTCGCCGACACGTTCGGTTCCGCCACGAGTCTGCGGCGCACCTGAATCTCGAGCATGCGGATGTCGCCGGAATCCGACGTCGGCTTCTCCGCGATGCGAACGACGGCGCCGATCCCATCAGGCAGAATGCTGTGCAGCTTTTCCACGAACAGCGGCGCTTCGGAGCCTTTGACGGCGATCTGGCTCCAGAACTGTGCTCTGCTTTGAATCACGCCCACTCTGGCTCTTCTCATCAGACGCGGCACGGCCGCCACCGCCGTGCTTGCCGGGAGCACCGTGATCATCCGGGTCTGTGATGCTACGGGCTTCAGGGTGTTCTCATGCCACTGGCTCATGGCCGCAATGGTCACGTTGAGACCAAGGGAATCTTCGATGCGAAGGGAGTTGCTGTCGGCCGGCGACAGACCTGTGGCGTAGCCGATGCCATACTGCAACTCGGAGCCGGGCAGAGGGTGAGCCGTCCTGAGGCCGGGCCGGCAACTCGCAGAAGAGACGATCATCCAAATCATCAAGCCGAGGGCAACTCGATACGGACCAGTTGAATTCCTGTGCCGGCAACTCCACTGTCGTTCCATGTTCGTCTCAGATCTGCATCCCCATGGTCGTTGGCATGGCGGCCGCCCGCCATCATTCTTCGAGAAGATAGCACGGCGCGGTAGAAACAGCAAAGAGCAAGAAGCAAAAATCAAAACAGCGGAATCCGCCTTCGGCGGATGACTTCCTTTGGTCTCAAGGGACCAAAGAGACCTCAGGGGAAGGCGAGGGCTGTCTGCCGAGCAGTTCGGTCAGTTGGGCCTCATCCAGCCGGTTGTGTTTGACCAGCGCATCGACCAGGCGATCGAATTCGTCGCGATGGGTCTCAATGAGTTTCCTGGCGACGTCCAGTTGTTCCGACACGATCCTCTCGGCCAGCATAAGGGTTTGTTCGGCGAGCGGGCGCTGGCTGTTTTCGGCGAAGAGCTCATCGAGCGCCAATTGTCCGATTTCCTCGTCCATGCCGTAGACGCGAACCATCTGGATCGCCTTCTGCGAGGCGTTGGGCAAGTCGCCGCCTCCGCCGCCGATGGCTCGCGGCGCGCCGACGCCGATGCTCAGACCCGCATCCGGGCCATAGCAGACCAGTTCCGCCGCGCGACCCGCCATCGAGATGCGAATATCGCGAAGCAGATCTTCCTTGGTTTGCAGGTCGCGGTCGTCGTCATGCTTGCGTTCCATGTAGCCGCCGGCCCCGCCGCGTCCGACGATCGTGACCTGATGGACCGGCGTGCCGCTCTTCCACGCGACCAGCGTGTGTCCCGCCTCGTGGCGGGCGATGCGGAGCAGCTTTGTCTGATTCGTGCAGGGCAGGGCCTCGCCCATGCGCTGCTTCTCGAACGCCTCCAGCAGGATGCTGTCGGTGATGGTCGATCCGGCCAACGCCGCCATCACGCCGGCTTCCTGGACGATGCGGGCCAGGTCGGCAATGGTCATGTAGACGCTCTGGTTGGCGATCGCTTCGAGAGTCTCGGCGCCGACCTCGGATTTCGAGAGCTTTCCGATCGCCTGTTGCAGGTACGCCAGGCGGGCGGACCGGTCCGGCTCGTCGACCCTGATCTCGCGGTCGAAACGCCGCTTCAGCGCCGGGTCGAGCTTCTCGGCCAGGTTCGTCGCCGCCAGCACGATCACCGGGGCGTCCGCCGTCGCGCCGAACCCGTCCATTTCCGTCAGGAGGGTGTTGAGCGTTGTCTCGCGGGACTCGCTGGTGGTTGCGCCGCTGCGCATCTTGCCCACCGCGTCGATCTCGTCGATGAATACGATCGCGGGCGCGTACTTGCGTGCCCGCTGGAACAGCTTCCGCACGTTTTCCGGACCGCTGCCTTGCCACTTGGTGATGAAGTTGCCGCCGGATTCGGTCAGGAACGCACAATTGCACTCTCCCGCCACCGCGCGGGCCAGCATGGTCTTGCCGGTTCCGGGCGGGCCGCTCAGAAGAATGCCCTTGGGCGGGCGCAGCCCCAGTCCCGCGTAACGCTTGCGGTTCTTCAGCCAGTCGACCACGAAGCCCAGCGATTTCTTCGCGGCGGTGGCTCCGAATACGTCCTCGAACCGTGTGGAAGGGCGTTCCACATCGCTGACCAGGCCGACCACGTCCTCGGCCTCGATCACGCGCTGAAGCCGGAATCCGCGAGTCCAGATTCCCAGGTGGCGAGCCGACTCGTTCAGGCGGGCGACCGTGTCGAACTCCAGGCACTGGCGTTGCCGCGCGAGGTCGGCGGCCACCTTCTCGCGGAACAAGCGAAGCAGAATCCCTTGCAGGGCCTGGGCGAATCCCGGGGCGCCGGGACCGTCCGTCTTCGAGAGTCCATCGTATTCGGTGGCGATCATCCCTCGGGCGCCGCCGGCTCGGACGCAGGCCAGGAACAGTTCCTCGTCGATCGGCCGGAGCCTTCTCGTGCCGTGGGGTTCCGCCTGTGGCGGATTGACTTCGTACCGATCATCCACGCAAACGGTCTTTGTCGCGCCGTCGGCCTGTTGCGTCTGAAACGACAGCAGGTAGACCGGGACGTCGGAGAAGCGTTTGCGAATCGTCTGGAGGATCGTCCGGCCGTTGTCGAAGGCTCTGGCCGACAAGGGGAGGTGATCGATCCGGCCCGCGCTGTCCGCCAGAGGCGGATCGCCGGCCCGATCGTGTCCCGTCGAGACCCACAAGTCCAGCAGGATCACGTTGACTTCATGGGCGGCCAGTTGGCTGACTACTTCTTCCTTCGTCGCGGCCGAGATCCACTCGAACTCCGGATGGGCCGCCCGACAACGCGAGGCGAAGGCCTCGTCCGCCACCAGGAGCACGGTCGATTTGTCTGAATTGAACAGGAGTTTCTGCGTCGCAGGGTGATTCTGAATCTCGGCCGGATCGACGGTGAAGAGCACCTCATCGATCTCTTCGAGCACCTTCTCGACGCGCTGCGACTCGTAGAGGCTACAGAACTTGAACAACTCCGACTTGACGAATCGCTCCACCTCGCTGCGCAACTGCCGGGCGTCGATGCTCGCCCCGCATCGCAGCACGAGCAGGATCGGCAGGATCGGATCGTGCCGAAACGTCTTGAAGTACTGCCGTTCGAGCAGGACCTCGGTGCGCGTCATTTCCGTCTCGGCGATGCGTTCGAGCTCGTTGATCCCCAGGTGGTTGAACATCAGCGGATAGCCCTGCCCGAGCCGGCTGCAAATGGCCGGCGGAAAGGCCGGCTGGCCGGTCGTGGGGTTCTTTTCATTCGCCAGAGCGCTGAGGATCGTGCGCTTGTGATAGTCGGCGTTGACGGCGGATATGCCGCTGGCGTTGGGATTCTCGTAGAGGCTCCGCCCGGCGTTCGTCGTGAAGATGATGATCGTGTCGCGGAAGCACACGTCCTCGTCGTCGAACTTGTCGTGCAGGCGGCCGGCGTCGAGAATCTGATAGAACAGTTGCATGGTGTTCAGATGCGCCTTCTCGATCTCGTCGAACAGCAGGATGGCGTTGGGATTCTGTTTGACGAATCCCGTCAGTAGGCCGGGCTTGGCGGCCTGAAAGGACGGCGCAAAACCAACGAGCTGGTTGTCGGCCTGGTGGTCGCTGTAGGCGGTCATGTCGAACCGCCTGAAGGGGCGTTTCAGATGGGCGGCGCAAAGCTCGGCCATGTGGGTCTTGCCGACCCCGGGAGGTCCGGCAAAGACGAACGTGGCGATCGGCTGCCGGCGATCGTGGTCGGCGCCCGCGGTCACCTGTGCATTGTAGAGGCCTTCGACCAGGGCATGGACCGCGTGGTCCTGTCCGAATACTCTCGCCAGAAGGGCCGCCCGCAGCCCGCGAAGCTGGCCGGTCAGCTCTCCGAGCCCGCCTGTGGCGGATTCGCTGTCCATCACCCAGCGGGCCAGCAGACTCATCGCCTGCTTGGAGCCGATGGGCGCGATCGGATCGCCGAGAAGACTCGCCACCTCAACCGACATCGCGGCGGCACAGATCAGGTGAGGCAACCCCACCAGTCCCGGATGCGTCCGGTCGGGGACTCCCTCCCCGCCCGCCAGTTCGCAAGCCTTGTCGAGGAGCAAACGCACCGCTTCATCGGGCGGCATCGTTCCCGGACACGAGCCCGGCGACTCGAATTGCGGGCAGCGCCGCCGCAGATCGGCGACGTTGCCGGCGGTCAGGCACTCCGCCAGCCGCACACACGCCTGGCGGTCGGCCGCAATGGCCGCCAGCAGGCTCTCGACGTCTAAGCAATTGCGTCCGAGCGTGTAGGCCCGGTCTTTGGCCATGGAAACGATCGCTTGTGCTTTCTCTGTGAACACGAGTCACCTCAAACTATACCAAAAGGCAAAAGGCAAACATCCAAGGGCAGAAAGCAAAGATCAAAAGGGAAGAATCAAAATGGAGGAATCCCGATGGCCATCGGGATGACTTCCTCGGTTTTGCATTTTGCTGTTTGTTCTTTGCTCTCATCTTCCACGGCGTCACAGTTCCATACCCACCCGCTGGCAGGGCGAAGGGCTGTGGATCCAGATCTGCTGGAAGGTGTTCTTCCAGTCGAGCGGTAGGGGCGAATGATTATTCGCCCGTACTTTGTCGTATTGGCTCTGCGGGACGGCGAAAAGGAACCGGCTGTTCGTCTGCTTGAGCCACTGGACAAAACGCAGCCGGAAGGCGGTCGGGGCCAGCTCCTCGCTCAGGTACCGGTGCAGCGAGTCGAAGAACCAGACGGTCTTCTGATTCGACTCGTCGCAGAGCAGATCCAGGAACCCGACGGCCGCGGCATTTCCATCCCGGGCCAGGCGTTCCAGCAACGCCCGGCTGTTCACCTGGATGACCTTCGGGGGTTTCCGGTCGCCGGGACGGTTGAGCAGATCGATCAGAACGTCACGCCCCGTCCGGTCCGGCCCATGAATCAACAGGCACGGCCGTCCCGGCGCGCCGGGCTTGGCGAACGCGTCGGCCAGCACGCGCACCGCAGGATCGGCAAGAATCCGCTTTCTCTCGGCCTCGTCGACCCGGCCGGACGGCGCCAGCGGCGCCAGCACGTCGGCCCACTGCTCCATCGCCTCCTTGCGCTGGGCCAGTTGAGATGCCGTCGCGATTCCCTGCTGCTCCAATCCGCGGCGAATCCATTCATCGGACCCGTTCAGAAGCGCGTCCAGCAGATCGACGACTCCCAGGCGCGGGCGGCCCGCCTGTTCTGCCGCACCCAGCGCGGTCCGAAACACCTCGCGTGCGGCGTCGCTGCGATGGACCATCCCGCCCGGTCCGCCTGCAGCGGCCTGCGCTCGCGGGCTGCTGCCCGGCCGTCGCAGGGCCCGCCGCAGTCGCGTGGAAACCTCGGGCACCGTGATGCCCCACGGGTCGTCGAGATGCACCTTCAGGTCCTGGTGTTCCTGTGCCAGATTGCCGAGATTCTCGTTGGTCTGGCCGAGGCGTTCCAGATCGGCCCCATCCAGTTCTGCGAACTTCAGGATCGCGCACAACAGATGGGCCGGCTCGATCTGCGACCATCCCAGGGCCTGGGCTTCCATCGCGGCCAGCGACCAAACCAGCATGATACCGGCTTCGGGTTCCATATCCGCTTATCCTTTCAATGATGCCCCGTGCAGCAGGGGCGATTCCTCAAGGTCCAACGAAGCGATCGTCTGTGCCACCTTGCGGGGCGATGCCTGGTCGGCGCGCACGGACTGCACCTCCGCCACGATCACGGTGATGTTGTCGTATCCGCCGGCCTCGTTCGCCCGTGATACCATCTGGCGACAAACTTCCTCGCAGGGTGTCTCGGCCCGCAGGATTTCGGCGATTTCGCCTTCGTCGAGCATGTTCGTCAGGCCGTCGCTGCACAGCAAAAAGCGGTCGCGCTGCCGGAGGTCGAACGCCCCGACGTCCGGCGGCAGTGGCTGGTTCATCCCCATGAACCGTCGCAACATGTGGTACTCCGGCAGGTCTTCGACCCCATTGTCGATCAAGCCCTCGTCGCGCAGGGCATTGCCGAGGTTGTGGTCTCGTGTCAGCCGTTCCAGTTGGCCATCGCGAAGCCGATAGGCCCGACTGTCGCCAAGATGGGCCAACCACAGTGTGGCTCCGCTGACCAGGGCGGCCACGACTGTCGCGCCCATGCCTTCCTGTTCCGGCCTCGCACGTCCCATGTCACGAAGCTGCTCGGCGACGATCAGCAGCGACTGGCTCAGCAGTTGCGCGGGGCCCTGCGCATCCGCCAGACCTGCGGCCCGTCCCATCGCCAGTTGGCGCCGCAGCGCCTCGACGACGAACGCCGCCGCCACCTCGCCGGCCGGGTGGCCGCCCAGACCGTCTGCGACGACCATCAGCCCGAGCTGACGATCGATGCCGAACGCATCCTCGTTCGTCTCTCGCATTCGCCCGACGTCCGTCAGACCGGCATAGACCATTGTCACCGACATATGCTCCCGTCAATGCGTGATCTCGATTACGTCACTCCCGTGTCCGTTGCGGACTTCGTCCTGGACGCTCGCCGGCAGAAGGCCCATCAGTTGGGCGACGACCTGACGCAGTTGCTGGATGTCTCCGCGCTGCAGGCACGCGTCACCCAGACTGATCAGCCGGGCCGCCATGGTCTGATCCCTCATCTGGGTCCTGTTGCTCTTGGCGTTCTGGTACATAGCGACCCAGAATTCGTCCTTCGACATCAGCACCTCGTTGCGCAACGCCTGCACCTGCTGGAGCTTTTTGGGCAGACGGTCATCGCGGTGCTCTTCGATGAGCTGCTCGGCTTCCGTTCGCAGCTCACCGGCGCGCTTGGCAAATTCCGGATTGTCATCGCCGAATTGCGAGACGACCTCGTCGAGTTCGTCCAATTGCGCGCGGGCGTCCTGCACCATATTGGGCCAGTTGCACTCGTTCTCCAACCGGTCAAGGCTGGCCTTGAGTTCGAGAAGCCGCGTCTCGGCCTTGTTGGCGGCGTCGGGATCGCCCTGCGCCGTCTCGACCATGTCTTCGAGGTTGGCGATCTTCGCTTGCTGCTGGGCAACGGCGGGGGAAGGCCCGCCTTTGTTAGCCAGTTCTTGCAGCCGCTGTTTCTCTTTGTCCAACTCGCGCTTGAGACGCGCTGCGTCGGGCGTCCGGGTTTCCGGCGTGATAACGACCTCGAATTCCTCGTCCAGCATAGTGATGTAGGCCCGCGCACGGATGATGCGATCCTCATCCATCATCAGAGTCACCTCGACCTCCGACTGGGCGGGGATATTGCGTCGAATCTGGTTGCCCTTGACTGTCAATACCGCCTGGAGGCGATTGCGGTCGGCCTTGGGGTTTTCGCCTTCGACGATGGGAATGCTCAGCATTTCTCCAGTGTCTCCCGTGCGGAGCGCCTTTGCCGTGCGGTATACCTTCGTCTGTTTGGCCGGAAGCGGCGTGCCCTTCTCCAGCAGTGCGTCGAACTCGTTGTCGCGAAGCGCCACGCCCAGAGAGTTGATCACCGTCTGTTGGGAAGGAGCCGTACCGACGGTGTACACCAGCTCCTCGGGAACGGTCTTCTGGATCGTTCCCTTTGCATCGGCCAGTTGGATGGCGAACGTATTCCTCGTCCCGGCCTCCGCCAGCAGATCGGCCTTGAAGGTCCCCTCGGACTTCAGAGGGATCTTCCCGCTGTCCCAGCCCGTCGCCCGGTTCGAGAAGCGGATCGTGAACCCTGTGAGGTCCTCACTCTCGGCGGCGACCTTGCCACGGACGCGGAAATCCTCGTCCGGCCCGATGGCGTTGTACTTCAGTTCGAGCCGGTAGCTGCCCTGTCCCGATGTACATCGGGATTCGCAGACCAGCCGCTGCGTGCCTGCGAAGACCGCCGCACCGCGCGCGACGACGGTCAGCGGGTCGATGGAATGATCGAGCGGGACGCCGAGCTGCTCGGAAAGGATGTCACGGAAATAGGGCGCCAGCGTCGGTCCGCCGACCAGGATGACCTTGTTGACCATGGCGGGCGTCAGGTCCTTCTCTTTGAGCACGCGCTTGCAGATCTCCACCGATTCCATGATGATCGGCGTGGCGACCGCGCTGACTTCGCTGCGCGTCAACGGGAAGTCGATCTCCACCGTCTGGCCGCCTGCGTCCTTGACCAGGCAGTCGGCCAGGAAGGTCTTCTCGCTTCGCGACAGCTCGATCTTCGCCACTTCCACCGCGTGTTTGATCTGGGCGATTGCTGTGCGCCAGCGGGGGTTCTTGCGATGCAGTTCGGGGAAGTTGAATTCCTTGGCCACTCGCGGCAGGACGATCTTCTCGACGATGGCCCAGTCGATATCGGCGCCGCCGAGATGATTGTCGCCGCCGTGGTTGACGACGTCGATCATACCGTCGTCGGCCTTCATCAGGGCCGCGTCGAAGGTCCCGCCGCCGAAGTCGTATACGAGCCAGTATTCTCGCTCGGCCCGGAGCTGGAAACCGTAGGCCAATGCCGCGGCCACCGGCTCCTGCACGAGCGGGCACTGTCGCAGGCCGATCATCTCCGCCGCCCGCTTGGTCGCGGCGCACTGCTTCTGGTCGAAGGCCGCCGGAACCGTAATCACCGCCGCCTGAACCTCCTCTCCCAGTCGCTGCTGCGCATCGCCGCACAGGCTCTTGAGGACTTCAGCCGACAGCTCCTCCGGGCTCTTGTTCACGGCGGCGCTGCGGAACGCATAGACGTGGTCCGTTCCCATCCGCCGCTTGAACTCGATGTACACGTCGCCTTCCGCCGCTTCGCTGAGCAGTTGCTGCCTGGCGCGCTTGCCCACGCGCAGTTGTCCATGCTTGCTGATGTGCACCGCCGAAGACGTGACATCCAGATCGTCGTTGTTCTTGATGATCTCGGGCGTGACCCCGTTAAGAACGGCAATCGCGCTGTTGGTCGTGCCCAGATCGATGCCGAAATCGATCGTGCTTCGTTTGCCCATGTCTATTCCTTTCTCATTCGCCTTAGGTCCTTTGGGTCCCTTCGGTCCTTTGAGGCCGAAAGGAGTACGGGCGAATCATCATTCGCCCCTACCGATGACCGGCAGTCCCACGATGATCTCGCCGTTGCAGAGCGGACGTTCCCTCCAGCGGATGGTGGGACGGACCGTGTCGATGATTTCCTCTCTGGCCAGGCCCGGCGTCTGCTCGAAGCTGATCACCTTCTCCGGCATGCCTTCGTCGTAGGGCTTTCCCGTCTTGTCGACGACCTGAATACCCGCCTCGTCCAGCGCCCGGAACAATCCCTCGACGAAGCGGTACAGCCTGGCGGTTTGCTCTTTCGGCTCGCCCGTCTCGGCGTCGATCATGCGGACCTTCAGCCGCCAGGCGTTGGTCGCGATTTCCGCCAGCGGACCGCGCAGCGCTGCGATTTCGGATTGGGGACTGGCGATTTCGGATTGGGTCGCCTCGGCGAATCCGTAATCCGCAATCCCCAATCCGCCATCATTCCGGCGTAGGGGCGAATGATCATTCGGCCCTACCGAGCGGGTCCTGGACCTGTTCTTTCTCGATCGCGTGGATTTTCGCATGGTCGTCTGCTCCTCGAAGCTCGCTTACGCGAGGTGGAATCCGTGCTGTCTGGCCCTGACGATGTCGGGCCAGGACGCAAGGTGGTCCAGCGGCTTGACGTTTCCTGTCCTGTTTGGATCTTTGCGTCCGCCGGCGGCGAATCCCGCATGGACGGCCGCACACGTATGGCATCGGGGAACCAGCACCATCGTCGACTGGCTCGTCACCTCGACCCCGTCTGCCAGATGCGGATCGACGGCGCGCACGACGGCGTGAATATCTCCGCTGTTGATTGCTCCCCTGAGCTGTGGGGCGAGGATCATTTGCACGGCGTCCATCGGACCGGTCGCGCCGCCGGAGAACTGCGAGAGCAACCGCTTGGCGGTCGCAAAGATGTCGTCGCGGTACAACGCCGGATTGCTCTTGACCTCCGCCCACGTGACGGGTCTCCTCAACGGCACCAGGACGGCGTATTCGTTCTCCTTCGGGCAGCTTTCGCAGAACCAGCAGAGGTCTCCCTGTCGGTTCCCCCGGACGATTTTGAGGTTCTCTTCGAGCCGGGCACGCATGCGGCTTCCGCGGGCAATCTGGAGCGTGGTGTCCAGCAGTTCGAGCAAACTGGCCCAGTCCTGCGTCTCGCTGCCGTAGGCGATCTGGCATTGGAGCATGCTCTCGGCCACGCGGTCGCACGTCTCGGTGAACTCCTGCGATTCGCTGCCGAGCAGCACCTCGAGAACATCCAGGATGTGACCGACCGTGTTGAACAGCTCAATGCAGCGCTGCTTTCCGGCGGTCTTGTTGTTGTGCAGTTGGTAGGTGGCCGTTGCGATGGCGTGGTCGATCCGGCTGTTGAGCGGTTTGGTGACGCGCCGCAGGCTCGCGTCGACGTCGTCGTGCCCCGCGTTTGTCGCCTTCATGATCCGGATGTGGTCTCGCGCCCGGTCGTACATCTGGCGATCGCAATAGGCCACCGCCAGATCGGCGTTGATGTTGTCAAACGCGATGGGCAGCCACTGCGAGAAGTCGCGCAGAAATCCCACGGTCAGACGCGGATCGTTCAGCGCGCCAATCCGTTCGGCCACAAGCGACCAGAATTCCTTGTTGGCGCAGAGCGATTCCCAGTACCGGAAAGCGAAGTCCCAGTGAGAATCGAATTGTCGCCGGGTCTCTTGCGACAACCCACCGCGGTTGATCGACGTCAGGATCTCCCGCTCCTGGTCGAGGGCCTTCCCGTGCCCCAGGATCGCCAGGTTGTGTCTGGCGGCCCAGGCCGCTTCGCCGTCGCCGCCGGCAAGGTCCTCCCATTGCCTCTGCGCCTCGCTCACCTGGTTGGCCTGAACACACTTGAGCGCCTCGTCGGTATGGCTCTGGCCCCATTGGAGCGGCCAGAACCAGAAGAACTCGTGCACGAAGCGCTGCCTGGCGTCGGCCAATACCCGGCCGGCCTGAAGGAGTTCCTCGCGGCTCGGCAAAGGATCGGGCCGGAGAAACTCGCCGTATTCCTCCGCCAGTTCGCCCACCTCGAGGGCGGACTGGAGTTCGGCCTCGTTCCGCTTGATCTTCCGCCCGGTGGCGTCGACGTCCACTGCGAGCAATCGAAAGGCGTTGCGGCTATAGATGTCCGGCCCGCAGATATCCAGCAACGTATGGCATTCCCCGGTCAGCATACCCTGACTTCTCCTCGGTGTCCGCCTGTGGCGGACTGGCGTTCGTCTACATCTGAATTCCGCGACGCCACAGGGTGACTTTCGTGGCGTACTTGTCTCTCAGTGAGGGCCATTTGTTGAACGCGTCCTCCATGATGTCGGCCGCTTCGTTGAGATTGCCCTGCTCCGTGGCGATTCGCAGCGCCCGGCGGACGAGCGCTTCGGCCTGCTCCTCATCGGCAGCCGATAGAGGGCCGAGGGCATTTTTGGAGAAGCGCGATACGCTCGTCGATGACGACGCGGACGGCTCGGGGCCGCAAGCCCCCGGTTTCCATGCGTCGAACGCCTGGAGCAGCTCCCCGGCGCTGGCGTAACGGTCGGCCGGCTTGGGCGAAAGGCATTTCAGCACGATCCGATCCAGAGCGGCATTCGCCTCCACGTTGTACAGGCTCGGCGCCGGCGGGGGCGTTTGCAGTGCCTGGCCGTTGCCCCATCCGAGGTGTTCGTCGACCTCGAAGGGAATCTTGTCCGTCAGCAGCATGTACGTCATCACGCCCAGCGCCCAGATGTCCCCGGCCACAGAGTCTGCTTTGGCCTGGGTGAACACTTCCGGCGGTTTGAACGCCAGCGTGCCGGCGGCTGTGGCCAGAAGCGTCAGGCGGTTGACCTGCCGGGCCAGACCGAAGTCGCTGATGCGAGCCCGCAGGCCGTCGGCCTCGTACCCGATGAGAATGTTCTGCGGCTTGATGTCACGGTGAATGATGGGCGGGTTCTTGCTGTGCGCCAGACTCAGCCCGCGACAGACCTGCTTGAGAATGTCGATGGTGGTTTCGACCGGAACCAGTTGCACCCCGTGCGACCGCCAGAACTTGTCGAGGCTGCCGCCCGGAACGTTCTCCATTGTGAAGTAGCCGCACTCGCCCCGCTCCGTCACGACCGTGTTCGCATCGAACACCTTCACGATGTTGGGGTGGGCGATCTGGGACAGCAGGACCGCCTCGGCCATCATCTCATCGAGTTCGGCGCGCGTCATGCCGGTGCGCTTGAACACCTTCATCGCCTGGCGGCCAAGGAACCTGTGCTTGACGCGATAGACCTCGGCAAAGGCGCCCTCGGCCAGAAAGCGTTCCACCTCATAGGTGTCCCGGATGATCTGTCCCGGTTGAAGTAGTGACATCGCTTCTCTGTTCTCCTGCCGGTCCGCGAGCGGCATCTGACGCATCGCGGGTTCCGCCCGAGAATCCACCCGTGGCGAAACCCGGGATCCGTCGTCTTCCTTGCGTGTCCTGGCCGCCGTCAGCCTCAGACCAGAGAGGGGCTCTTGCCGAGGATACTCTCGGCCACGCGGACGGTCTGGTCGCGGTTCACGCCGTTCTTGATTGCCTCGGCAATGCCCAGAATCACGTCCACGACCGTGGACGCATGGAATCCGAGGCCCAGCGCCACCGCCCGGCAGCAGTCCAGTTCCTTCTGATTGATGTTCCCATCGGCCATCATCATGAACACCACGTCGGCCAACTGCCGGACCTTCTCGGTGGGGTCCTGAGGGACGACGAACTCGATCTGGCCCGGATTGGCCACGATCTCATTCAATACGCTGGGGTCCAGTCCCAGCCGTTTGCAGATGAAGCCCAGTGTGGCCACTTCGTTCGGCTCCACCTTGCCGTCGGCCAGCATCACGGCCACAGCATTTCGCAACGCGGACTTCTTCTGCATCGTGTCTTTGTCGTCAAACCAACCCATGATTGCTGCTCCTTTCCCAAAAACCCTTTACGTTCCGCACAGCACCGGTCTGGCGGAGGTTGTCCATGGCAGACCGCACTCGTTAGTACGCCGTCAGGAAGCATCGGACAGAACCGGCTCCGGGTTGAGGAACGAATTGCACGGTGGGTGCCAGTACCCATGAGGTTAGTCCGTGGCAAGGACCTGGATTCCCAGGGAGTATCGGACCTTTCGTGCGAAGCCCTGCTGGGAGGCTTGCAGAATCAGGCCGGATTCGTCCCTGACGTCACTTTATCGGAGTACCCGAGGGAACGAGGGGCTGGCGAGGGACCTGCCTGGAAGAGCTTCCGTACTGGGCGATACTGGACTCGAACCAGTGACCTCACGGGTGTGATCCGTGCGCTCTAACCAACTGAGCTAATCGCCCGAGACGGCGGTATTAGAGCAGACGGCCCGGGCGGCTGTCAAGGGGTAATCAGAGCAAAGATCAAATCGCAAAATGCAAAAATGAGGAAGTCGTCCGCCGAAGGCGGATTCCGCTGTTTTGATGTTTGCCTTTTGCTTTTTCCTGCAAAAGGGCGGATTCCTACACGGCCACCATGTTGACTCGCCCGAGCTTGACGCCCTTCATGCTCAGGATGTTCTCGCCGACCTTGTTGATCTCGCCGACCTGGCCCCGCAGGACGATGATTTCGAGGCAATCGTGCTCGTCGAGGTGCACGTGCAGCGAGCTGATGGCGTGCAGCAGGTGGGAGTGCTGTATGGAAATCAGCTTCTCGCTGAGGTTGGCCGCATGGTGGTCGTAGACCAGGAAGACCGCCGCGACCGCTTCGGATTTCGGATCGCCAAGCCGCTCCTGGCTCAATTGCTGCCGCACCAGGTCGCGGACCGCCTCCGAGCGGCTCTGGTAGCCCTGCCGGGCGATCAGTGCGTCGAACTGCGACAGCAGGTCTTTGTCGAGCGAAATGCCTATGCGTTCGAGTTCCGCCATGAAGACCCCTCCTGCAAAGCACTCCTAATCTTTTCGAATTACGTAAATGACCTGCTCAGCGAGCAGGTTCGGCCATACCCGGACCGGGCTCGGACGGGTCTTGACCAGCGGGACCCGCCTCTCGATCCTCGTGCCCAGATGCCTGCAGAAATCGTCGAAGTCCTTCAGCGACAGGCAGTGAATGTTCGGTGTATCATGCCAGCCGAACGGCAACTGACGCGTGACGGGCGCCCGCCCTCGGCACAGCAGTTGGACCCGCGAACGCCAGTGGGCGAAATTGGGAAAGCTGACGATGACCCTGCGACCGATGCGCAGAAGGTCTTCGAGCACCCGCTCGGGATCCCGAATGGTCTGCACGGTCTGCGACAGAATGGCGTAATCGAAGCTCTTGTCCGCGTAGCTGGCCAGTCCGCGTTCGATATCGTACTGGATGATAGACAGTCTCTTACAGACGCAGCCCAGGACGAGGTCCTGCTCCAGCTCGATTCCGCGGCCGTCGATTCGCTTGTCCTGTCGCAGCCGGGCCAGCAGCTCTCCGTCGCCGCAGCCGACGTCCAGCACCGTCGCATCGGGCTCGATCAGCGACTCGACCAGTTCATAGTCGACACGCGCACGGTGGGCCTGTTCGTGTCGATCCAGGCGTGGGGTCGGCTTCGGGCAGCAGGCGTCCTCCACTTCAACACACTCCGGGTGGCTCGTGGCGGCGAGGAAACAGCGGATGAACGCACCGAGCGTTTCATTCTCCAGCAGAAAGGCGTCATGTCCGTAGGACGAGTCGATATTGCAGAAGCTCACGTCCTTGCCGTTGGTGGCCAGGGCATCGACGATGGCTTCGGATTGGGCCGGCGTGAACAGCCAGTCGCTGCTGAAGCTGACCACGAGGAACCGCGCCCGCGTGTTGGCAAAGGCCTGGCTCAGAGAGCCGTAGTCTCGGGCCAGGTCGAAGTAATCGGAGGCCTTGGTGATGTACAGGTAGCTGTTGGCGTCGAATCGGTCGACGAACGTCTGGCCCTGGTAATCGAGATAGGTTTCGACGGAGAACTCCGAGTTGAAGTCGTAGCTGTATTTGTCGGCGCTGCGCAGCTCGCGGCCGAACTTCTGTCGCATCCCTTCTTCCGAGAGGTACGTGATGTGCCCGATCATGCGGGCAATCGCCAGTCCCCGGGCGGGGACCGGCCTGCTGTGGTACTGGCCGTCGGCGAAGTTGGCGTCGGCCAGAATGGCGTTGCGGCCGACCGCGTCGAACGCGATGGACTGGGCGCCGAGGTGCGTCGTCGTGGCGATGGGAATCGCCGCGTCCATCATGTCCGGATAGGCGATCGACCACTGAAGCACCTGCATGCCCCCGATCGAACCGCCGATCACCGCCAGCAGGTGCTCGATCCCCAAGCGATCGAGCAGCAGTTTCTGGACGCGCACCATGTCCGCGATGGTGATGATGGGGAAATTCAGCCCGTACGGCTTGCCGGTCTGAGGATCGATCGACGAAGGCCCGGTGGTCCCGGAGCAGCCGCCGAGGAAATTCGAGCACAACACGAAGTACTTGTTGGTGTCGATGCCCTTTCCCGGCCCGATCATGTCCTCCCACCAGCCTGGCTTTCGGTCATCCGCGCCGTGATAGCCCGCCGCATGCGCGCTGCCGCTCAGGGCGTGACAGACCAGGATCGCGTTGTTCCTGGCTTCGTTCAGTTGCCCATAGGTCTCATAGGCCACATCGATCGGCCCGAGCTTCTTGCCGCACTCCAGCAGCAAGGGGGCGTCCGACTCAACGACACGGAGGACCTTGGTCTGCACCAGACCCACAGAATTGGCATCGATGGCTGTCATAAGCCATACCAGTATAGTCAGGAACTTGTTTCTGTAAACATCCACGCACCGGCTGCCGGTTGGTTTGCCGCTGCGCGCAGGGGCGTAGCATGTGCCGATGTCAGGACAGACGATCTCCTACAGGCCCTGTGGGACAGATGGAACCCCTGGGACGAATGGGACCTGTGCGCTCGTGCGAATCAGATGATTTCCAGACGGCGGAGGATGGCCTTGGTCCAGCGGGCGCTGCGTGCCTGGGACATGATCAACAGCAGCATGACGAGAAGCCAGTATATGGTGAATCGCAGATAGAACAACACGCCGTACATGAAGCCGGACCCCTTGTCGGAAACCCACTTGACCAGTTCGGCGGGGGTGTATGCCACACCGACGACGCTGGAGCCGATCAGTTCCTGCCAGGGCACGATCAGGATGAACATGATCAAGGACAGGAAGAACGCCCGCGCGATGTGATTGATGCCTCCCAGCCGCCCGATGAGGGACACCATCAGACTGAAGAACATGGCCAGACAGAACAATCCTCCTGTGATGATCAGAATGCCGTTGACCAGCTCGACGGTGCGTTTGATGTGCTTCCAGGTCAGCTTCTCGATGAAGGGCAGCCTGACCTTCTTCGTTCCGGCCGGGGCGGAGGTCGACGCCTCGGCGTCGGCGGCCACGGTCTGTGCGGCCGCGGCGCTCAACACCTCCAGGGCGGTTTCCGGCTCGGCGGGCGCCGCGGGGATCTCGACCAGCCTCAGGTTGACCAGCCAGAAGCAGGCCTGCGCCAGCAGCAGGCAAATCACCACCAGCAGGAAGAAGAAGTTCTTCCATCCTCGGAAGACCCCTACCGCTTCCAGACAGTCGGTCGTTTCGATCATGTGGCTCTGGTTGACCGGGCCTTCGTTCATCTCAGCGATCTCCAATTCCTCGACCTTACTCGGTAGACACCGGTGGCCATTATGTGGGATGGCGACAGGGAATGCAATGAGATTCTCCGGGGAGCGGGGTTTCTGTGCTGGCGGCGGAGCCGTGTGCCGGCAGGTTCGGCCGTCGCGGAACCGCCATCTGAGGTCCACGAAGCCTGACGTCTTGTCATTCGCTGGCGGGAATCGGCTGGCGGCAGGCGGCAATGGCGTGCGACAGCCCGCAGGTGATCAGGTCCACCTTGTGCAGCTCTTCTGCCGTCAATGCCGCGGGCATGGCGCGGCTGAGCAGCAGGAATCCAAGCGGACGCCCCAGGTTGGCCAGCGGCAGCGTCGTCAGAGAGACGTTGCCCAGCTCTGAGAGGTTGCCGTGCAGGCCCATGCCGAACAGATCGTTCATCGTGCATTGCCTGTTCGACTTGTAGATGCCGTCCACCAGTTCGGGGTCGAAGTAGTCTTCCAGAGGTTGGTCGTCGATGGTCAGCGTCTCGTGGACATTGACCGCGCGCAATTGGTTACCCTCGCGCTGCCGCAGAAAGAAGGTGATGCCCACTCCCGGCAGCTCGTCCCGCAGCATCTGGTCCGCTCGCACGAGCAGACTCCGCAGGTCCGTGGCCCCCAGCAGAGACTTGTAGAAAGTGGCGGCAAAGCCCACACTGTTGAGCCGTTTGACGAAGGCCCTCTGAGCGCCGATGAGATCGTTGCACAGGATATCGATCTGGCTGGCCTGCCGTTTCCGTTCTCGGTTGAGCTTCTTGACGAGCCGACGCAGCCGTTGTTGTCGTTGACTCTGACTCATATAACTCCACGTTCAAAGGACCCTTCTCGTAGAGGGAAAACCCCGTACGTTCCATTCGGCTTGGCGCCGACCGTGCTTTAGCGGCATGCGTGGGGATACCCGGCTCGTCGGGGCCGCCCCATAAACGAACACGTATCAGCGGTAGAGGTTTCTCGGAGTTGTCGGGGGATGCCGGCGTCCGCTGGACAAGGCGGTGAAGGCGAGGAATGACCCCGGGGTTCTCGGACCTTACGCCGACCATCCGTTTTCTGTGAACCCCGCGCACCTCTGGGGTCATCGGCGCCGCTATGGCAGTTGATCGAGATCTGCGAGGTCCTGATGCCGCCCGGAAGCCTTCTTGTTGGTTTTGAGGTGGGCAAGGCCGATCAGATCAACGGAGACGCCGTCGAGCGTGTCTTCAACCCGATCCGCGTAGCACTCAGCGAAATCAACGCCCGAAATCGTGGTGCAGATCTCTATCCGAACGGGCGGCACTCCCAAGCGGATGATCTGCCAGGGTCGCAGGAACAACTCAGGCCCGAGTTCCGGAGGATTGAAGCCGAACTCCCTGAGGACGGACACCATCCTGTCGGCATTGCGTGGCTCGATGGCGATCCATATGTCCATATCGGCGGTTGCGCGCGGGTACCCATGATAACCCACGGCGTACCCACCGATGAGGAGATACTCAACCCTGTGAGCGTTGAGCAACCTCAAGAATTCTTTGAAGTCGGGTGGCAGACGGATCGTAGCCATAGATGACCTGACGCATCCATTCCACGGCCCGCAAGCGCAGATACGGGCTCCTGGCAAGCCAATAGGACTTCTCGTCCGACGGCTCAAGAAGCGATCCAGTTGAAAACACAGTTCTGTCCAGCTTGGCAGAAAACACTTTTTCCATCCCTGGAGTATATCAAAGACCGCCCCGCACGTAAACGATGAACCATCCGAATCGTCGCCGTCGCGTCTGCGGGCGGAATTATCGGGAGATCCTGTTGGCTCGAGAGGCCGATCTTGCGTACACTGCCGGCGGGCATCGGCGCCGCTGTGGTGCGATGTCGAAGACACCTGGGCTATCGATCAGAAAGAGGGACGACAATATGAAGAAGCTCATCCTCGTGGCCGTCGCTGTCATGATGACCGCGTCCTGTCAATCGCTGCCGCGACAGCGGTCGGTCAGTCTCTTCAACGGCAAGGACCTCCGCGGCTGGTACGTCGACGTGCCCAAGATGGACACCGATCCCAGTGTGGCCAGCCCGTTCATCGTGCGCGACGGCATGCTGGTGAGCCTGGGCACGCCCGGCGGCCACCTGGTCACGGACACGATCTATCAGGATTATCGTCTGGAGGTCGAGTACCGCTTCGCCGGCAAGCCGGGCAATTGCGGGGTCCTGGTTCACGCCTCGACGCCTCGGGCGCTGTACGGCATGTTTCCCCAGTCGCTCGAAGTGCAGATGATGCACGAGAACGCCGGCGACTTCTGGTGCATCATGGAAGACGTCACCGTGCCGGACATGGAGAAGCGACGAGGGCCGAAGGAGCAGTGGGGCATCAGCGAGAACAAGCAGCGTCGCATCGTCAACCTGACCGACGGCTCGGAGAACCCTCCAGGCCAGTGGAACACGATGGTCATCGAGTGCCTGGGCAATTCCCTGAAGGTCTGGGTCAACGGCGATCTGGTCAACCACGGGTACGACTGCACCGCCGACAAAGGCCGGATCGCCATCCAGGCGGAGGGCTCCGAGGTCGAGTTCCGCAAGCTCCTGCTGACCCCCATCCGCGAGTTCAGCGACGGCGCGTGACGGAAGACAGCCCGGCCGGGCGGGCCTCACCTCTGCTTCATATGGGGAGGTTTGCATCGACTGCACGGTCGGTATCGCTGCAAGGCTTGGTTGCGTCTCATTGGGGTCCTGGACGACCGCACATGAGGGCAACTGCGCCGGTGGTAGTAGCGATTGCCGCCGGTGGTGTAAACGACCGGATCATGCGCCGTGCGAGCGACGCACGCGTCTCTGCAAGCCGGTGTTTCGCAGGCCGCTACGGTCGGTGATGGGGGTTTCTGACTCAGGCCCAGGTGAGCGCCCGTTGCGACGAACGCCAAGCCTTCCGCGATGGCCGCCGCCCAGACCAGATGATGCAGTACGGTTCCCATCTCACCGCCCCTGACAAGTAGTGCGGGCGAGGCATGCCTCGCCCCTACATGTAGCACCGCGATCATTATACTGCGGCCGGCGCGTTTCTCATAAGTCCTATGAGTCGAATTGGTCCAACAGGATAGCCTTGCTCTCTGCCGCTGTGAGTCGGCTATTCGTAGGGCAGGGTGACGGTGGCGGTGGTGCCCTGATGGGGGGTGCTGGCCAGGGCGAGGGTTCCCCGGTTCAATTGGAGCAGGCGGGCGGCGTAGGCCAGGCCCATGCCCCGTTTGCGGCCGGCGGGCTTGGCGCTGAAGAACGGATGCGTGGCCTTTCGCAGCGTGTCGGTGCCCATGCCGCAGCCCAGATCGCGCACCTGGAGCATGACTCCATCGGCGCCGGGTTCGACGCTGATCTTGATCGGTCCGGATGGGTCGGTGTACGACTCGATGGCGTTGGCGATGATATTGGCCAGCGCCGAGACGACCTGAGCGGAATCGACGTATACCTCGCCGTCGGCTCCGACCGCCTGGACCTGCGCGTTGACGTGATCGACCCTGCTTTTCTGGCCGGCCAGCTCGATCGCCTCCTCGATGATCTGGTGAATCGCGGTGGCCGCCGGGCGGGGCTTCGACGGCTCGGCGAACGCCATCAGGTCGTCGATCACGCCGGTAGCCTCGCCTACGTTGTCCTGGATCTGCCGAAGGTCCCGCTTTCGCTCTTCATCGGCTTCGCTCTCCGCCAGCAGTTGAGCGCGGCCCGAGATCACCGACAGCGGGTTGTTCAGCTCATGGGCGACACCAGCGGCCATCTCGGCCA
>CAZNSM010000053.1:0-29176 GCA_964575615.1 uncultured Pirellulales bacterium | reverse complement strand
GTTCTTGTACGAGGCCGATGGGGATCGAACCCACAACCTTCGGATCGACAGTCCGCTGCTCGAAAACGCTAACCCCATAATAGAACAAGAACTTACAGCGTCAAGTGAAATCGACTTGGCGGATTTCTTGGCGCAGATTGTCCGCCAGCATCCCGAACTTGCCGGCCTGATCGAACGGTGGCCCAACGTTGCGCCCGAGCTGCGCGCCGCCATTCTGCGGATGGTTGCGAAGGGAGACACAGGGCAATGATCCGGTTCTGTACACGTTACACCAGCGATTCGACACCTTACCCCACGTCGCAGGGGACTGGCCTCGCCGGTTTTGTACGCACTATGGATATTTTCTGTACAGTCCCTCAGCGGCCACGACCCCGACACGGAGGTTCCAGATCATGATTGAGACATCACGAATTGAGCTGCAACGATTCCCCGACTTCGGCAAGGAACTGAGGCGCCCCTTCGAAGTCCACGAAATCTGCTACGACTGCGCCGAGTTCTACGGGCCGGGCCACGGTGAACGCGGTTGCGACGCCTGGCCGGCGAACAGGCCGATCAAGACGCCGGACGGCAAGCACCTGCTCTGCCTGGACTTCAACCGGCTGCCCGATGTCATGCCGGGGGAGCCGACGGGCCAGGTGTTCCCGCCGTCGAGAATGAACGGACGGAAGACACCGAGGGAACGAACGTCAAAGCCGACGATCACGCCAGCCGCCCTGAAGGTGTCCGTGCCCACAGTGGCAATCCGGGAGATCGACCCGAAACGACAGTGCGCATGCGGACGCCACCTGCCCAAGCGACGCCGATACTGCGACGATTGCCGGGAGCGGCGAAAGCGGGAAGCGACGGCCCGATTCAAGAAAACACATCGGGGGCGGCCGCATCGAGCTTTAGACCGGCCCACGGTTGCCGCAGGAAGGCCATAGGAGGCCCTTCTGGCAATCTCTGAGGCGGGGCAATAGTTAATCCGACCCGTAGGCCGGACCGCCCGAAAATGGCAGGTTAACTATTGCCCCCGTGGCCATTCTGAAGGGGTTGCAGCGACGCGGAAACACGCTGTGCGGCAGGCCCTTTTTTCTGGCCTGCAAAAACTCCGGCGTGAGCCTTTTTGAGGACTCCAAAAACTCCCCCGGCGTGTTTTTCATGGAGGCCAGAAACTCGCCTGCCTTTTTGTACCGTTCTCGACGCGAACTCCCCGTGGCCATTCCACGCGTTTTTGGGTGGTTCTCTCCTGGAATTCGCTCCTGCCCCGCGCCAGTTTCTGGAAGCTTACGCGTGCGCGCATACGCAAGGCGAAACTCCGGCTGAAGCGTGTGTGCGTGGTCAGGAGGGTATGGCCCTTTTACGGACTCGCATAACTCGCGTTTTTTGTCCTGTTCTCCTGGAGAACTCCCGCCGAGAAGGACCGCGAATTTCGGATGACGACTACGAGAACGTCAATTGGTGAGGATCTGTGCGTGCCGGCCGCCGAACGGATACCTCCGGCCGGCACACCAAGTCCAGTCAGACCGTCAGTCTGTCCTTTTCTGGCGGTGGAAAGTCAGAATCAAGCCGCCAGTGACGACGGCGACCATAGCCCACTGGGCATAAAGGCGGCGGGCATCAAGTTGGAAGCACCTGTTGCGGTCAAATCGTTCTCGCCACTGTCCATCCAAGCCATAGCCTCCCGACGGGGCGGCAAACAGAAATGAGTAACGGTAGGTTGTCCACGTCTCCCGCGTGTGATACCACGGCGGGAACAAGCCCATCAGCAGGAACACAATAATACCAGCCCACAAACACACCTTTTGCCAGCGGTTCAATATGACTGGCATAGCTCTCTCCCTTCCAAGAACGTTGACAAAGTGCATTCGCCCGCGCTCGACCTCGCTCCGTGGCGTAGGGGCTTCGAACGCGGTTCGTTGTAGACCCTCGCCGCGCGAAAATCAAGAATCTCGCCGGATTTTCCTTGAACTTCGGCGCGGAAGCGTCGATACTATGGTTATGCGAAACACTCGATCACACCTTCGGATCAATTCAACATTCATGGCCGGGGCGGGTCCAACCGTGAGGCGACCGCGCATCGAGTGTGCGTGCATACCCCCGGCCGCTTTTTCAAAGGAGAAGTACCATGCGAAACACTCAAACCATCCCAAGTAGTGAGACGGCCACCACAGGAATCGAGAAGCTCGACGGATTGCTCAGGGAACTGACAATCCCCGACCTGGCAGCGGTCCACGGCTGCACACAAGCGGCCATCAGCGTTCCATCACTGGGCAAGAGGATCGCGGCCTTCGTCGCCAGTCTTCTCCGCCAGAAACAACAGGAAGGTCGTCTCGACACGGAGTCCGAGCGCATGCCCCTTGAAGCATGGGAGTCTTTCGTCGCCGGCATCGAGGCAGCGCAAGCGGCCGCCGAGAATGCTTGAAGCAATCACCCGGGGCCGGTCTTTGCGGGCCGGCCCTTCTCGCGGGTGATGGTGTGACCAATTCCAGTGAATAAGTCACACCGAAAACGGCGGTTTCGACCCTTGATTCGGAGCGAATATCGAGGGTCAGCATAAGCGAACCTGATACTGTGACGAGAGGACGGAAATGAGCGAGCAAGCGGCTGTCGGATACGTGCGTGTGAGTGGCAAGGGCCAGCTCGACGGAAGCGGGCCGGACCGCCAACGCGAAACCATCGAACGCCACGCCGAAGCGAATGGACTGAGGCTGCTGCGTGTGTACCAGGAAGCCTACACCGGCGCCGAGGCGGACCGGCCGGTCTTCACGGAGATGATGGGCGACCTGTTGTCGAACGGCTGTCGCACGATCGTGGTGGAGAGCTTAGACCGCTTCGCCCGGGACCTGAGCGTGCAGTTGCAGTTGACGGCCCTGCTGGCCAGCCGGGGCGTGCGGCTTCTGAACGCTTCCACCGGCCAGGACGTGACCGAGGCGATGCAGGCCGACCCGATGATGCGGGCGATGGTTCAGATTCAGGGCGTCTTCGCCGAGCTCGACAAGCGGCTGACCGTGGCGAAACTCGCGAAGGCCCGCAAGCTGAAACGCCGCCGGACGGGCCGATGCGAGGGCCGGCTGCCATTCGGCGCCCGTTCCGGCGAGCAGGCCATTCTGGAAAGGATGCGGGCCCTGCGAGTCCGTGGCATGGGCTACGGCACGATCGCGGCTACACTCGAGCGCGAGGGCTTGAGCAGCCGGACCGGTAGGCCCTGGAGTGCCAGCGTGGTGCGCCGAATCTTGCTACGGAGACCCGGTGTGGTATAATCGCCTTTGGATATCCATCCCGTCCGTCCGACGCGTGGCGTCCCACCTGCTCGTTTCGCGTCGGGCGGGCACTCTGAGCAGGCAGGTGAAGCATGGCAGCGAAAAGCACACCGAAACAAAGACGACCCAACGATCGCACACGTGGGGAGTACCATATCCTGATCGGGCGGATGGGCGCCGAAGTCATTGCGCAGAAGATCGAGAAGCTAACCGCCGATCCTGCGCGGAATCCCGGCGGCTGGCTTTACCAGCTCGGCGTCGTTCTCAAGAGGCTGGCGGATGAAGTCGGCACTATCGCCTCTTTCCGGGCTGACCAGAAGTACGCCAACGCCAAACGCCTTGACGCCGGAGAGCCGCCCGATCCCCAAGACCTTGCCGATCTGCGCCGAGTCAAGCTCAAGACACTGCACGGGAAAACCGGGGAAGAGCGACAGGTGATTCTGGATCGGTGGAAGACGTTCGAAAGCAGGCAGACGACCGGCCCCGAGTACCTGCGTGCTACTTGCGTAGTGATGCTCGAAAACTGGCCGGTGGCGATCTACGGCGCCAGGCGGCTTCTGCGGAAGATTCACGATGAAGGCGCGATCGTATTCAACGAGCCGGCCTTCCTGCCGGCACGTGAGTCGATTCAGGAGGCTCTGGCCTGCCTTGTGACCATTGTGGACGAGGGCCTGTCCGTCCTGGACGACTGGAAGCCGGTCTGCCGCGTCACAGAATTCGATGACGATGACGCCGTGGCGGAGCTCTTCCTGCACGCCGGCGCCTTCGCCGAGCGCCTGCGCGAGCACAACATCCAGCGGCGACTGGAAGCCGAGGCGGATCGAATTCGCGCCTGCTCGCTAACCCTAGCGCCGCAGCTGGCCGAGGACGAAACCAACGCCACGCCAACTTTGACCGAACACGAAGCCGAGGTGCTTAATTACCTACACGCTGAATTTCCACAGGTGAGATATCAAAGCGACATCGCGGCAGCCATCCATCGCGACAGAAACACAGTCAGCTCGCTCCTCCACACGCTGATGCAAGGGGGATGCGTCTCGCGGCCCAAGGGCAAATCAAAAGGCTACGTGATTACATCGTACGGCCAAGAATACATGGAACGGCATTTCGCATAACTTCCGCACAACTTCCGCACAACTTCCCCCCACCCGTTCTTTGCTCGTTGTACTTTGGCGGGCATGAACAACGATGATTTGGTGACAATCGATCAACTGGCCAGAATGCTCCGGATTCCCATCCGCTGGTTGCGACAGGAAACGGACGCCGACCGGCTCCCCCACCTGGATGCAGATGGAATGACCCTATTCTCTCTGGCCGCCGTTCGTGCCGCTCTCTTGCGTCGGGCGGCGAGAGTTCCTCCTCGTTCCCCCTCGCGACAAGGAGCACCGACATGATCCGAAACAAAAAAGCCGTCGGGCGGGCGGCCACGACGGCGGCGACGAATACCCTTCTCCCAAAAATCTACCGGCATGCCACCGCGATGTCAACAGCGGCTTTGTCTGCGCCCGCGTCAAGAGGCACCAACCACGCCGGCGACGCCGTTGGGGCCCTCCTGCTGTACGTTCTCGCCCGACCGCTCCCACTATCTGAACGGGCATTCTGTTGGGCCCTGGCCGAGCGCTGGCTTGCGGAACTGGTTGACCGGAATTACGCCGGGTTGAAAGAGATCGTTTCATGAACAAAGGCGACCGTGAAGGCGATCTGCGAACACGCGAACAGCGCTACAAGGCCCGGCGCTGGGACCGGATTTTCGTCTCGCGCCGAGTAATAACGTCCGAGGCGTTCCTGACGCTGAAGACGGCTACGGCGTGCCAGGTTTACCTGATCTTCCTGACCAAGCGCAAGCTGGAGAAGGTCCAATCCAGACCCGGCAGTCGCGACAAGGCGTACGTCGTCGCCAACAACGGGGAGATCCGGTTCACGTACGCGGAAGCGTCGGGAAAGTACGGTATTCCGTCGAAACGGTTCACCCGAGCACTTGATGAACTCGTCCGTGTTGGGCTGATCGACATCAGTCATTCCGGCTTTGGGTTGCGTAAGGATGTCACGCTGTACACGATTAGTGACCGATGGGAGCGGTTCGGCACGTCTGAATTCCAGAATGTTGGGCGAGCGAAACGGACCGAAAAACTCGGTTTTCGAGAAGGCAAGACGCATGGATGACATGAGATCCAGGAAAAAATCTCAACAGTCGTTGACGACCGTTGTTCAACAGTCGTTGACGACCGTTGAAGGCAATGGTCCCCATCGAGCGAATTGCGTTTTTGGCTCAAAAACGAGGGTGCCGCGATGTCACACAACAGTCGTTGACGACTGCGCTCTACAGATATGCCAGGTATACCGCAGCGCAGCGCGCAGGTGGTTGGGGTTTGCCTTCGGCCCGATTTCCCTCTCTCAAAGAAATCAGTTCTTTACCGGAGGTAGGCGCAAGCCCGAAAAAATTCGGCGCGAAAAAATCGCGAATTTCATCTCGCGGACTTTGGAGGTCTGAACGATGCCTGAGGACCCTGTGCGATTGACCCTGGCGAAGAGCCTGACGCTGGCCGCTCCGCTGCCGATGGCGCTGGCCTTCGAGCTGCGGCAGATGTTCACGATCCAGAACCCGGAATGGGTGGCGAACGAACGCGCGGGCCGATGGAACGGGAATACGCCGGAGACCCTGGCGTTCTATCGCCAGACGGCGACGGGCGTCGTTGTGCCGCGCGGGGCCCTGGGCCTGGTGATCTGGCTGATCCGTAAGCTGGGCTACCGCTGGCAGCTCGTGGACCGGCGTCGGACCTTGCCGGCGGTCGATCTGCAGTTCGCAGGACAGCTCCGGCCCTACCAGCGTCGCGCTGCGCGGGAGCTGTTCGACAAAGACGCGGGTGTTTTGGAAGCGCCGACGGGTAGCGGCAAGACCGCCGTGTCGCTGGCTCTGATCGCGGAGCGGAAGCAGCCGGCTCTGGTCCTCGTGCACACGAAGGACCTGCTGAATCAGTGGCTCGACCGCATCGAGACCTTCCTGGGCCTGCCGCGTGAAGGAATTGGCGTCGTTGGCGATGGGCGGATAGAGATCGGTCGGCCCGTCACCGTCGCCACGGTCCAGACGCTTTACAAGCTCGTGCACGACGTGGCACCGACCATCGGCCACCTGGTGGTGGATGAGTGTCATCGCTGCCCCAGTCGGACCTTCACCGAGGTGACGGCGGCGTTCGACGCGAAGCATCTGCTCGGGCTGTCGGCGACGCCCTGGCGACGGGATGGGCTGACGAAGGTGATCGGGTGGCACCTGGGACCCAAGGTCGAGATCACGCGGGCGGAGCTGACGAAGGCCGACCTGGTCTTCGACATCGAGGTCGTGGAGCGGTTGACGGAGTTCGCCACGGCGCGGGACGCCAGCGCGGAGTACACGACGGTCCTGTCGGAACTGACGCAGGACCCGGACCGCAACGCCCTGATCGCCGACGACGTGGCCGCCGAGGCAGCGCGGGATTCCGGCGTCTGTCTGGTCCTCACGGACCGCAAGGCTCACTGTGAGGCCCTACGGGACCTGATCGAGCGACGCGGCTGTGGGGCGGACCTGTTGACCGGCGACTTGGGCGATGGGCAGCGCCGAGCGGTCATCGATCGCGTTCGGGCCGGGGCCGTGCCGGTTCTTGTCGCGACGGCACAGTTGATCGGCGAGGGGTTCGACGCAGCGTGCTTGCGGGCGTTGTTCCTGGCAACCCCCATGACGTTCAGCGGGCGCGTGATGCAGTCGCTGGGCCGCATCCTGCGACCCGCTCCGGGCAAGGCCGGTGCGAAGGTGTTTGATTATGTCGATGAACGGGTTGGCGTTCTGCGGCATGCGGCGGACCGGCGACGCCGTGTGTACGCGAGCCTGGGCGCCGTGTTCGCAAAGCCGGCTGCAATGGTTTTCCGGGGGATCGCTGAACTGACCGCGGGAAGGAATCTTACGTGCGAATCGTACGATGGATCTTGTGGCTGCTGGCGGTGATGTCGGTGGCAGGCGTGCTGGCGCTGCGGTGAAGCAACTGATGGACGAACTGGACAACAACGTGAACGCTCTGTTGCTATCGGCCAAGGATGCCGGCAGACTCCTGGGCATCGGGGAGCGATTTGTCTGGGCGATGCACAGCTCAGGCGAACTCGGCCCCTTGCCGATTCGCTTGGGGAAGCGTACTCTGTGGAGTCGGATCGAGTTGACCGAGTGGGTCCGGGCCCGCTGTCCCCGGCGCGAAGCATGGTTAGCACACATCGGAGACGTAGCATGAGGCTCTTTCGACCAACGTATCGAGACAAGACGACCGGGAAGGTTCGCACGGTCGGCAAGTGGTGGATCGAGCTGCGCGACCACCGGGAGATCGTCCGACGCTTCCCGGCTTTCGCAGACAAGGGCCGCTCCCATGTCTTCGCGCTGCAAATCAAGAAGCTCATCGAACTTCGGCTGGGGAACCAGCAGCCGGACGCAGACCTATCCCGTTGGCTGGAGCGCGTTCCGCCGAAGCTGATGGAGCGATTCGTGCAGATCGGCCTGCTCGATTCGACGCGAGCGGCCGGGGGAAGGGCGTTGACGCAGTTGCTCGGGGACTTCCTACAGCATCTCAGAGCCAAGGAACGGACGCCGAAGTATGTGGGCGAGAACGAATCCATGCTCACGCGGATCCTCGCCGGCTGCGGGTTTCGCGTCTTCAGTGACATCACGCCGGGCAAGGTGGAACGCTTCCTGAAGGCCCTGAGAGATGACGGCCTGAGCGTGCGCCGATCCAACGGGTATCTTACCGCCCTCAAAGGCTTTTGCCGGTGGATGGTGGACACCGGGCAGGCGACAGAGAGCTCCGTCCAAAGTCTCAAGAAGCTCAATGAGCAAGCCGACGTACGACGGCAACGGCGGGCTGCCACACCGGACGAATTGCGGAAGCTGCTGGCGGCCGCGATCGAGGGGTCGGAGCGGTTTGGCATGAGCGGGCCGGAGCGGGCTCTGCTGTATCGCTTCTGTGCCGAGACGGGCTTGAGGGCAAACGAAGTCAGAACACTGACGGCAGGGGCCTTCGACCTGGATGCCTTGACCGTCACCGTACGGGCGGCCTACAGCAAGCACCGGGAAACCGATACCGTACCGCTCCGCCCTGAGCTTGCTGAGGCTCTACGCGGCCACCTGGCGGGCAAACTCCCATCGGCCAAGGTCTTCGGCGGTCGGTATAAGCGACTGACGGACAAAACCGCCGACATGCTCAAGGCCGACCTGGAAGCCGCCGGCATTGCGTATGAAGACGAACAGGGGCGCGTTCTGGACTTCCACGCCACAAGGCACACGTTCATCACAGGATTGAGGCACGCTCCCAGCCGGGTAGCTCAAAAACTGGCCCGCCACAAGTCCTCCGCGATGACCGACCGGTATACCCACGTCCGGCTGAATGATGAACGGGCTGCCCTTGAGATGCTGCCCGATCTGTCCAGGCCCGAGACGCAATCCCAGCGTGCTACAGGCACCGATGGAAAGCATGTCACGACCCCGTTTGACTTGGCGGAAAACTTGGCGTTTTCAGGTGCAGGCAGGTGCACCCGACCACAGGGGAGCGCAGAAGAAAACCCCACTGGCGCTATCACCAGCGGGGTTTACAACGAGGCCGATGGGGATCGAACCCACAACCTTCGGATCGACAGTCCGATGCTCTAACCAATTGAGCTACGGCCCCAACCGATAGAAACGCAAATATAGCGATTGCCTGCCAACCGTGTCAAATCTTTTTGTCCCGATTCCACTGAGATTCTGTGGCCTGGCTCCCTGCGCGGCGGGACTGCCGGCCTCGGGCCGGGCGGGATTACCATCGGCCGGCAAGGTACCCTATTGATTTCTGAAACAACTGTTTTAAACTGCTGTATGAAACGTTTGTCCTACTGAGGGTGACGCAGTGAACGTGTTTTAGTGATCGGCGAGGAGCCATGGACGAAAGAACCGTTCAAGATCGATTGGTTGAAGCGGCTGAGGTTCTGTTCTGCCAGCGAGGCTTTGATGACACCGGCGTTCGCGAGATCGCCGCGGCGGCCGGCTGCAACGTGGCGTCGATCAACTACTACTTCGGAGGCAAGGACCGGCTCTACATCGAGGTATGGCGTCGTCAGCTTGCCATTATGCGAGAGACTCGGACGGCCGGCATTCGCAAGGCGATGTCCGGCAACGAGTTGCCGTCTCTGGAAGAGCTGCTCAAGTCCTATGCCAGGTCCTTCTTTGAACCGTTGGCCGACGAGAGTGGACTGTCTGTTGGGCAAGGGCACTGCCGGTTCGTGGAGCTGATGATCAGAGAGATGGTCGATCCGCGTCTGCCCGCCGATATGTTCGTGACCGAGATGGTCTCGCCGGTGATGGCGGTCCTGACTGAAGCCATTCAGACGGTCTGCCCGTGGTTGAAGCCGCCGACGGTTCAGCGTATGATCCTGTCGGTCGTCGGGCAGCTTATGTACGTGGTGGCGGCCCGAAGGATGTTCGAACGATGCGACTGCGCGAATCTCCCCCGATTGAATCCCGAGGAGATGATCGATCACATCGTCAGGTTTTCGGCCGCGGCGATTCGCGGCTACGAAAAGGGAGAGAGAGAATGAAGGCTCAGGCAGATGTGGTTCTGCGTTTTCTATCGTATTGCAGCGTCGTTGCGCTGGCTGGCGGCTGCATGATGGGCCCGAAGTACTCCAGGCCCAAGACGCCGGCCGAGACGGCGCCGAGCTTCGTCCATGCCCCCCAACCGGCCCTGGACATGAGCGATTGGCAGCAGGAGGATCGCTGGTGGGAGCGTTTCGGCGACCCGGTCACTGCCGATCTGGTCCGGATGGCGCTGGAGAACAACTACGATCTGAAGGCCTCTGCGGCAAGGGTGCTCCAGGCCCGGGCGGGCCTGTCCGAGGCGAAGGGGAAGCTCTGGCCCGAGGTCTCGTACGGTCTGACCCGCAACCGCAGCAAGAGCTATTTCAACTTCGGGGGCGGCGGCGGTGGCGAAGAAGACCCCAACAATCCCTTTCTGTCGATGTTCAGCGGGGGGTTCAGTCCGTTGACGACGACCTGGTCGCAGGACATCTCGGTGTCCTACCTGGTGGACTTCTGGGGAATGTTGCGGCGGTCGCAGCGTGCGGCGTGGGAGGAATTGCTGGCCACGGAGGCCAACCGGCAGACGCTGGCCAACTCCACCATCGCCCTGGTGATCCAGGGACGGATCAACGTGGCCATCGCCCAGCGGCGTCTGGCCCTTGCGCGAGCCAACGTGGCGAGTCTCCAGAGCACGCTCGACATCACGGAGCGGCGTTATCGCCAGGGCCTGATCGGGCCGGTGGACGTGCGGCTGGCCCGCGCCAATCTGGAAGGCGCCAAAGTGCAGGAGCCGGCCATTGCCTCGTCGCTGGCGGTTTCGCGTCATTCCTTGGATGTGCTGGTCGGCAGGCAGCCCGGGATTTCATCTGCTCTGCCGGAAACCCTGCCCGACCTGCCGGAACTGGGGTCGGTTCCGGTTGGGGTGCCCGGCGCATTGCTGGATCGGCGTCCCGATGTGCGGGCGGCCGAGTTTGCCCTGCGTGCGGCCAACGAGCGGATCGGCGTCAGCGTCGCGCAGCTCTACCCCAATCTGATCCTGACCGCCAGTTATGGCCGCAGCGCCGACACGTGGGAGGATATCTGGCGGGATTTCTCTGAGACCTATTCCGCCATGTTCAATCTCGCCCAACCCATCTTCAAGGGAGGTCAGCTTCGGGCCCAGGTCCGGGCGGCCAAGGCCCGGTATGAGGAGGCGGCTGCGACCTACGGCGGTGTGGTGCTCGACGCCATGCGGCAGGTGGAGGACGCCCTGATCAGCGAGCAGTTGCTTCAGCGTCAGCTCGAATACACCCAGCTTCAACTCCAGGAGTCCAGAGCGGCAGAGGATCTGTCGAGGCGGCGGTATGAGCAGGGCGTCGAAAGCCTCCTGACCGTGCTGGAATCGGAGCGGCGCCGGCGTGCGGCGGAGGAGCAGGTGGCCGTCCTCCAGGGACAGATCTGGACGAATCGCGTGAACCTGCACCTGGCGCTGGGCGGCGACTGGGCCGGCGCCGATGCCGCGGAATCCCAACTGGTGAAGAAATGAGCGGGCAGGCGACGAAAGGCGAAGGCATGGAGAAGGATCAGCGCCGTGACACGGCGCCGGGGCGGGCAGGCGTGCGTGCGTGGTTGCTTTTGTTCGTCCTGGCCCTGAGTCTGATTGCGATCGCGCTCTTCGTGAGGTTTCGCAGATCCCCTCAGCGCGCCGAGCCGGGCGCTCCGGCTCCCCTGGTTCAGGTTCGCAAGCTCGTCGCCGCCGACACCCCTGTCGTGATTCAGGGCTCCGGCGTCGTCCGACCCAAAGTCGAAGTGAACGTCATGCCGGAGGTGGCCGGCACGGTGGTGTTCATCCATTCCGAACTCAAGGCCGGCGGCATCATTCGAGCCAACGAGAAGATCGTTCAGATCGATTCACGCGATCACGAGCTGGCCGTTCGTCAGGCCCGGGCGGCTGTGGCCGAGGCGCAGGCCGCACTGGAACTGGAAAACGCCGACACGGATCGGGCGCCGGCGTTGCGTGAGCCTCGGATCCAGCGGGCCAGAGCGACTCTCGATTCGGCCAGGACGCAGTTGGAGATGGCCGAGCTGAAGCTCCAGCGGACCATGATCTCGCTTCCGTTCGACGCGATGATCGCCGGTGACGCCGTGAACCTCGGCCAGTACGTCGGGATTGGGCAACCTCTGGCGACAGCATGTGGGATCGATGCCTTCGAGGTGGAGGCCCTGCTCGAAGGCAGCGACCTGGCCTGGCTCGACGTTTTTCCGCTGTCGGCTCCTATCGGTGGAACGGACGGAAATCTCGCCCCGGCCGAAGTGCAGGCGGAACTGGCCGGCGGCACGCACACGTGGGCCGGCCGCGTCACTCGAACGACAGGGCAAGTGGATCGCGCCTCGCGCCGGGTCCCGGTCGTGGTGGAAGTTCCCCGCCCGCTGGATGGTTCCGAAGGCAGACCGCCTCTCTTGCCCGGGACCTTCGTCAGTGTCCGCATTGCCGGAAAGACGCTGCATGGCGCTGTGGCGATTCCGCGCGAGGCCATTCATGAATCCAATCGCGTCTGGCTGGTTCGCGATGGCAGACTGACTGCCCAGCCCTTGGAGATCGTTCGGACCGATGACAGGCATGCCTATGTCACAGCGGGCCTTCCCGATGAGGCGCTGATCGTCACCGACAGGCCTGATGGGTTTGTCGAGGGGATGGCGGTCCGGATCTCCGACCAGGCGGGTGAAGGGCGGTCTGCCGAACGCACAGCCCCTTGAAACAAGCGATCCGGCCGGCAACGCACGTCGCCTCCGCCGCCGCGTTCGACGCGTGCCGGCCTCGGTGATGGCCCGACCGGCGACCTCTGTGCCGTCCTGCCGGGTTTGCCGTGGATTTTTCTGGCAGCGGCTGGATGCGCGTCGGATAATGACCGGGTGGTTTGACCGCGGCCGAAGGCGGCCAGGCATGGAGGTGACCATGGAAACCACGGCGAAGTATCGGCCCAACATCGAGATCGTCTCGGACGTCGAGGATCTGGCGTCCCGGACGGTCAATCTGTTCGTTTCGTGTGCGCGCGAGGCGCTGGAGTCGAGGGGCGCGTTCAACGTGGCTCTTTCCGGCGGCCAGACACCCCGACGGGCCTTCGAGAAACTGGCGGCCAGTCCTGCGGCACAGGCGTTGCTCTGGCAGCACATTCACGTGTTCTGGGTGGATGAGCGATACGTCCCTGTCGATTCGCCGCAGAGCAACTACCGTCTGGCCGCCGACGCGTTTCTGAGGAAGGTGCCGATCCCGCCGGACAACATTCACAGGATTCCAACCGAGTACGAGGATATCTCCACGGCTGCACGCTCGTATGAGACGATTCTCCGCAATGCGTTCGCGCTTGAAGAGGGCCGCATCCCGGAGTTCGACCTGATCGTTCTCGGCATGGGCGCCGACGGACATACGGCGTCCCTGCTGCCGAATTCCTTCGCTCCGTTCGACACGGACGACCTCGCGTGCGTTGTCTACGTCATGGACGGCCGGCTCAATCGAATCACCCTGACGCATCCGGTCCTGCGCGCCGCCAACCGCCTGGCCGTCCTCGTGTCCGGAGCGGAGAAGGCCGAGACGCTCAGGGAGGTCCTGAACGGCGAGCCTGATGAGGTCCGTTACCCGATCCACATTCTCTGGCCGGTGCTGGACAGGGTGATCTGGTTCGTGGACCGTGATGCGGCGGGCGCCATCTGACGGAACGGGGCCGGCGCCGCCAGGCGCTGATTCACTCGGGAATGATCAGCTTGGTTCCGGGGCGGATCTTGTTGGCGTCCTTGATGGTCTGCTCGTTTGCGGCCAGGATCTTTTGCCATCGGCTGGCGGTGCCGTAGTATTGCTGCGATATCGAGGAGAGAGTCTCGTCCTTCTGGACGATGTGGAACCGGGTGGTGGTGATCTTCTGCTCCCTTTCGTGGACTGTCAGGTCAGGTTGCGGGACGTGCGTCTGAGTCGGCGGGACGTTGACGGACGGCTCCGGACGAACGGTCTCGACGAGTCCGGTGACGGGCGAAGCCTCCGCGACCTGCGTCGGTCTTTCCGGAGCCGCCGATGCCGCCGCCGGCCGGCTCGGCTCGGAGAAGAGAGACTCTGTCTGAGGCCGGCTGTCCTGCGAAGTGGCGGCCGAAGGACTCACCATCCGCGCCTGTGTGGTCAGGGTCGGGCGTGTCACCACCCAAAGCAGGACCACGCCCGCCAGGACTACGCCGCAGATCATCCCTATTTTGAAATCTCTGTCCACTGTACAGACCGGGCTGCAAAACTGTGCTCATGCCCACGAAACGCAAGCACCCGGGCGGCGGGGCGTGGTTTGGCCCCACCGCCGTCGGTACGATTGACAGTCTATTTCGCCTGTTGCTTTTCCGTGCCAATCAGCAGCAGCGGGGGCGCCACGGCGATCGACGAATACGTTCCGACGATCAGGCCGATCAGGATGACGTAGTTGAAGCCCCGCAGGCCGGAGCCGCCGAAGACGTACATCACGAACACGACGAACAGCGTCGTCACGCCGGTGATGATGGTTCTGGACAAGGTCTCATTGATGCTGTTGGTGATCGTCTGCGGCGTGAGCTGGGCTTTGTGCCGGTTCTCGCGGATACGGTCGAAGATCACGATGGTGTCGTTCAACGAGTAACCCAGCAGTGTCAGGATGGCCGCGATCAGCGTGCCATTGATGCGGAAGTCGCTGACCAACAAGGCCGGCCCGATGGCCGTCTGGGCCAGGTAGGTTGAGATGGCGATGGCGCCCACCGCAATCGAGACGTCGTGGAACAGGCACGCGATAGCCGCCAGTCCGAACCGCAGACTGCCGAACCGCAACCAGATGTAGCCGACGATTGCCGCCAGCGACAGGACGATGGAAATCAAGGACCGCGTCTTGGCCTCCGAGCCGACGAACGGATCGATCTGGGTGACACGAGGAAGTGTCGTTTCCCTCTGGGTGGCCAGCAGAACGCGGTTTCTCTCGTTGTTGACGAACCGTTCCCACTCCTGTTCGCTGAGCGTTCGCAGTCCGGCTTCGGGCTCGACGCTCACGAATGTGAAGGCGCTGACCGGCTGGTTCGGGTCGGTGTTCTTGAGCCCGGAACCGTACACGGCGTATGGATACCAGACCAGATTCTGTGTGTCCAGTCGGAAGCGAAGCTCCTGAATGCGCTGACGGATCTCTGCCAGCGTCGCCGGGGTCTGGAGCGTTGTCTCCAGGCGGATGCCGCCGACGTAGTCCGCCAGTTCCGGATAGGTGTCGACGACTTCCTCGGTGATCTTCTCCGCGGAGGCGATTGCGGGATGCAGGTTCTGCTGAATCTCCAACTGACCCTGGAAGGCCTGTCGGATGGCATCGGTGACGACCTCTTCGACTTCCGGCTCGGCGATCGTCGCGTTGGGGAACGCCTTGGTCAGGACGTCCTGGACCATGGCCGGATTGACCCGGCTGGTGGAGACGACGTACGACTGGGCTCCATCGGGCGCCAGCTCGAACATGCCCATCCGCCGGCCGAGCTCGGATTCCGCTTTGCGGATCTCGGCGGTAGCCGCATCGACCGCCGGGCGGCTGGCGCTGAAGGTCACCACCGTTTGCAGCTTGTTGATCGCCGTGGTGGTGATCTCATACTGGCTGTAGATCTTCTCTCCGCTGGGACTCTCGCCGATCGGTTCGCCGACACTGTAGATCGTGGCCGCCTGGAGACCGGGGTTGTTCAACTGCACGCCGATCTCCTGGATGCGTTTCTCGACGTCCGCACGCGTGAGGGATACGCCTTCTTTGAGATCCATCTGCACGCTCGTACCACCGGTGAACTCGATGTCGTACTTCGACTGGCCGCGGACGAAGAACAGCGTCAGACCGCCGATCACCAGAAGGCCGGAGACGACGTAGAAGATTTTCCTCATGCCCATCCAGTTGATCTTGGGCACGCTGATCAGACGCAGCATGACCAGACGCTCCTTGATGATCCGCTTGGACA
Organism: uncultured Pirellulales bacterium; assembly: GCA_964575615.1. GTDB lineage: Bacteria > Planctomycetota > Phycisphaerae > Sedimentisphaerales > Anaerobacaceae > Anaerobaca. The sequence goes on along the minus strand of CAZNSM010000053.1, from coordinate 13,414 downwards.
CCAGCAGATCGAGGATGACGCGCGTCACGAAGATCGCGGTGAACATGCTTGATGCGATGCCAAGCATGAGCACGATAGCGAAGCCTTTGATGTCCTCCGAGGCGACGTAATACAGAATGGCGGCCGTGAGAATCGTCGTCAAGTTGGAGTCGAAGATGGCGGAAAACGCTCGTGCATAGCCGTTGCGAATCGCGGCGGTCAAGCCGACCCCTTTGGCCTGCTCCTCACGGATGCGTTCGAAAATCAGCACGTTGGCGTCGACGCTCATGCCGATGGTCAGGATCAGACCGGCAATGCCGGGCAGGGTGAACGTCGCTCGCAACCCGGCCATGATGGCCAGCACGAACAGGATGTTCAGCAGCAGCGCCACGTCCGCGATCGAGCCGCCCACCATGTAGTAGGCCAGCATGAAACACGCGACCACCACCAGGCCAATGATGCCCGATCGGATACCTTTCTGGAGGTTGTCGGCGCCGACGGATGGACCGATGACGCGTTCCGAGATGGGTTGCTCGATCAGGCGTGCCGGCAGAGAACCGGCGTTGAGCTTGTTGACCATGTCCGTGATCTGCGTCATGGTGAAGCTGCCGGTGATGATGCCCTGGCTGCCGATCGGGCTGTCGGGATTGATCTCGGGCGCGGAGATGGCGATGCCGTCGAGCAGGATACACAAGGGTCGCCCGGGGTTCTCTCGCGTGACATTGTAGAACAAGGCGCCACCCTTGTCGTCCAGGTGGAAACCGATGGCCCTTCGGCCCATGTTGTCCGACGACGGGAACGACTTCTCCAGCTTCCAGCCGCGTCCGCCGGTCGCGCGCAGGATGGCCTCGTTGGGTCGGTTGCTGGCGAGGACGTAGCTTTTGTCGCCGAACTGGCCGAAAACGGCGTTCCGGGCGCCGAACTGCGTGGGGTCCTCGATCTCGCACCAGACGTACTGGCTGTCGGAGGCCGACTTGGGACCTTTCTCGCTCAGTTCCTGGGTGTAGCGTTCGATCTCCGCCTCGCTCAGTTCGGTGCGGCCCCGGGTCGGCAGGATGCGCCATTCGAGGATGCCGGCGCCCTTGAGCATGCGCTGAAGGTCCTTGGGGTCATCGAGCTGGCCGCGATAAGGGCGGTACGTGTCATAGGCGGTCACGAGGTTGTCGAGAGCGGCGGCACGATCGGGGAACATGGCCTTGAGCTGCTCGATCCTCTTGACCCGGTCCGACGATCTCTGATCCATTTCCAGGATGTAGGTGACCTGATCGATCGTCAGATTCAGTTGATCGAGCTTGCGTCTGGCGGCGTCGTATCGATCGTTCAGGCCCGCTTCGGCGGTGAGCTGATTCAGCACCTCCACCAGTTCCTTATACGCCGTGACATACTCGGTCAGCGGCGCGACCTGCTCCTCGGAACCGGCAAAATCCTTGAGTGTGTTCGCCAGCTCGCCCGCGGCCAGCCTGGTCCAGTCGCCTCGGTTGGCCTCCACGCGGTCCACCGCTACGCCCGCGTCACTGAGGGTCTTCTTGAGACCGTCGAGCTTCTGATAAAGGGCGTCCCGCTTCTCCTGGGCCTGCCGGCGGGCGTCATACGTCGAGACCAGCGTATCGATGATGGCCGCGCGATTCGGATCGCCCTGCGCAAAGCGGGCCAGGGTCTCCGTGCGTTCGGCGGCCGGCTCCTGGAGCGCGCGCATGATGGTCGCCGGGTTGGTGTTCCTGGCGAGAAGATCGTTCAAGGCGGCCTCGTACGCCTGGCGGAACTGCTGCGTAGCCTTGCTGGCCAAAGGCATCTGGATCTCGAAGCGCGTGTTGCCCAGAGGCCGCCAGACGAGGTTCTGGATGTTGGCCGGATCGATGCGCCGGCGCAGCACCGCGATCATCCGCTGGGCGAGGTCCGTCTCCTCACTGGCGGTCAGGCCCTCCGTGTTGATCGCATAGATCAGGCTGGTTCCACCGGCCAGATCGATGCCGGGCTTGAGCTTCTTGTCGGGCGGGTACAGGCCGATCACCGCCAGCGCCACCAGAATGAGGATCAGGACAATCTTCGGTACCAGATTCTTGTTCATAGTGTTTTCCTGTTAGGTCTTCTCCTGAGTCAGTCTCTCTTCGACCATCCGCCAGAGGCGCTTAATCTTTCCCCTCCTGGGAGAGATTCTTGCCGATCGCGGAGGTGCTGACTCGTATCTTGGTGTTGTTCGATTCGTCGATCTTGAGCACGACCTCGTCGCCTTTGACCTCCACGACCGTTCCGAAGATCCCCCCGATGGTTCGGACCCGGTCATTCTTGCTGAGCGACTGCACCATCTGCCTGTGCTTTTGCTGCTGCTTGCGAGGCCCTCGCATCAGGAACAGGTACATGATCACGAAGATGAAGATCAGAGGCAGATACGAGATCAGCGGCGAAACCTGCTTCGTCGGGGCCGGCGCTGTGGCATCTCCGGCGGGGTCCTGCACGACGGCGGTGCCCTCGTTGCCGCCGGTGACGGGCTCCGAGCTGATTCGCGACGGCGCTTGATTGCCGTCTGCCTGCGCTATGATCCACACGTTTGCCATGATGAATTCCTTTCTAAGGCCCTGGGTATATCCGCGATAGCCTATACAGTGGGGACAGAATTGTCAAATTCAAATGGCGTGGCTGCGTCGAAAACCCTTCGAGCGGTCGGGCTTATCGGACGCCTTGGCCACGGGCCAGTTCTGCGGCGGCCCACCGGTCGAAGCCTCCCTCCTCGATCTGTGTGCGAATCTCGGACATCAGTCGCTGGTAGAACCTCAGGTTGTGCAGGGACAGCAGGATGGGACCGAGCATCTCGCCGCAGTTGAAGAAGTGCCGGATCGCTCCGCGCGTGAAATGCCGGCACGCATAGCAGTCGCAGTCTGCTTCGATCGGTTCGCCCGAATCGATATGGGCGCTGTTGCGAAACCGCAGGGCGCCCTGACGGGTGAAGGCGAAGGCGTTGCGTCCGTTGCGGGTCGGCAGGACGCAGTCGAACATGTCCACGCCGGCCCGGACCGCCGCGATGATGTCTGCGGGCATTCCGACGCCCATCAGGTAGCGGGGGCGGTCGGCCGGCAGCAGGACGGCGGTGTGCTCGACGGTGCGGACCATGTGGTCGTGGCCCTCTCCGACGCTGAGGCCGCCGATGGCATATCCGTCAAAACCGATACGAACGATTTCCTCGGCACAGTGGCTGCGAAGCGCAGGATCGATTCCCCCCTGAACGATGCCGAAGAGCAACTGCCCGTCACGGGCGTGGGCGTGCTTGCACCGCCGGGCCCAGGCGATGGTCCGGTCCACGGCCTTGCGGACGTGCTCGGGCTGGGCCGGAAAAGGAGTGCATTCGTCGAAGCACATGATGACGTCGGCGCCGAGCCGGTTCTGGATGTCGGTGGCGGTCTCGGCGTTCAGATGGACGCGGGCGCCGTCGACGTGACTGGCGAATTCGACGCCGTCGTCGTCGATTCGGGTCAGCTCGCCGAGAGAGAAGACCTGGTAGCCTCCGCTGTCGGTCAGTATCGGACGATTCCAGGCCATAAAGCGATGGAGACCTCCGAGCCTCTCGACGACCTCCGCGCCCGGGCGAAGCATGAGGTGGTAGGTGTTGGCCAGGATGATTTCGGTGCCGGTGGCCTCAATCTGGTCGGGCGTGACGCCTTTGATGGTTCCGGCGGTGCCGACGGGCATGAACGCCGGGGTCTGGACGGGCCCATGGGCGGTGTGCAAGACGCCCCGGCGGGCGCCGCAGCAAGAGTCGGTTGCGATGGTTTCAAAATGCCCCATGTGGAATTCGTCGCGCTCCGGCACAGCAATCGGCCGTTCGGTTCCATGAGACCTGCAAGACCGATAAGACCTATAAAACCAGTGTTTCAATAGAGGCTCGCGATGGCCGAGCCGGGATAATAGTGTTCCAGTATTTGCTCGGAGGTCTTGCCCAGCCGGGCCATTCCTTCGGCGCCGCACTGGCACATGCCGACGCCGTGGCCCCAACCCCGTCCGGAGAGGAAGGCCCAGCCGTTGCCCCAGGAAACGATATGACAGATCGTACTCTGGATCTTGCGCCCGCTCGGATCGAGCGCCAGGCGGAGGTCTTCGCCGCGAAGGGTGTCAGTCTGGCCCGTCGAGCCGGTCAGGCGAATCCGGGTCAGCCGGGCGAACTGGCCGTAGTCGCTCTTCTCGATGGCGACGATGCCGGTGATCTCCCCGAGCTTCTCGAGGCTCGGATATCGGGCAACCAGGCGGTTCGTGACGGTGGTCTTGTCGAACTGGGCCATCGGCCAGAAGAACAGCCCCATCTTGGCGACCTCTTTGCAGTAGGGGCAGGGCACCGCTTTGAGCGGTCCGAACGCTTCACCGAAGACACGTTCGCAGTCTTCGGTGTGCCCGCCGCAGATCGAGCTGTAATAGGCCGGAAACAGATCGGTCCGGCCGGTGCGAGGGTCTTTGGCAACCAGCACTCTGCCGTAGGTGGCGTTCACGGCGTTCCAGACCTGCGCCGATTCGGCCCCAATGCCGCCGTACACCTGGCTGGCCTGTGTGCTGCTGACGTCCCAGTCCCGATTTGCCCCGAAGCGTTTCTTCGTGTAGAGGCAGTAGGTCCTGGCGGCGATGGTCTGGGCCTGCAGGGCCTGCGGCTCCCAGTAGCTCGGCATCTCGGCGCCGATAACACCCGCCAGATAAGGCTCCAGGGGCACGAAGTTGACCGCGCGGAAGGTTCGCCCGTCTTCATTGAGGATCAGCTTGAGCCGGCCCCGGTAGTCCTGCCGGTTCAGCGTGAACACGTGGGGCCGCTCGGTGCTGATGACCACCTTGTCACCCGGCTGGACCGCTGTTCCCAGCACGATTCGTCCGTCGGAGAGCGTCACCTTGACGGGCCCTTCCAGCGCGGAGGCGACAGGCTCGCCGCCCGGGGCCATGGCCGAGAAGTCGTGATGGTCTACGTGCATGACCGATGGCGACGCCACAGTGCACTCTGTGGCGCTGGACAGCAGCAGAACGCGGACCCAGAACTGGGATTCGACGTCCATCTGCGGCGTCGGGCGAACGATCTCGCGCCGGCCGCACCCGGCCAGAAGAACCATCGAGCTGACGGCAACCGCCAGCGGGACCGTGCCACGTCTGTTGCGTGCCACGGCACAGAGCCTCCCCGTGGAGGCCGGGCTCGATAATGGCTGGTTACGCGACGGCACAGGCATCCGGCACAGGCGGGTCGACTACTCGAGGTTCCGTAGCGACAGGCCAAGACCCGACAGGGCTTTCTTGATCTCGTTCAGACTGGTGACGCCGAAGTTCTTGCACCCCAGAAGCTCCGCTTCGGTGGTGCGCGTCAGTTCGCCGACGCTGTGGATGTTGAGCTTCTGAAGGCACTTGCGGGCCCGCACCGACAGTTGGAGGTCGTCCACGAGCTTGTTCATCAGCCCCTGGTCTTCCGGGCTGCTCGGGCCGGCAAGGTCTCCTGAGGCAAGGCTCTTGTCCTCCAGGGCCATGCCCAGGCGAAGCCCCTTGCTGTCCAGGATTGCCTTGATCTCGCGAAGAGACGTTTCGCCGAAGTTCTTGTAGGACAGCAACTCGGCCTCGGTGATGTTGAGCAGGTCGCCCAGCGTGCGGATGTTCATCTTCCTCAGGCAGTTCCTGCTGCGGACGGAGAGCTCAAAGTCGGAAATGGGCGTCTCGAGAATCTGGTTCTTGCGGCTTCTCTTCTTCTCCCGCTCCTCGTCATAGTACATCGTCTTGGAGCTGTCGACGTCCTTCTTGAACAGCAGGGCGCGCGGGTGATTGGGGTGGCACTCCAGGACCTTGTCGACACAGTGGCAGGCCTTTTCGAACTCCCCGCGGTCTTCATAGAGCACCGCCAGGTTCAGCAGGGCGCTGACATAGGCCGGTGCGCAGGCGATGGCCTGCTTATAGTAGTCGATGGCCGTCGACTCGTAGCCGGACAGATCGTGACGATACGCCAGGTGAAACAGGGCCCGGTGATGGTCCGGGGCCAGCTCCAGAACCGTCTTGTAGTTCTGCACGGCCTTGTCGTATTCGCCCAGGGTCTCCTGGAGGCGACCGAGCTGGTAGTGGTACTCGGCGCTGACGTTCTCGAAATTCTTGCAGGCGTCAAGCTCCCTGGCCGCGGCGTCCAGGTCGCGGCCTTCTCGATAGGTCGCCGCCTTTTCCAGATTGACGTTCAGAGGTTCGGCCCCGAAATCGAGGGCGCGTTGCAGGCAATCGATTGCCTCGCCGTACCTCTTGCGTCGGCGGAGAGCGTAGGCCAGGTAGGTGAACTTCTCCAGGCAGTCCTTGGCCTTGTGGAGTTTCTCCACGGCCTCGCTGTGCTTTGCGAGCATGAACAGGCCGATCCCCGCCGCCAGGTTCGCTTCTGCCGACGTCTTGCCGCATTCGGCCTCGACCTGTTGGGCGAATCTGACGCGGTTGGACTCATTGGAGTTGACGGCGCGCGACAACGCGTGCAACTCCTTCATCGACGGCAGTGGCTGGGCAAAAAGGTTGATCTCCAGTCCGGCGGTTTGCTCCATGGATATCGTCTCCCAAAAGGATCTATTCACGTCGGTCCTATGTCGGCCCCTGAAACGGACAAACCGGTATTATAGGCAGGCGGCCGCCCTTTGCAACAGCTTTTTGCACGGGTCGCAGCAGCAGCGTCCCTGTCTGTGCAGATTTCACGGCAAGCCCCATTCCGCCGTAGAGAGGTCCGTGTGGCAGCCTCATCCGCCACAGGCGGATGGGGATGGTGGTATTCGCCAGGGCCGTGCGCACCGCACCTGCCAACCAGAATCGCCATCCCCAAACGCTACGCGTTTGAGGCTGCCACACACATGCCAGGATGCTTCCACACATGCGCCCGGCGACGACTTTGTGTCCGTCGATCTTACTGGCTGGAAGCGGGATGGCCGAATCCGATGTCGTCGACGTAGATCAGACCTTTGCCGCCTGCGGTCGGATTGTCGCGGTCGCCGACGCCGATGTACATCTTCTCGATGCTGCTGACTCTGACAGCCGCCGAACTGAATTCGCTCAAGGGGATCCGCCACTCCTGCCAGAGGGGTGTTACCGTCACGGCCGGATTGCCATGCGGAACCGCCTCGATCTTGCCGCTGGTGTCTTCGATGGCCACGTAGAGCGTATCCGGCGTGTTGCCGGTCGGCTGTTCGGCGCCGATACCGGCGTCGAGCCACTGGCCCGTGACGTTGCCGGTTGTGGCAACATGGGAGAACTCCGCCAGCGTGGCCACGTTGGCGTTGTGGCTCGTCACGGCCAGGCCGATGTACACGTCGGCCGCCATCGCGATCTGCACGGGCGCCGCCGGCGCGAGGTCCACCCACGTGCTGCCGTCCTCGGACCGCTGCGCGGTGAACGTGTTGCCCGTCCGCGTCAGCTTCACCCAGTACGGCGCGGTCAGGCCGGCCGCGTCGGTGTTGGCGCTGGCGGCGTCCGCTTGCGGGCGGCGCTGGAACGAAACGCCGTTCGAGGGAGTCACCACCACCATCGCATGAGTCGAGCCGGCCTCGAGGGTCTCGCGGATCATCACGCCGGCCTTTGCCCAGACGTCGCTGGGCGCGATGCTGTCGACGCGCGCGACGATCGAGCCGTCTCCGCTGAGTGGCTTGTAGACGAAACGGAACTGATCGGAGGCGCCCCAGATGTCACTGCCGATGGCGCCCACCAGGATGCGGCCGTCGGCTTGTTCCAGAACGCCCGGCGCGCTGCCGCGCACATACAGCACGAGGGTATCGGCGCCGTGGATCGTCCAATCCTGGGCCGAATCGAACGTTCGTTCGGTTTCGGAGTACCAGGGAGACGCGGTGTTGTCGTAGGCCAGCGGCATCGACTGCGCGCTGTTGTGGATGATCGTCTGCTCGGCGAACGGCGCATCGAGGTAGCCTACCGTCGAGCCGGTGTTGTTCTCCCAGCCGTCGATCCAGGTCTGGAAGATGGCCTGGCCGGCGTCGAGATCGTCGGTGTACCCGGCGAAGTCCTCGATGACGAAGTACTCTTTCGTGGAGAAGCTCCAGACCTCGCCCTCCCAGATTGCGGGCGCGCCGGCTTCGTTGACCTCGTCGACTCGCCAGTAGTACGTCGTGCCCAGATCGAGCGAGCCGGGATCGTATCGGGTCTCGGCGACGCTGTCGACCAGGGCGCCGCCGCCGGCGACGGCCTCCCGGTCGCTGCCGAAGTAGATGTTGTGCGACGTCGCGGATCGGCCTGGGCGCCAGGCGAGCACGACCTCCGGGTTCAGGCCGGTCCGGCCGGAACCGGGTTCCGGATCGCGCGCGGCGGCAGGGACTTGGTAGAAGCGGACCTCACTCAGGCCGTACTGGCCCAGCATGCCCCATCCGCTGTCGACGGTCAGCCGGACGAACCGGGCCGCTGCGCGGCCCATGTCGATGCGGGTGTTCGCCGTGTACGTGGGCAGGCCGTCGGCCTGCGCGAATTCGAAGTCGCCCAGCGTCGTCCAGTCGACGCCGTCGGCAGAAGTGTCGATACTGACGCCCTTGAGGCCGAAGCCGAGGATCGGTTCGAACTGGACGTTGTAGTTCCAGACCCACATCTCCGCCAGCATGTGGAGCCGGTCGAATTCGTACTGGATGACGATCGGCTCGCCGGCAGGGGCCGCGCCAAGCCACATCTCGGGTCCGTTCGTCGAGTGCTCGTCGTTGGCGTTCAGGCCCGATCCGTTGACGGTGTTCTCGATTCCGGCGCCCGCCTGGGGGATCGCATTGGTCGTGGCGACGACCGCTTCGATGGGATAGGCGTAGGGTTCGGCGGTGAAACTCCAGACCGTACCCTTGAAGATCTCATTGCCGGGGGCGGCGTTGACCTCGTCGACGCGCCAGTAGTAGGTCGTCTCGAAGTCGAGCAGGCCCACCGGGTCGTACGCGTTGGCGTCCTGGCCCTGACTCAGAAGCACGCCCATCGGATTGGCCCGGTCGGCGATGCTGACGTCGTCGAACGTCGTGCCGAAGTAGACGTCGTGTGCAATCGCCGTCTCGCCGGGCCGCCAGCTCAAGGCCACGTCGCGCCGTACGTCCACCGCGCCGTCCGCCGGGTTCGGAGCCGAAGCGGTCGGATCGGCAAATCCGCTCATGGCCGCTGCCACATCCTCGGCGGACAAGGGCCTGTCGAAGATCATCACCTCGTCGAGGATGCCGTTGAAGGTGCCCAGTCCGTCGGCGGTGTTGACCACTCCGATTCCCACGTTCAGATTACTGAAGTTGCCGCTCGGAAGGCTCCACGAACCGGTCAGCCTCTCCTCGCCGTTGAGATAGACCGCGCCGGTCCCGGCCGCCGCGTCATGGGAGCAGGCGTAGTGCGTCCACTCATCTTCGATCAAGTGCGGGCTCGTGAGGTACAGATTGCTCTGCGGACTGGTGTTGGACTTGAACCGCAATTGACCCGCATCCGTCGACAGTTCCGTCCACCAATACATTGTGCCTTGCCGCTGACTGATCAGGCCCTGATAGAGGCCGTTCGACCCGGCCCACTTGACCCACAGGGCCAGCCCCAGACCCGCCGGGCCGTTCGTCTGCCAGGCGCCGAGGTTCACGAACGGCGAGCCGTTGCCGCCCACGAATTGCAGGGCGTTGCCGTCCTTGCCTGGGACCCACGCCAGTTGACCGGTCAGTGTTCCCTCATGGGCGCCCGTCTCATCGACGGCGCTCAGGCCCGACGTCGCGTCCAATTTGTAGTAGGCCGCCAGCCCGTCCGGCACCGCGGCCCGCATCGGGCATGCCGTCGCCAGTACGCACAGACCGGCTGTCATCAGCCACCGTCGATTCATTCTTGAACGTCTCATGCCAAACCTCCTTAACCGTTTACTATCGCAGGGCTTGTGCCGTTCCGCCCCCCAGCTCCTGTCGATTGTGGCTACAGGCGCTTGCCGGGTTGAGCCAGGACCATAGACAGAAGCGTGGCTTCGGCCGGTGAGGACCGAAGCCACGCGGCATTGCTGCTGTTGATGCGATGACGTTGTTCGCCCGCATCCCCGCAAGGGCGAGTGATCATTCGCCCCTATTCGGTTGCGACCGGCCGGCCGTAGCCGATATCGTCGATGTAGACGGTCCCGGCGCCTCCGGCGGCAGGGGCATTGCGGTCGCCTACGCCGATATACAACTTCGCGACCCGGCCCAGATTCACGCCGGCCAAATCGCTGTACGGAATCTGCCACTGGTTCCAGCCTGTCTTCGTTGTGGCAGCCGGGTCCGGGTTCTTCGCGACCGCGATCTTGCCGGCGGCGTCCTCCACGGCGACGTAAAGGGCCTCGGGGGCATTGCCCTCCGGCTGTGTGACGCCGATGCCGGCGACCTGCCATTGGCCGCTGACGCTTCCCGTGGTCGAGATGCTGGAGAACTCGGCGCTGGTCGGAATGGCCCCGTCATGACTGGTCAGCGCCAGCCCGATGTAGACATTGCCGGCCATTTGAATCTCCAGCGCCGGGCTGACCGTGATGTCCGCCCAGCTCGTTCCATCGGCCGAATGCTGCGCGGTGAACGTGTTGTTCGTCCGCGTCAGCTTGACCCAGTATGGCGCCGCCAGGCCGGCCGCGTCGGTATTGGCGCTGGCCTGTCCGGCGACCGGACGCCGCTGGAAGCTGATGCCGTGGTCCGGCGTCACCGCCACGAAGGCGTGCTTCGAGCCGGGTTCGAGCGTCTCGCGAATCATCACGCCCGCTTTGGCCCACTCGTTGCTGCGTTCGAGAGTGTCGACGCGGGCGATGATCGAGCCGTTTCCGCTGAGGCTCTTGTAGGCAAAGCGGAACTGATCGGCGGTGTCCCAGATGTCCGTTCCGATCGCGCTCATCACGATGCCCTGGGCGGTCTCGATGAAGGCCGGTGCGTTGCCTCGGAAGTAGATCGCCAGCGTGGTTGCCCCGTACGCCGTCCAGTCCTGGGCCGTTTCGAAGTCGCGTTCGGTTTCGGAATACCAGGGCGAGACGCTGTTGTCGTACTGCAACGGCATGGACTGCCTGCCGCTGTTGACGATCGTCTTCTCCGCGAATGGCGCGTTGAGGTAGCCGACCGTCGAGCCGGTGCTGTTGACCCATCCATCCACCCACGTGTCGAAGATGGCTTCCCCGGCATCGACGTTGTCGGTGTAGGTCTCGAACCCGTCGATCACCGCGTACTCTTTGGTCGCGAAGCTCCAGAGATCGCCTTCCCAAACGCTGATCGCCTCGGCTTCGTTGACCTCGACGACCTTCCAGAAGTAGGCGCCTCCGAATTCCAGACCTGTGGGGGCCAAGCTCGGCTGAGCGGCCGTGCCGGCCAGCGCCAGCGACTGCTCATCGGAACCGAGGTAGACCTCGTGGGAGACCGCCTCTCTTCCGGTCTGCCATCTCAGGACGACGCCGGGGTCCACGTCGGTGGCGCCGTCGGCCGGCTGCGGCTTCTGCGCGTAGACGGGGATCTGGAGGAACCGCACCTCGCTCAGGCCGTACTGGCCCATGAGCCCATAGCCGCTGTTGATGGTCAGGCGGACAAACCTGGCGGCCACCCCGCCGAAATCCACCGTCGTGTTGGCCGCGTAGGTGGCCTTCGCGGTGGCCCTGGCAAACTCGAAAGCCCCCAAAGCCGTCCAATCGGCGCCGTTCTCGGAGTACTCGATGGCGACATCCTTCAGGCCAAAGCCGAGGATCAGTTCGAACTGCACGTTGTAGTTCCAGACCAGCATCTGATAGAGCTTCTCGACGCGCGGGAATTCGTACTGGATCCAGGTGGCCTCACCGACCGGGGGCGTGGCCAGCCACATGTCCCTGGCCGCGATCGAGTGTTGGTCCTGGGCATTGAGCCCGGACCCGTTGATGGTGTTCTCGATGGGGCTGTCTTCCTCGCTGGTCGCATTGGTCGTCGCGATGATGTTCTGGACGGGGTAGGCGAAGGACTCGGCGGTAAAGGTCCAGACATCTCCCTTGTGGATCGAGTTGTCCGGCGGCGCGTTGACCTCGTCGATTCGCCAGTAGTAGGTCTGATCGAATTCCAGGCGTCCGGGCGGATCGAACGTTGCGGCGCTCTGGCCCTGGCTGAGCAGCACGCCCAGCGGATTGGCCCGGCTGGCATTGCTCACGTCGTCAAAGACCGTGCCGAAGTAGACGTCGTGCGTGTTGGCAAACTCGCCGGGCGTCCATTCCAGAACGACCTCTCGCGAGACATCCGTGTCGCCGTCGGCCGGGTTCGGGGCGGAGGCCTTCTCGCCGCTTCCCTTGACGAGAATGGCGGTCCCCCAGGAGGCCGGGATCTGCCAGTCGGCGTTGCTGCCGGAGAACGTCGAGACCTGGGCCTCGCGGCTGTCGCCGCCGTCGTCATCGTCGTTGATGAAAACGTCGATGCCGATCAGATCCCCCATGGCGGGCGCCGAACCCTGAAGGGACAGCCACGGGAGCCTCATCTCGATGCGCCAGCCGGTGTCGGTGTTGACTTGGGCGTGTTCGACACCGTCCAGACTGGTGTTCGTTCCCTGGACGTCGTCGGCGGTCCAGCCGAAGGTGTACTGGCGGTCGTCGCCCGACAACGGCGAGCCCGGGCCTTTTGTATTGCCTCCGTCGAAGTAGAACTCCACGCTGTCATCCAGATACGCGCTTCCGGAGTTGTTCTGGAGGGAATCGTCGTTGACGTCCACGATCACGTAGATGTACAGCCCGTCCCACATGGCTCGCCAACTGCCGGAACAATCCGCGGGCGACGAGACGGTGCCGTCGATGGTGGTCTTGATGTACTGCGTTCGGGCGATCGACCAGATCGGGTCGACCTCCCCGTCCAGGACAGGGGGCTTGATGACCGAGGGGATTTCCATGTCATAATCCTGGGCCGCTGCCGACCCGACCAGGCCCAGAATCAAGACCAACAGACACGTGATTCTTCCGCACATACTTGTCCTCCTTTCAATCAGCCTATGGAATGGCATGGCGCTGCATTCATTTCTGATCGATTCGTCAGGCCCCAGAGGGGCAGAGTGCGTGCCGCGGCACCTCCTTTCCGAAAAAGCGACAGGAAAATCGTCAAATGACGGATCATCTCCGGGAATGAACATGGACCCGGCGCATCCCCCCTTGCGCCATGTGTGCAACGCGACACATTGCATAAGGGCCTCCGAGTCCGATTCGCCGCAGGGTGGCTCGCTTCAGACCCTTGCCGCTACATCAGGAACCCACACATCCGTATATCCTTTATACCAGAGACCGCCCCCTCAAGCAACACGGTTTTGCGTCAAATCGGAGCCCGGCGGCACATTACAGCCACCTGTTCCCGTTGCCGGGGCGGAATCGGCGGGTCGGAGGGTTGCTCGGGGCGGCGGCCTGCTCTGCCGAGGCCGGCGCGAAGGTGGTCATATACCGCTGGGGAAGGTCGGAATCAGTGTCGGATGCGGCCGATGTGGTCGAATGTCGAGCGCACGACCAGCGCCACCCAGTCTTTGTCGGTGTCCACCGCCGGCTGGC
>CAZNSM010000052.1:26849-29309 GCA_964575615.1 uncultured Pirellulales bacterium | reverse complement strand
GCCTGGCCAGTTGCCGGCGAAGAAACTCGATCAGTCTGGGGATATCGGCGTCGGCCGCCCGGAAGATCTCGCGGAGGTCGACTCCGCGATAGTGGTGGATCAACTTGTCGCGCATCCTCGCCATGGCGGACCATGGCACGGAGGAATGGGCCTGTTTGAAATCGTCGCTGAGCCGCTTGGCGATCTCGCCGATCAGGAGGAACTGGTGCAGGACAGCAGACTGGGTCTTGATATCGGCGCGGAACTGCTCGAAATCCATCGAGTCCGTGAATTGCTCGATCTGCTCGGCGGCGCGGAGCATGTCTAGCAGGAGGCTGTCGTCACGCGGCATAGATCTGCCTCGCGGAGCCGACGATCTCGCGACGGTAGGTGGGATTGGGATTCTCTTCGAGCGCCCGCACGTTGACCAGATCGACCTCGCGACCGAACAGCTTGGACAACTCGTCCTCCATTGCGAAATGGTCGAACATGGTCCAATCGGCGTCCGGAGCGAACGTGACCAGCAGATCGATGTCGCTGTCGGCCCGCAGATGGCCGGCAACAGCCGAACCGAAAACGGCCAGCCGACCGATCTTCCAGCGGGCGCAGAACTGCTCGATCTGCTCCTGTGAGACGCCCAAATCCGTCGCCGTCATCTGCAACGTCCTTTCCGGTACTGCCCCTCTCTGGAGCCCATGCACACCCCTATCGTACCGCCACACCGACTGCAACGCAAGAAGAAGGCGCATTTCGTCCCTCGTCGGTGTCTGTCAAGATTTTAGGGCAGCACTCCCTTGAGGGCGCAAACAGCCAGGCGTGGCAGCCTCAAGTCCGCAGGACTTGGGGATGGATCGCATCGCAGAGGCCTTTCCGTACGGATGTGCCACTCCCATTCACCATCCCCAAAGCTCCGTTGCACTACGCCTTGAGGCTGCCACACGGCTGCCAGGATATTTTCACACACACCCCTCGTCGCTCGTCGTCCGCGAGGCGATGCGGCGGGACACCGCGTGAAACGGTGCGGGTACAAACCCGCCGACTCGTCGCCGGCCTGGAGCGGATGCAGCTACGGATATGCCTTGTGCGCTCGTACGCGGCAACAGCGTTGCGTGCGGCTACCGGAGGGGCAGACCTTCGGCGGCGAAGGTGTCGGCGTCGCGAAGGGTTCCTGAGGTGAATCCTTTGTGGAACCAACGCCTTCTCTGCTCGGAGGTCCCGTGGGTGAAGCTGTCGGGCACGACGTAGCCGCGAGCCGCCTTCTGGATGCGGTCGTCGCCCACGGCGCTGGCGGCGTTGAGCGCCTCGTCGAGGTCGCCGGCTTCGAGCAGGTTCACTCGGTCGGCGTAGTGGGCCCACACGCCGGCGAGGTAATCCGCCTGGAGTTCGAAACACACCATGTACTTGTTGAACTGCGTCTCGCTGAGCCTCGACCGCAGAGACATCACCTTGTCCGTGATGCCCAGAAGCGTCTGCACGTGGTGGCCCACCTCGTGGGCGATCACGTAGGCCATGGCGAAATCGCCGGGCGCGTGAAACTGCTGCTGCAACTCCTGGTAGAAGCTCAGATCGATGTACACCTTGCGGTCGCCCGGCGCATAGAACGGACCGGTAGCCGAACTGGCGTAGCCGGAGCCCGTCTGCACCGTGCCGGTGTAGAGGACCAGTTTCGGATACTCGTAGCTCAACCCCTGCTGGCGGAACAGATCCGTCCAGACGTTCTCGGTCTCCGCCAGCACGACAGAGACGAACTGCGCCAGTTCATTCTCCTCGGCCGTCGGCACGTACGACGACGAGTCCGTCGTCTGCTGCATCTGGAGCGAGTTCAGAAGCTGGGACGGGTTGCCTCCGAGGAAGTAGATGGCCAGGACGAGGATGAGCGTTCCGAGTCCCCCGCCGACCATGCCTTGTTTGACGGAAAGGCCCCGACGGTCTTCGACGTTTGAACTGGCTCGCCTGTCTTTCCAGCGCATGGTATTCTCCTTGTTCTACGAGCGCGAACCGCCGCCGCTCTGCCTGAGGCCACGCGGCCCCCCTGTCATCCCCCCCGTGGTGTGGACCACCTCACAGAGCGAGGTCGGTCAGGTCGGCGCCCTTCTGCTTCAGCGCATCGTAGTACACCTGGAACCGATCCTTCAGCGCCTTCAGACCGGTTTCCAGATTTCCGAGATCGGCCTTCAGCTTCTTCGCTTCTTCGCCCAAGGCCTCGGTAAGCGGGATTTCCTTGATCTTGGCGGCCAGCTTCTCGATGTCCACCTGCTTGGCCAGGATGGCGTCTTTGTACTTCAGCGCGGTGGCCTTGAGGCTTTCGACCGTCATGGTCTGCGCCTCGGTCTGGATCTCACTGACGGCCCTGTCCACGTCCACACCGGCGGCCTGAGTCTGGGTGGAAGCCGGGGCGGGCGTTTTCGTCCCGGTGCCGGAACTCGTCTGGTCGCCGGTCTTCTTGCGGCATCCGAAGGTCATCGACAGGAGGAGGATCAG
>CAZNSM010000052.1:13052-26749 GCA_964575615.1 uncultured Pirellulales bacterium | reverse complement strand
TATGGAGAGAAGCTCCGGGCTGCCGGCGTGGGCAACACCGACCAGTTGCTCTCGGCGGGCAAGACGAAGAAGGGGCGAGCCGAGCTGGCCCAGAAGACGGGGATCAGCGAGTCCCTGATTCTCAAGTGGGTGAACATGGTCGACCTGTACCGCATCAAAGGCATCGGGTCCGAGTACTCCGAACTCCTGGAGGCTTCCGGCGTCGACACGGTCAAGGAGCTCAAGAACCGCGTTCCCGCCAACCTGGAGACGAAAATGTCGGAAGTGAACGCGCAGAAAAAGCTCACGCGGCGCGTGCCGACCCTGGCGATGGTGACGGATTGGATCGAGCAGGCCAAGAAGCTGCCGGCCGGCGTGGAATACTGACCGTCGAAGCACGCACAGAAACGCCACCGCGGTAGCCGCCAATGCGGGACAGCCTGCGGCGTCGGAGGCGCCCTCGTTGACGGCTATCCGCGCCGAACACAAACACAAGCGGACCATCTGAAAGGCAAGTGCGATGGGAAATCTGTTGCCGTTAATCATTCAATTGGTCAGCGGGGCCGTTGGCGGGAATGTGGCAGGCGGTCTGATGAAACAGTTCTCCCTGGGGACGCTCGGCAATTCCATCGCCGGCATCCTGGGCGGCGGGATCGGCGGGCAACTGCTCGGTCTTCTGGGGATCGCCACCGGCAGTGGCGGGATGGACATCGGCAGTATCGTGGGAAGCATCGCCAGCGGCGGCGTGGGCGGCGGCGTTCTGATGGCGATCGTGGGCGTCATCAAGAACGCCATGAAGAAACAGTAGCATACCCGCCATCTCGACACGGGCATACCTGCCAGCATGGACGGGCATCCGGAACACGGAACCGGGCTTGCTCCCTGCCGTAAGTTTCTTTGTCCTCGGCCGGGCCCATGTGGCTCGGGGGACATAGTTGTGCGCCGAGGCGATCAGAAATAATGCATCGGCCGGGCAAAAACGCTTGGCAGGATCGAGAGGCAGTGCTATAGTGCGACCCTGGTTTATCAGGACATGTTGCCGAAGCTTCCTTTGGTCGCACGAACCATGATTCTGACACAGATACTGCAACCGAATTCCGTCAGGGTGCCGCTGAAAGGCACGGACAAGAATGCCGTGATCAGCGAACTGGTGCATCTGCTCGATGAGAACGGACTGCTCTTGAACAAGAACGTTGTGCTGGAGGCGGTGTTCAGCCGGGAAATGACCCGAAGCACGGGAATCGGGTCCGGGATCGGGATCCCGCACGGCAAGTGCAACGCGGTCAGGGATCTGGTCATGGCGCTGGGCATCGCGCGTCAGCCGATCGAGTTTCAGAGCGTGGACGGCAAGCCCGTGTCGACGGTGATCCTGCTGATCAGCCCGCTCGACCAGACCGGTCCCCACATCCAGGCGCTGGCGCGGATCAGCCGGCTGATGCTCGATGCGTCGTTCAAGAGCGCGCTGGAGCAGGCCCCGTCGGCGGAGGCGGCCTACAAGCTGCTGAGCGATCGAGAGAACGAGTAGCGTCTTTCCGGCCGGCCGTCTTACAGCGATCCGCTGGGCCGTTTTTCCCAGAGAATGAGCCCCAGATCGTAGGGATTGACCTGATCGGGATGGTTGGGCAGGACGCGGACGGCCACGCCATGCTGGCCGGTCGTCTTGCACTCCATCGAGCCGGTGAACCAGTGCTCTCCATCGTCCGAGGCTCTCTGCTCGTGCCGCATCGCGACGGGCGAACCCTCCTGAATGTTGCCCCAGGAATCGGTCGGTCCCGAATACAGCTCGACAGAGACGTCTTCCGGACGAACGCGTCCCAGTTTGACCAACGCGCGAACGTTCAGCTCCGAGCCCACCTTCAACTGCGGCTGCCTCGGATTCAACCGCTCCTCGTCCTGCTCGCCGTTGACCAGCACCGTGACGTCCCTGACCGCAAACTCCGACCAGGCCTGGCGAATCTCCGATTTCCAGCGAGAGAAGGCCTTCGCCCGGCTCATCGCTTCGGCGGCCAGGTATCGATAGCGAGCCGCCGCCGGGTTGTAGAACCGGCGCACGTACTCGGCCAGCATGCGATGCGTGTTGAAACGCGGCGCGACCCACCGAATGGTGGCTTTCATCTTCGCAATCCACGCGCGGGGCAGGTCGTCGGCGCTGCGGGTGTAGTACAGCGGCACCACCTCGTTCTCGAGGATGCTGTAGATCGCTTGCGCCTCGATCATGTCCTGGTAGTCCTGGTTCTGATAGTTCTGCTCGTCGCCAATGACCCAGCCGCCTTCGGGGATATAGCCTTCGGGCCACCAGCCGTCGAGGGTGCTCATGTTCAGCACGCCGTTGGCCGCCGCTTTCATGCCGCTGGTGCCGCTGGCCTCCATCGGCCGGCGCGGATTGTTCAGCCAGACATCGACGCCTCGCACGAGGAACCGCGCCACGTCCATGTCGTAGTCCTCCAGGAAGACGATGCGCCGTCGCACGGTCTCGTCGGAGGCGAAATGGATGATATGGCGGATGATCTCCTTGCCGCCGGTGTCCTTGGGATGGGCTTTGCCGGCAAAGATGAACTGGACCGGACGCTCCGGATCGTTCAGCAGCCTGGCCAGACGCTTGGCGTCTCGCAGGAGCAGATCGCCGCGTTTGTAGGCGGCGAAGCGCCGGGCGAAACCGATCGTCAGGGCTTTGGGGTCAAGCACTTCCTCGGCCTGCCGCAGCTCGCCATGACACCGGCCGCGACGCTGCATCTGCGCCATCAGCCGCTTGCGGGCGAACACGATCAGCCGTTCCTTGCAGCGCTGATGGGCGCTCCACAGTTCCTCGTCGGGAATCTGATCGGTCTGGTCCCACACCGACTTGTCGAACACGCTCTCGGACCAGGACGGCCCCAGATACCGCTGGTACAGGCCGCCGATCTCTTCCGACAGCCACGTCTTGAGATGGATGCCGTTGGTGATCGAGATGATCGGGACTTCCTTCTCCGGGATGCCGGGCCACAGCGATCCCCACACTTCGCGGGAGATCTGCCCGTGCAGTTTGCTGACGCCGTTGACGTAGCCGCTCAGGCGGATGGCCAGCACCGGCATTTTGAACGGTTCGGTCTCATCGTCCGGCAGCAGCCGTCCCAGGGACAGGAACTGTGTGCGGTTCACACCCAGGTGCGGGAAGTAGCCTCCGAAGTATTTGTCCATCAGTTCCACGCTGAACTCGTCGAGGCCCGCCTTGACCAGCGTGTGGACCGTGAAGACGTTGCCCGAGCGGGTCGCTTCCACCGCTTCCTCGAACGTCATGTTCTTGGCGTTGCGCAGTTGTCGAATGCGCTCCAGCGCCATGAAGGCGGCGTGCCCCTCGTTCATATGGCAGACCGTCGGCTCAATGCCCATGGCCAGCAGGGCCTTGAGCCCGCCGATGCCGAGCAGGATCTCCTGGCGGATTCGCAGTTCACGGTCGCCGCCGTAGAGGTTGCTGGTAATCATGCGGTCGACCGATGAATTCGGAGCGATGTTGGTGTCCAGAAGATACAGCTTGATCCGACCCACGCAGACGCACCAGACCTGCGCCTGGACGTTGCGGCCGGGATACTCGACGCTCACCGTCAGGGGCCGGCCGCTCTCCTTGCGGATCAGCTCCATCGGCATGTTGAACACGTCGTTCTCCACGTAGGCTTCCTGCTGCCAGCCGTCGATGTTCAGGTACTGGCGGAAGTAGCCCTTCTGGTACATCAGACCGACGCCGACCAGCGGGATGCCGAGATCGCTGGCGCTCTTGAGATGGTCGCCCGCGAGAATTCCCAGGCCGCCGGAGTAGATCGGCAGGCATTCGTGGAGTCCGAACTCCGCACTGAAATACGCGATGACTTCTCTGCTCGTCTGCGGACAGACCTTCTCGTACCAAGTCGAGGATTGGAGATACGACCGCAATGCCGCTGCCGCCTGCTTCAACTCGTTCAGGAAGCTCTCATTGCGCGCCAGTGCCTGCAAACGCGTCTGCGAGACGCTGCCCAGCAGCTTGACCGGATTGTGGCCGCAGGCCACCCACAGGTTCGGGTCAATCCGCTTGAACAACTCCACAAGCGGTGGGTTCCAGGCCCAGAACATATTCCTCGCAACGTAGTCCAGCTCTTGCAGACAGTCCGGCAACGCTGGCAGAACGGTGAAGTTACGGACACTTGGCATTGCAGCTCCTCACTAAGTCAAGACATCCTCATGCGGAGACACCACACGGAGAACAGCAGGTCCTCACCCTCTCATCGGCAAATCCCTTGGCCGTCTTAACCCCAAAACCCCCAAGTCTTTATGGCCTTTCGGCCCCCGAACGTCCGACAAACACAGACGCGGCGTGGCTGTCAGCAGCACCAATAAAAAAAAGGCCTGCATAGACAGGCCTTTTATCTATTGCCAGCTCACCTCCACCTGTGCCGTGAGAATGACCTTTGAAGAGAACCCATTACTGCAAGGTGGGCAATCGTTGCTCGCGTCCGGATGTCCTGTCGAGCAGGCATGTCCGGCCCGGCGAGACCTGACTTCCCTCAGAACGGGTATCGGTTCTTTCAACAGTCTGCATTCTCACGAACACTGCAGGGGTCAGCCCGCAATTCTCTTATACCATATGGCGGCGGATCCGTCAAGCAAATAGCTCTGGAGGTCAACAGCACGTTGGCCCACACGCCTATACCTCTTATCGGCATTCGACGTTCGGGACGTGAAAAAAAACATGGCGTCGCACGTGGCATCTCAGACGGTTCATGAGGACCTCACAGTGTCCGCAATTCCGCCCCTACGGCTTGATTGAGGCTCCGGACAATGGCCGCCTGATAGCCATCGACCGTCTCGTGCGTCAGCGTGCCGTCTTCATCTCGGAATCGCAGGGAAACGGTCACGCTCTTCTTGTCGGGTGCGATGCCCTTGCCTCGATAGATGTCCACGAATCGGATGTCTTCCAACTCGGCCGGAGCGCTGCTCGCGATGGCCTGGGCAACGGCCCTCCAGGCCGTGTCCTCAGGTACGACGATCGACAGATCGCGCTCGATGGCCGGAAAACGCGGCACCGGCCGAATGGAGATCGGTGCACCCTTCAGCTCCAGCAGCTCGGCGAAATCCAGCTCCGCGCCGCACGGCGACACATCCTTGAAGTCCAACCTGTTCCGGACGGCATCCGAGAAGACAGCGGCCACGCCGATGACGCGTCCGTTGACCGTGACTTCAGCGCCCACATCCGCCCAAGAGCAATCGGCCGGCACGAAATCCACTGTCGCCCGGCGATCGATATGCCGGATCAATCCCTCCACGGCGCCCCGCAACTCGCGAAAATCGCCGCTGCATACCAAGGCCACTTTCGTCCTCTCGTCGGGCAGCGCGTTCCGGTCTTGCCTCGGTCGGAACGTGTCGGCAATCTCGTAGACGCGACACGGCAGGTTCTTGGCGTTGACGTTCGTCTTGAGGACCTCCAGCAGCGAGCCCAGCAGCGTCTGCCGCAGCAGATTGGCGCTTTTGCGAGAGACGTCCCTGACACCCAGGTTGCCAATGGCGCTGCCGTCGGAAAACAGCGCGGCGATCGCCTGATCGATGAACGTCACGGTGACGGTCTCATAGAATCCGCAACCGTTCAGAAATCCGCCGATGGACTGGGCCAGCCTCTGGCGCGCGTCGGCGGGCACCGCCTCGATCCGGATGCTCTTGCGCGTGGGAACCTTGTCGTAGCCATGAACGCGGGCCACTTCCTCGATCAGGTCCACCTCCCGCTGGATGTCGCTGCGCCACGTGGGGATCGAGCACACCACCGAACCATCCGACAATCGCGGGCAGAAGCACAGAGAAGCGAGAATTTTCAGGACCGTCTCGGACGGGACCTCGATGCCGAGCAGCTTGCCGAGACGCGAAAGCCTCATCGTTACTTCCCGGGGCTGAGGTCTTCCCGGATAGGCGTCCACCACGCCTTTGGCCACGCGACCGCCGGCCACCTGAACGATCAACTGAGCGGTCCGTCTCGAGGCCCAGTCGATCTTCTCGATATCCACGATCCGCTCGAAACGGAACGCTGCCTCTGAAGGCAGAGTCAGACGGCGGCTCGTCGTGCGTATGCAGACCGGATCGAAATGGGCCTCTTCCAGCAGAATCGTGGTGCTCCGGTCGCTCACCTCGGTTTCCAGGCCGCCCATCACGCCGGCGATGGCCACCGGCCGTCTGGCGTCGGCGATCACCAGCATCTCGGGCGTCAACTCGCAGTTGGAGCCGTCGATGCTGACGATCCGCTCGCCGGCGACGGCCTTGCGAACGACGATCCGGCGGTCTTTGATGGTGTTGTAGTCAAAGGCATGCGGCGGTTGCCCTGTTTCCATCATGGCGTAGTTCGTCGCGTCGACAACGTTGTTGATGCTGCGCATCCCGACGGCCTCAAGCCGCCTGACCATCCACTCGGGGGACGGTCCGATCGTGACGCCTTCGATCACCCGGGCGGTGTATCGGCCGCACAGAGAGGGCTCGGCAATTTCGACCCCGACGAATTCGGACGCATCCTTGTCCATTTCACACAGTTCGACCTGGGGCAGCCTCAGCTCCCTGCCCGTCGCGGCCGCCAGTTCCCGCGCGACCCCGATGTGACTGAGGCAGTCGCCCCGGTTGCTGGTAACCTCGACGTCGAGCACGGTATCGTCGCCCAATCGTTCGATCCCCTCGCAGGGAAAACCCAGATCGCTCAGAATCGCCGCGATGCGTTCGGCGGCAAGTCCCGTCTCGACGTAGTCGTTCAGCCAGTTCAGCGAAATCTTCATGCAATATGTCCTTACGAGTGCCTGTGATAGGGCCATAGCCTACCCAGGGTCCCCCTGCCTGTCAACTCCACGGACCGCAGACTTGCGAATCGAGGACGTTTGCGATAGGCTGGAAGGCCAAGGGGAGCGGCCCCGACAGACGCTCTATAGACACCGGGAAAGACCATGAACGATTGCGAACGATTCGAGCAACTGATCGAGGGCGGCGACTGCTGCATCTCCATCGTGACCACGGAAGAGCGCTACGCGCTGGAGATCGTGCGAAAGGTCGCCGAGAAGCTCAAGCGGGACATGTGGGTCTGGTCGGTCGCCGACGGGGTGCGGGACGGGCTGATCGACGGCAGCCCGGCCATCGCCAACACCGACGGCCCGGCCGCCGGACTGGCCAACCTCGCGCGGGCCAAGCCCGGCTCCCTCTGTGTCGCGCTCGACCTGGCCGAGCATCTCCGGGGCGGCAAAGCCCTGCGCATCCTGCGCGACATGATCGACGGCTTCGACGGTACGGGAATCACGCTGGTGATGATCGACAGCGCCGACAAGCTGCCTGACGCGGTCAAAGCCTATACCCGGTCGTTCGAGATCTCATATCCCGATGAGAAGGAGCTGCTTCAGATCATCCGGAGCACACTCCAGCATCTGCATCGCAAGAAACCGATCGAAGTCGGCATCACCCAGAAGGGCCTCGACACGATCGTCCGCAATCTGCGCGGGCTGACGCGTCGCCAGGCGGCCCGGATCATTCGCGACGCGGTCGCCGCCGATCAGCGCTTCCGCGACGACGATATCAACGTGATCATCGCCAACAAAAGACGCATGATCCAGCAGGGCGGGCTGCTCGAATACATCCAGACGCCGCTCGATCTGAGCGAGATCGGCGGGATGAGCCGCCTCAAGACCTGGCTGCACCAGCGGCAGGACGTCTTCAGCGCCGAGGCGCAGGCGTTCGGCCTGGTCGCGCCGAAGGGCGTGCTCATGCTCGGCGTCCAGGGCGCGGGCAAGAGCCTGTGCGCCAAGGCCATCGCCACCGCCTGGCACCAGCCTCTGCTGCGGCTGGACCCGGGCACGCTGTACGCCAGCTTCATCGGCGAGTCCGAGCGCAACCTGCGCGACGCACTGCGGCAGACCGAGATGATGGCGCCGGTGATCCTGTGGATTGACGAGATCGAGAAGGCCTTTGCCTCGGCGGCCAGCCGCAGCGCCGACGGCGGACTGTCCCAGCGCATGTTCGGCACGCTGCTGACCTGGCTCCAGGAGCACGAGGCGCCCGTCTTCACCGTCGCCACCGCCAACGACATCGAGGCGCTGCCGCCCGAACTGCTTCGCAAGGGTCGCTTCGATGAGATCTTCTTCGTCGACCTGCCAACCATTGCAGTGCGCCAGCAGATCTTCGCGATCCACCTGCGAAAACGCGGACGCGACCCCGAGAAGTTCGATCTGGCCGCTCTGAGCGGAGCGTCGGAAGGCTACAGCGGCTCGGAGATCGAGCAGGCGGTCACCTCGGCACTGCACGCCGCCTACGCGGACAAGGCCGAGCTGGACACGGAGCGTCTGATCGGGGCGTTACAAGCCTCGCCCCCTCTATCGGTGACGATGGCCGAGAAGGTCTGCGCCCTGCGCGAATGGGGCAAAGGCCGCTGCGTGCCCGCCGATTGAGCTGTCGTCGATCGTGACGGAGGTGTGGCAGCCTCAAACGCGCAGCGTTTGGGGATGGGAGATTCATCCGTTGTTTCGAATGCAGGGGGCGACCAACACGATGGACCATCCCCAAGTCCTTCGGACTTGAGGCTGCCACCCGGATCGTACCGACGCGTCGGGTTTTGCGCTTTTCACGAGGCGACGTCCGCCTATAATGGGCGGACAAGAAGGACCGGAATCGGCTGAAAAGGATTGTAGATATGAATACGCGTTCCCTGTTGTTCGTAGTCGCGGCCGCCCTGGCGACCGTGCTCCTCTGTGGCTGCGTCGAACGGAAACTGACGATCAACACCGAGCCTCAGGGCGCTCTGGTCACGCTCAACGACGAACAGATCGGCGTCTCCCCGGTCACCGTGTCGTTCAACTGGTATGGAGACTACTGGGTCCGCGTCAGCAAGGAAGGCTTCGAGACGCTCGACACACACCGCGAACTGAAGGCGCCGCTGCACGACCGCTTTCCGTTCGACTTCTTCGCGGGCGTTCTCTATCCCGGCCAAGTCACCGACGACTACGAATGGACGTTCGAAC
This sequence comes from uncultured Pirellulales bacterium, assembly GCA_964575615.1. GTDB lineage: Bacteria > Planctomycetota > Phycisphaerae > Sedimentisphaerales > Anaerobacaceae > Anaerobaca. The sequence continues at coordinate 17,792 of CAZNSM010000052.1, read as the reverse complement.
TGGCTCCCCGGCAGGACCTCACCCGCGAGCAACTGCTCGAACAAGCCGACGCCCTCCGCACCCAGATCGAGTGACACCCGTCAATGGGCGCCGGTCACATCAGGTTGTCGCGATACCAGGCGATGGCGCGTTGGAGGCCGTCGCGGAAGAGGACGACGGGCTCGAAGCCGATCAGCTTGCGGGCGGCAGTGATGTCGGCCAGCGAGTGTTTGACGTCGCCGGCGCGGGCGGGCGCGTAATGAGGCACGACTTTCTTGCCCACCATCTCGTTGATCAGGGCGATGATCTCGTTGACCGTGACCTTCTCGCCACAGGCGATGTTGACGACTTCGCCGTTGGTCTTCTTCGCGCGGGCGGCGCAGAGATTAGCCTGCACGACGTTGTCGATGTAGGTGAAGTCGCGGCTCTGTTCGCCGTCGCCGTAGATCGTGGGCGGCTGGTCCTTCAGGATCGACGTCACGAAGGCGGGAATCGCAGCGGCGTACTGGCTCGTCGGGTCCTGGTACGGCCCGAACACGTTGAAATAACGAAGGGAGATCGTCTCCAGGCCGAAGACCTTGGCGAAAACCGAGCAGTAGTACTCGCCCACGAGCTTGCCGACCGCATACGGCGACAGCGGACTGGTGGGCATCGTCTCGACCTTGGGCAGCGTCGGCGTGTCGCCATAGGCCGACGAGCTGGCGGCGTAGACAAACCGCTTGACGCCCGCATCGCGTGCGGCCATCAGCAGCGTGAACGTCGCATCGACGCAGTGCTTGTGCGTCAGCTCGGGCTCGTCGACGCTGCGCGGCACGCTGGGCAGCGCCCCTTCATGCAGGACGACATCGATGCCCTTCATCACGGACCGCGCCACGTTCGGGTCTCCCATGTCGGCCTCGACGAATTCGATCTTGTCGATCATGTCATCGAGGTTGCTGCGCTTGCCCGTCAGCAGGTTGTCCACCACGCGCACAAAGCAGCCCTCGGCCACCAGTCGTCGACAGATGTTCGAGCCGATGAAGCCGGCCCCGCCCGTCACCAGAAACTTCTCCATAGACGTCATCCTCTTACAGAACGCCAAGTTACCCAACGGCGTTTCATTCTACGAGGCCACCTACCGAAGGAAAGCCCCTTTTGTCGGGATTCGTTTCTCCCCTGCCGGATCGGTCCCGCGCGGGTCACGCGGAATTGGCGGCCAACTGGGGCTTGAGATACTTGCGGTACGCCCTGAATTGCTGGCGGAAGTAGCCGCCCTTCATGGCCTCAGCGCCAAACAGCACGCAGCCGAGGACGTTGGCGCCTACCTCCTGCAGCTCATAGAGCGTCCGCCGGGCCGCTCCGCGCGTGGTCGTCGCGGCGTTGTACACGAGAAGCGTCGCATCCACGAGCCGCGCCAGCACCTTGACGTCGCTGACCAGCAGCACAGGCGGACTGTCGACGATCACGCGGTCGTAGTGCTGGGCCACGCCTTCGATCAGCTCTTTCATCCGGCGGCCGGCCAGCACCTCGGCCGGACTGGCAGTCGGCGGACCGGCGTAGATGAGGTCCAGCCCGGCGATGCTGCTCGGTCGAATGGCGGCCTGATAGTCGCACTGCCCGGTCAGGATGCTCGTCAGCCCCTGCCGACGCGTCTCCTTCGTCTCTTCGGAACCCGTCCGCGGAAAGGCCAGGTGCAGGCTCGGCTGACGCAGGTTCGCATCGATCAACAGCACCTTCTCGTACTTGGCGACGAAGGCCGCCGCCAGGTTGCACGCGACGGACGTCTTGCCGTCGCCGGGCGCGCCGCTGGCGATCAGCAGGGTCTTGAAGCCCGCCTCGCCCGTCAGATCCAGGTTGGTGCGGCAGCGTCGGTAGCACTCGCCCAGCAGCGAATACGGCGCGTCCTTCACAACGTGACACAGATCGACATCGTCGACGGCACGGTCCTCGTTGGCATCCGGGATCATTCCCAGCAAAGGCAGACCCAGGAAACGCCGAACGTCGCTCGGAGTCCGCACGAGGTCGTTGAGCATCTCGATCAGGAATGTCAGAGCCAGGCCGAGCATCAGGCCGAGCATCGTGCCGCCCGGGCCCCAGAGCAGGACGTGCCGGGACATGACCATCTTCAACGGCTCCGGGGCCAGACCCAGCGGCTGCACCTTGGGCGTGTCCGGATCGCTCAGCATGATCCGCAGCTTCTCGATCTGTGTCTTGATCTGATTGAGCATCTCGATGCGCTCGTCGCGCACTTTTGTGTATTGTTCGTAGCGGGCTCGCGCCTCGTCCAGCGCCTTCTGCTTGTCGCGTGCCTGGTCCCTGAGCAGTTGCAGTTCCGTTTGTCGCTCCTCCAGAACGCGGAGGGTGTCCCGGGCGTTGTAGAGATTCGCACGTCGGGTCTGCTCGGCAATCTCCAGGCGCCGCTGACCTCGTTTCTGCTCGATCTCGCCGATCAGCTCCTGGGTCTGACGAACCACCCGGTGGTCCTGGCCGAACTTCGTGAGCCGGCCGGACAACTGCCCTTCCAGCAACGCCAACTGCTGAGCCAGCGCGATCATCACCGGGTCGCGCTCGATCGCATGCTCGACCTGATCGGTGATGGGGCCCTCGGCCAGCACCTTGAGGTTCTCGATGTCGGCCCGAAGCTGCTTGATCGCCAGCGACAGCTCGCTCTCCTGGAGTTCGAGGTCGTTGAGCCGCATGGTGATCGTGTGCTGGAAGTAGTGGCCCGAGGGACGCTCCAGATCCGTCATCCCGCTTTCCTCCCGGACGCGTTGCAGGGCGCGTTCGCTGTCGGCGACCTCCTTCTCCACGAAGCTCTGACGAGCCGTCAGCTCGATCAGCTTCTGGTTGACGTCCTGCCGCTGCGTGTCGCCGTGCTGGCTGACGAACAGACGCACCATCTCGTTGACGATCAGCGCCGCTTCCTTCGGACTGCCGCAGGTCATCGAGACGATGATGTGCTCGGCCTCCCGGTGTGGGAACGCATTGAGATTGTCTTCCAGACTGGCGACCGCGTCGCGAATGTCTCCATGCACCTTCTGACGGAACCACGTGGTGCCCCGCACCTTATCGCTTTCCAGCAGCCCCTGAAGGCTGTCCTGGCGCTTCATGAGATTGGCCAGGGAGACACGATGGCCGTATTGGAGATCCTGTTGCACCTGGGTCGCCACGATCTCCATGGGATCGGTCTCGATCGGCGGAAGCACCTTGAGGATCGTCTCGGCGCGATACAGCGGTGCGTAGCGCCGGACCAGGACCCATCCGGCGGCTCCCAGGGCCATTCCGAGGGTGGTCATGAACAGGATCAGCCAGAGGTGCCGGCGCAGCATCCCGAAGACTTCCCTGGGTGTCAAGGCCGTCGCCGAGGCGCTCGCGGTCGGCGAGCCGCTCTTCCTGTTCTTCCCGATGTTCATCGGGCTCGGATGACTCTTCATCGGTGTCACTCCCCGAAGCCCATCCCCACAGAATCCATCTGCGAGAACGCATCGCGTCGCACGTCGGCTACCGGGCCATTTGCAATCGCTCGATGGCCGCGTCCAGACGCCTGGCAGTGTCGGACCGTTCCTCGTCTGCCAGTCCCCTGGCGTGGCGATAGGCCGCCAACGCGCCGGCTTTGTCGCCCAGGCCCTCCTTGATCATGCCCAGATGCTCGTACGCCGTAGCCGACGCCGCCTGGGCCACCTCGTACTGCTGGACGGCCGCGGTGATGAACCGGACCGCCGCGGCATCGTTTCCTTTCTTATGCAGAATCAGGGCGTACGTGTCCAGGTACGCCGCCTGGTCCGGATTGGCGTTCAGCGCGCGTTCGGCGTATCGCTGCGCCTCGTCGAGCCGCTCGTCATTCTGCGCCAACAGGTACGCCAGGTTGTTCAGAACACTGTGGTTTGTCGGCATTTTCCGCTCCAGACTTTCGTAGACGCCCACAGCCGCCTGGAGATATCGTTTATCGGAAGTTCGCTGATAGGCGACCGTCAGCAGATCGGCCTTCTGGAGCGTGTAGGCGGTCGCACTGCGATGCGCATCGGCCTCAGACCCGCTCAAGGCAATGCACTTGTCGACATACTCGACAGCATCGTCATAATCGTTCTCGATGCGGGCCAGATGGAACATCGTGGCGTTGGCCGCCAGAGAATCGGGATTCGCCGCCAGCCGGCCTCGGCAATAGCGCCAGACGTCTTCCGGTCCCAGCAGACGACGGACGCGAAGCAGAATCTCCATGGCCAGCCGGTCATTGCTCCAGGCCTTGTCGACCGCCTGCCGGCACAAGCGTCCGGCTTCGGCGTCGTCGCCGAGCTTCTTCCTGGCCTCGGCCATCCGATAGAAAACGATCGCGGCCCAGTCGGTATCGACGTGCTTTGCGGCCTCCCGGAAGAGCTCGTCCAGGCGCTCGGGACGCCAGGAGTCCCCTCCCGCGGTGGGGTCTCCAGCGCTGAGAATCAGCGAATGCAGATATCCGTCCAGAACCGCCGCACGCAATGCACTGCCCTGCCGGGCATCGGAAGTCGCCGTCTGCGCGAGGCGATAGGCCTTGCCGTACAGCTTCAAGGCCTCGTCAAAATCGCGTTGGTCGATGGCGAAGGCTCCGGCGCGCGTCAGCCAGACAGCACTTTCGGGGAATTCCGCCAGGGTCTTCGAATAGAACTGAGCGAGCGATTCGTCGCGTCCGAGCCTGCGATAGGTTCGTTCCAGGAGCACCCTGGCCGATGCCGGCGCCGCAGGTGTCTTCAACACCGCCAGCAACTCACTGATGGCCTCTTCGTGCCTCCCCGCCCAGAGGTACGC
>CAZNSM010000052.1:10154-12952 GCA_964575615.1 uncultured Pirellulales bacterium | reverse complement strand
ACCAGGCCCAGATCGAGAAACGCGCGAATCTGAGCCAGACGATTGGCGGCATTGTCCTCCTGACCGAGCAACTGCTCGGAGTACGTCTTGACGGCGTCTTTATCGCCCGTCGCCTGAGCGACGAGGACCATTCCTTTGAGGGCGTCGTTCCTGTTCGCCGGCTCGTCGAGAAGCGGTTGGAGGAGCTTGCGAGCCTGCTCGTAGCGGCCGATGCGGTAGTAGTGACGCCACAGAAGCCGACCGTCCTGCGAATCGACGAGCAGTTGGGCCGCCTTGTCCGGCTGGCCCGTGACGCGATAGTACTCCGCGTAGCTCTGGAGCATGAACTCATTGTGGGCATCGATCTGCCGGGCCTGTTCGAAGGCCGTCTCGGCGATCGCCAGGAACGCCCCCTTTCGAGCCGGGTCCGTCTGCTCGACGGCAATCCGCGTCGCCAGACGCCCCAGCATCACGGCGTTCTCCAGACTCGGCGCGGTAATCTGAACCGTCTGCCGAATGCCCAGCGCTTTGAGCGGATCGGTCTCGTCGACCAGGGCGGCATATGCCAGCAGCGCCTGCGTGTCTGTCGGGTTCAACTGGATGGCGCGTTCCAGGGCGAGCTGTGCCTCGTCCCGTTGTTCAGCCGAGGCGCGGTCTCCCAATCCCTGGTTGCGAACGAGCAGCGCGTTCGCCAGTGTCCTGGCGATCAGGGGATCGAGGGGATTCAGCCGGGATGCCTTCCGCGCATCCTCAACGCCGGCGAGTTCGTTGCCGAGAGCCGCCTGAACGTTGCTTCGAAACATGTAGCCATAGGAGAAGACCGGGCGCAGCTTGAGGCATGCGTTCAGATGGTCCAATGCCTCCGCGTGTTGTCCCCTGGCATATGCCAGTCGGCCGGCAAAAAGACGGCCTTCGCAGTCATCGAGGTTGTCCGCCGCTGCCGCCGTGACCGCCCTCTGGGCCAGCGTCCAGTCGTTCTTGCGGCAAGCCATGTCGAAAAGCTGGCCGACCGCTCGATGCCGCCAGCTCGGCGGTCCGCTTCGCAGATGAGTTCCAGCGGCCGGAGGCGCCTGCGACTCGGTGGCATCGAGCACAGACTCCCACTGCGCAATGGCCTCGTCGAGCTGACCGCCGGCCTCATAAAACAGACCCAGCTCGGCCGCCCGGACGACAGGATCGCTCAGGCTGCGAATCGCCTGCAATCGAATCTCGCGGCACCGCGACTCCGAACAGTTCGCGGGATCGGGCTCCGACAGAAGACCCCGGCAGAACAGTGCCTCTACATCCTGCCCGGACTGTTTCAGGAACGTCTCCACGACTGCTCTGGCCACGGCCGCATCGTTCTGCGCAATCAGCATCGTGCACAGCGTCTCCAGGCCCCTGCCGTCCACAGCGGTCGGATCGACGAGCAGCAGGCGCTGGGTCAAATCCGCCTGCCGTCTGCGGCATTCGTACAGATCGGCCTGCATGGCCCGCACCGCATCTTCCGTTGCGCCGACCTGACCCTGTGAGGCTGGCTCGGTACGCGACGGCGGCGAGGCGCTGCGTGGAATCGCCTCCTGCAATTGCGTGGCCTGCGAGGCCGTTAGAATCAGACGGATTTTCAGCGTGTTGGGATCGGCCGGGTCCAGTTGAGCGATGGCCTCTTCGGCCTCGGTGACATGGCCTTTGGCGAGCAACGTGCGGACGCGAAGCTGCCGGCTTCGAGTGGTCGCGCCGAACCGCTCCTCAAAACTGTTGACCGCGCTCAACGCGACATCGTAGGAACGCACGCGCAGCAGCGCATCGCCATAGTCCAGGACCGTATCGGGGCGGGTGCTGACAATCCCTGAATTGAGGGCCGACCCGAGGAACTCGATCACGGCGCCGACCTCGGAGGTGTTCTTGAACAGCCCGGCCAGCGTGTACGAAAGAAAGGCGTCGCCCTCGTCGTCCGAACCGCTGGCCGCCTCGATCTGCTCATACGCCGTATAGAGATCGCGAACCGCCTGGCCCGTCTGCCCTCGGGCCAACCCCAGCATGCCACGCCACTTGACCACCTGGGGATTCTCGCCGCTGCCCTGAATCTGCGCGATCTCATGAACCACCTTCTCCGCCTTGGCCAGAACGGTTGCATGGACCTCGTCCGAGCGCTGTGACAGTCGCGTCTGTTCGAGGTAGAACCTGCCGAGCAGCGCGCACAGAGAGAATCGGTACATCTGTCCGGCGTACTGCCTGGGTCCGGGCCGGTCCTGCGCATCCGGTAATTCCAGAGCCGTTTCAGCCAGTTCGATGGCCTTGGGCAACGCGGATTCGTCGGCGTAGAGTGTGAAGCGACGGTAGTACAGCCTGGCCGCCAGGCGGAAAGCCGGAACGTTCGTCGGGTCCAGAGCGAGGCCTCGCTCCACCGCGGCGATGGCCCGATCGAGCTTCTCGGCGGCTGCGTCGGTGTGAAGGTAGGCCGATTGCAGCGAATGGAACTCGGCCAGCGCCGAGAACACCTCTGCGTTCGAAGGGAACCTCTCCGCCAGCGCCTGGTACTGTCCCTCGAGGGCCTTCATCCGGTCTCGCGCCTGCGCGAGAGATCCCGTCTTGGCCTCCATAAGCCTGCGACCCAGCAACTCGATGTGCGGGCCCGGCTGATCCCCTGCCGCCTCTATAGCCTCGGCCAGAGTCTCCTCGGCCTGCTTGACAGCCTTCTCTCGCAGGTCAAGATTGCCTTTCGATTCGGCGAGGCGCGCCTCCTCCTGAAACGCGGCCGCAAGATACCGATAGACGGCGGCGTTCTTGGGGTCAGACTGCCTGGCCTGCTGCAGATGGCTCTTGGCCTCCGCGAGCAG
>CAZNSM010000052.1:0-10054 GCA_964575615.1 uncultured Pirellulales bacterium | reverse complement strand
TGATCTGCTCCCAGCAGGCGAGCACGCGGCGCCAATCGTCGGTCACCCGGTAGACTTCCGCGAGTTTGAAGTACAGATCGACCTTGTCCTCAGACACACGCGTGCGCCCCAGCGCCTCGGCATAGTTGCGTCGCGCGGTCTCGTAATCCTGGGCCGCCCACGCCGCATCGCCATCGGCTTCGAACTGCGCCGGATCGCGAGTCAGACGCAGGATGACCACCACCGCCAGCATAGCCAGGATCAAGAAGACGGTCGAGCCCATCAGCGCGACCTTCTTGTTGAGACGCCTTCTTGCCATCGATGCTCCCCTTTCTACGCCCGTCGGTCTAAGGTTGTATGCCGTCCGGCCAATGATCGCGCTCCAGCAAGGGCAGTACAATCGTCAGAAGCCTCTCCCCCGCCGAGACCGCCATCGCCCGTGTCGGCGCGGTGAAGGCCTGGTTGAACACCAGCTCGACTTTACAGAAATACGCTTGCCTGCTGAAAATGTTTCGATTCAAGGCCATCCGGGCGGCGTCGCGGCTGCCCGCGTATTCGCCGCTGACTCGGAACAGGTACAGGACCGGGAACCTCGTGGCCCCCGACAATGGAGCGCCCCCGGAACTTTCGAAGACCAGATAACGTCCGGGAATGTCGCGCGGCGCGTCCGGCGAGCCGATGCGAAGGGCCACAGGCTCGGTGTCCAGCCTGCGGTATCCGCCGCCCGTGTAGCATTCCTCGGGCACGTGCGGCACCCGATCGGGCAGACGGTAGTAGGTGACGAACAGCATTACCCTCCGGGTCGGACTCTGGCTCGGCTGACACGGGTCCTCCAGCACCCACTGAATGTAGTCCTCGGTGCCAAGCGATCGCAGAACGTCCTCGTTCTGAATCTTCAGTCTGGCGACCACCGTATAGGGCGCCAGCGCCGCCTCCTCCAGTGCGTCGAAAGATTTCCGCAGCGGCAGCGGCTCTTTCCTGAGATAGAGTCCGAGCTTCTGCCTGGCCACGGACATGCCTGCGCAGGCCAGCGCCAGCACGGCGGTGCAGATCAGAAACGCCGGCTGAAAATATCTCTCTCTGGTGTCGGTCCGGCTGCTCATGATGTCGGGCGCCCGCGAACGATCACATTGCTTTTGCCGAGCCGGTCTTCATCGACGAACAGGCTCGACATGAACCAGGCCAGGAAACCATACAGGCCAAAGGCCAGCGGCAGCATCGCCAGGCCGAGCGCATCATGGTAGATTCCGCGCGTGTACTTCGGATCGGCCAGCACGTGGATGAACCCCGTCACCGTCACGCGAACGATATTGCAGAGAATCGCGATGGGAATTGTACTGGCCAGAAGAACGAGGCGCTGCCACAACGGACGGTAATGCAGATAGGCCATCGCGACGCCGAGGGCAAGGAAGGCCATCAGCAGGCGCATCCCGCTGCAAGCCTCTGCGACGTCGAGCGGAGGCTCCAGATGCCGGCCTTTGTACACGATATCGATCACCACGCCGCTGGAACCGGCTTCGAGACCATCGACCAGATTCAACAAGGCGGTCGCCACCGTCGCCGCGATCTTCCGCATCGGGATCGTCAGACCCACGTAGTAACGACGCGGCAGCGGCACCGCGAAAATCAGAAAAGCGATCGGCAGCCACGTCCGGGCGAGCAAACGCCGGCCGCCCAGGAACAGCACCACCGAACCGATCGCCAGAATCAGCGACAGCGGACGGAAATAGGCGTACCCGGACGGGCTGACCACGTTGAACACGTAGAAGACCAGCGTGGCCAGCAGCAGGACCAGACCGGCGTAGCAGGGACGCGTCTGCCTCGGGCCCAGGCGCGCGGGACGGCGGCCGGCGAGGATCTCGGCCAGCGGATCACGAATGTATTCCAGACCCAGAATGCTGTCTTTGCTCTGATGGATGAGGTACAGGCTGAACAGCGGAATGAGGAATCCGTGCGACCAGTTCGGGTCGCTCACCCAGAGACGGACCGTACGCTCGATTTCACTTCGGAAGAGCAGACCGAGCAGTCCGGCGACGATGGCCATCTTGACGTAGCTGCACCGCGCGAGTTCGCCCCAGGTTCTTCGAGCCGGACTCGAATCGTGCGGATCGGTAGCAGTACAAGGTGTCGCAGTCACGAGAATCGGTCAATTCCATCAGAAGATCGAGGTGCCGTAATAGTCGTCTTGATAGGCGAAGTTGCGATCGTACACGAACGCAAAACCATAGGCCGCGCGGAAGGCGTTTCGCAGCGCCGCCCGCCACCGTGAGGTGGGATGCGTCCCGACGTTGATCAGGTCGTTCGGCTTGATATAGAAGTCGGGCTGCTCTCCGCTGGCGATCTTGTCCAGGTCGACCATGACGATCTCCTCCCGGTCACCGCCCAGGCGTCGCACGACCTCACAGTACTTGGGATAGGCCAGCGGCCCGAGACCCCCGGCGGCGGCAATCGCCATCTTCAGCGTCATCGGCCGGCCCGTCAGACCGATGAATCCGGCGCGGTTGACGTTGCCCATGATACAAAACTCGCCGATCATATCGACCGGGACATAGATCGTGTCGCCCGGCTTGATGACGACGTTGTACCGCTGGTCGCCCGCCAGCAGCTTGTCGGCCGGGATTTTCATCAGACGCGTCTGCACCGCCTCCTGCCACTCGGCGTCCATCGGTAGCATCTCGGGCTTCGAGGGCCTCGTCGGCGCCGCAGGTTTCGCGGCCGGCGGTGCGGCTGCCGTCGGGAGCTGGCCCTTCGGAACAGGAACCCATTTGCCGTCCTGCAAGACCCACTCGATCTCGCCGCTCGGCGCCTGGGCGCCGGCCGTCGCGGACGCCGAACCGCCCTGCGGGCGAGGCTCCTGAGGCAGGGGCGTTTCGGACGAAGTCTCCTGTCCCGACTCGGTCGAGATCGCGACCCACTTGCCGTTGCGGAAGACCCACTCGACCCTGCCATTCGATTCCGATTGGCCTTTCGCGTTCGCACCCGGCCCGCTCGGTCCGAACTCCGTCGGACTGATCAGGATGTCGTCGCTGCCCGGTGTATTCTCCCTGACGGACTTCTCGGGCACGAGCAGCCGGTAGCTCGGCGGCACCACAGACGCGGAAGCCGTCTCTTGCTGCGACAGACCGCGAGTTGGAGACACGGGGCTTGGATCGGTCGGCCGGCGGGCTTCGACCGACGGCGCGATCAGGTCGAGCATCTCGCGCTGGAGTTCGAACTTCTCGGCCGGCTGCGAGGGCACCGGGATGTCGCCCTGCGGCGCCGTCAGCAACGGTTGCCCGCGCGGCGGCGCGGCCGGACCGGGCAGAGGCTCGTCCCACGACGACGGCGGCGCGACAAGTGGGAGCTCATCCGCCTCGGACGCCGCCGGACGCACGGCGGGTGCGGCGGTCGTCGTGTCCTGGGCGCGTGCGACGTAGATGTGACTGACGTTGAACTGCATCGGTCCGCCGGCGGTCGCCAGGGCATCGGTCAATCGGAAATCGTAGCGAGGGATGCCGTAGCGGCCCGGCTGCGGGACGCCGTTGCCCAGAACCGAGAAGGTCCGCTGCTGCGAGTTCATCAGCGCCACCGTCACGGACGGCTCCTTCAGGATCGCCGGCGCCAGGGACCGGCGAATCTCCTGCTCCAACTGCGTCTCGGTCAGGCCCGCCGCCTGGATCACGCCGACCTCAGGGATCGAGATCTTGCCGGTCTCCGAGACGACGTAGTCGTTGACCATCGTCGCGCCTTCCTGGAACAGCTCGAAGATCGAGATGCGCACGAGGTCGCCCGTACGCAGAGTGTAGTCGCCCCTGACCGCGACGAGGTCCTGCGGTCGCGGCTCGCTGGCGGTCTTCCACGCCACCGGCGTCTCCTCGGCGACCCCGAGCGAATCGAGGATGACGTTGACCGCCGGCGTCGGTCGGAACCGCCCGATCTGCGTCGGATCCAGGAGCTTGTCGCTGCATCCGGCAACGGTGGCGCTCAAGGCAGTGACCGTCAGCCACACGCCCATTCGGCGGAGAAAAACGCAAATATCCAATCGTAAGTGGCACATTCCAGAGGTTTATCGGTTCCTGCGAGGGCGCGCTTAAGTCTTTTGCCCATATAGAATCCCAAATCCCGCCGCCGGAGGAGCGGATGCGCAGGACCCCGGAACCCGAGGCCGCAATCGCCCGATAATGTCTGCCCCTTCAGCCGTACGACTCACCCCCGCAGGAGCGAGGTACGCGGTCGGTCCGAGCGGGTACGAAGACCTTCCGCGTCAGGCCGAACGCGTTTTCCTTGCCTTGGTCCTGCCCCTCTCCTACAATGCAAGTTCCGATTCGCAGACGCTTGCGCTCCGCGAGAACAAGCGCAGACAAGCGCGACAGAAGTCGATTGGGGGTTGACGAGTGTGGATCGAAAATTCAGCTCGGCGCACAAGTTCCCATCCGGACTCCGCGACCCGAAACTGACAGTGAACGACATGGTCCGGGAAAGGCGGGTCGTGCATGCCGGCCCCAACGCTTTGCTTCGCAACACGCTCGGTTGGTGAAGTGAGCGAGACATGGATGTGGCGTCAGATCGTTGGCTTCACGCGCCTTCGCCACCATGTTCTCACTTGGCGGTATGTCAACAGAGAGATGTTCCCCGTCGGGGATGTGCCCATGCACATTCTGGAGGAGCCGGGGTGCTGGCCCGAGGAAACGCCTCGGCTGATCCGATGCCTCCACCGACTGCGCAACCTGCCCGGGCGGAATTTCCTGGCCACGACGCGTCGGGAGTACGCGAGCATCGAGAAGGTCCTTCGCGAAATACGTCCGGATGTGATGCTGTGTCAGTATCCGATGATGGCTCTGCGTATGTTGCCGATCGTGCGCAGGCTCGCGATCCCTCTGACCGTGCATTTCCACTCCGTCGGTTTGAGCAGCGCCTTGGAGAACCGATGGTACCGATGGAGCCTGGGGCCCGCTCTTCGCCACTTCGACAGGGTCGTTGTGGTCAACCTGCAACAAAGGGACTGGATGCTCGAACACGGGGTAAGAGCGGAGAAGGTGCACGTGATTCCGTGCGGCGTGCCGGTTGACGAGTCGATCCCCGCTCCACCGGGCGAGCGAAGCGGCGCGCCGCTCCAGTTCGTCGCGGTGAGCCGTCTGCTCAAGATCAAGGGGATCGATATCACGATCCGCGCATTTGCGGGCGTAGTCGCGGAGATTCCCGAGGCTCGCCTGGTGATCGTCGGCAACGGCCCGGACCGCCGGGAATTCGAGGCGCTCGTGGCCGAGCTCGGTCTGAGCGGCAGCGTTCGCTTCACCGGATGGCTTTCCGAGAACGGAGTGAGGCAGCAGCTCCGGCAGTCGGACGTCTTCGTGCAGCACTCGCTGTTCGCCGAGGGCTGGCCGGTCGGCGTGGCCGAGGCCTCCGCCATGAGACTGCCGGTTGTCGTGACCGATTTCGGCGGGCTGGCCGAGCAGGTGGTCGACGGGGTGACCGGCCTGATCGTCCCGGCGCGGGATGTAGGCCGAATGCGAGACAGCATGTTGAGACTGGCGCGCGATCCCGATCTGAGGCGGAGGATGGGAACCGCCGGACGAGAACGCATGGCCCGGAAATTCAACGTCAAGGGCCAGATCGCCAAACTCGAGGAGGTTCTGATCGATTGCGCACACAAGACGAGGGCATAGGAGTTGCCCTTCAGCGTTTCGGCTCGTGGACGCCGAGGGAAGGACGCGACGACGCGGGGACGGGATTGCCGAAGAAGTCCTGTGCGCCGTTGTCGACGATGGCCATGCCCGATCCGATGCAGGGTGAGCCGGACTGTAGCCTGAAGAACGGCATGGTTCTTAGCTGCAGAGGGTCGGTGGGGAGCTTGCTCAAATCGTTCGGCAAAACGAGCTTCGGATCGCCTGTCAGGCCGATCAGCCGGCCGTCGCCCATCTCCTTGCCGGCGGTCCGGGCCCAGTCCTCCAGCGTCTTGAAGATTTGGTCGGCGTCCTGGAACACGACGCCGTGGTCTGCCGGGGCGTGGTAGAGATTGTTCTCGAACACTGCCTGGTGCAAGGGTCCCGCCACTGCCACCTGTCCGGCCTGGAGGATGTTGTTGCGGAACACCAGTCCCTCGATGTCGTGCGTCGAGCAGATTGCACGGCGGTCGTTGACGATGACGTTGTGATACACCAAGGCATCGGAGATGCCCTGGTCGCCCGCCCAGAAATAGATGCCACTGAAGTGGTTTGTCAGGCCGTCGTCGATACTGATGTTGTAGCGGCAGATGTTGTCTTTCCACACGCCGGCGCCGGGGAACTGGCACAACAGATAGCCGCAGCCGTGGTTGTGGTACGACAGGTTGTACTGGAGAATCGAACGCGTAGCGCCCCCGTCGAGATCGAAGCCTCCGCCATCGGCGGCGCCCGCAGCGGTCTTGTTGTCGTGCGAGATGCAGTGCTGAATCGTGAGCCGATCGCAATCCCATCCCCAGATCCCGACGGGACCGTTGCCCTGGCGAGGCATGTCCCAACCGTTGTCGAAAGCCAGGCAGTACTCGACGAGACCGCCGTCCAGACCTCCGACCACGATGCCGTTGCCGCTGTGGTTGGTGAGGTTCTGCGGATCGCCCGGATTGTTCCGGACGATGCAGTGCCCGATGTAGAGGTCCTTGGTGCGCGCACCGTCGCCGTCGCGGGACGTTGAGACGCCGGCGAAACCATTGTCGTGGGCATCCACGCGGGTGATGCGTACGTTCCCGCCTCCGAGCACCGCCACGCCGGAGAGACGGAACCCGCTGACATCCAGCGAATCCAACGTGGCATGCTCGGTACGGTCCAATTCCACGCCGTTGCCATCATTGCCGTTCTTGCGCCCGCATCCGACGAACGCCAGCTCCGAAACTGTGACATAGGCGCATCCCATCAGTTGGAGGCCACCGGCCGTTCCGCCATCGATCGTGGCACGGCCGTCGCCAAACGAACCGATGCGAACGGGTCGCTCCTGTGTCCCGCTGTCCTCGCGCTGGAGCCGGAGCGTGCCGGAAAACGTTTGCCCACCGGCAAAGCCGATGCGGTCGCCGGGAGCGAAGTCCATCCTGTTGACCTGGGCAATGCTCTGCCAGGGCTTCTCGCGACTGGTGCCAGGATTGCGGTCGTCGCCTCGCTGGGCGTCTACATAGTACGTGTGAGAATCCTGAGCCGCCTCGATTTCGCCATCGGTTGGCGCCGCCCGGCAGCCCAAGACGATCGCGGCCAGATAGCAGGACGTCAACAGGCACAACGCGTAGAAGCTGTTTCGTGGTATCCGCCGCATAGAGATCAATGCTCCAACGCGATCACGGCCACACCGAACCGGTCCAGTCTCAGGGTTTTCTCTGTCCGCCCACCGCTCAATAGCTCTGCCTTGCCTTCCGGAACATCGACGGCCAACGGCTGGTCGGTGTGATTCATGAGAAACAGGAGCTTTCGGCCCTGTCCCTGACGAATCGAGACCTCCACGCCATCGGGAGGATCGACCACGGGCCGGATGTTGGCGTCTTTGAGCAGTTGGGCGATCAGAGCATCATAGAAAGACTCCTGCTCGATGACGGTGCCGACGTACCATCCCTGGCCCTTGCCCAAGCGGTTCCGCGTCACGGCGGAGAACGGCTTCATGTGCCACTGCTCGGAGTATCGCGCCAGCGTCTCGGCGCCGTCGGGAATCACCCAGTCGGTGTATCGCACGGCGCTATAGTTGCCAGCGAGGCCCGCCTCGCCCTTGACGGCATAGCGCACGTTGGACCCCAGCGCGCTGTACTCCTCGATGCGGATCCCCAGCGCCGGCGACAGCAGCCCGGGGAGCGTGCGCTCGTGGCAGAGATTGTTGCAGTCCTTCACGCCCGTGCGGCAGTCGGCCAGCAGAACGCCGCCGTTCTCGACGTAAGCCACCAGCTTGCGGGCGGTCTCGTCGGGCATCACGTTCAGGTCCGGCGCCAGGACCAGGCGGTACTTCATCAGGTCGGCCTGGCGATTGACGATGTCCGCATTCACGCCCGCGCGATAGAGCGCGTTGTAGTATCGCAGGATGGCCGCCTGGAGGCTGTTGCCCTCGTACCCAGGCTGGAAGCTGAGCGACCAGAGATTGTCGTAGTCGTAGAGGATGGCGACGTCCGAAACGACCGTCGTTCCCCTCAGATGACTCTCCAGCTTGCGGAATTCCCGGGCGGTCTGCGCCGCTTCGTCATAACGCCGCAGCGGCCGGCCATCGTGCCCGAGCAGGCCGTGCCAATACTGCTCGCGTCCCACCGTGCAGGTGCGCCAGCGGAACCAGATCTGGCCATCCGAGCCATGCGCCAGTTGTTGATACGCGATCTTGCGAATCTCGCCCGGCCAGGGGTTGCGTCCGAACGAACCCCATCCGCAGGGCCCGCCGGTCTGCTCCATGATCATGAAGTTCTTGCTCTTCAGTCCGCGCATGACGTCGGCGGCCAGCGAGGCGCTGTAGGGAATGTCCGGCTCGTCGAACCAGATCGGATAGTTGTCCCACGTGACGAAGTCCAGATCCTCAGCCAGATCGTAGTAGTCCAGGTCGCTGAACAGGCCCATGAAGTTGTGCGTCACGAAGTCGTCGGGACAAACCTCGCGGAGGATGCGGACCTGGTCGGCCTGGAACCGCACGCGAAGCCAGGAGGTGAAGCGTTTGAAGTCCAGGCACGCGCTGGGATTGCCCATCACCCACATCTCGCCGGTGCGATTGTCGGGAAATGTGATCTCGCCCCAGGTGGTGAACGTCAGGCCCCAAAAATGGTTGCCCCAGGCGCGATTGAGGGCATCGAGCGTGCCGTACTTGCGGCGCAGCCAGTCCTGGAACTGGGCCAGGCAAGTGTCACAGTGGCATTCGCCTCCGCCGAACTCGTTGTCCGTCTGCCAGCCGATCACGTGGGGCGACGAGGCGAAATGCTCGGCCATCGCGCGGGTGATGCGTTCCGAGAGCAGCCGGTAGGCGCCGCTGGTGAAGCAATTGTGCTTGCGGCCGCCCCAGACGATGCGGGTCCCATCGGGCTTCTGCCGCAGCGTCTCGGGATACTTCCGCGCGACCCAGGCAGGCATCACCGCCGTCGGCGTCCCGAGGATGACGCCGATGCCATGCCGGCCCAGCAGGTTGACGGCCTCGTCCAGCCAGCCAAACTCAAATTGGCCCTCCTCCGGCTCCATGTTGATCCAACTGAACTCCGCGAGGCGAACGACGTTGAACCCCGCCTCCTTCATCAGCATGGCGTCGGTCTCCCAACGGTCGCGAGGCCAGTGTTCCGGGTAGTAATCCACGCCGATGAGCATGGACCCCTTCTCCGGCAGGGCCTCCTGCATTTGCGTCCTCGGAGGGGCGATCTGTTCTTGACCCTGACAAACGCTTGTTAGACACCCGATCGCCACAAGGCTCATGACTATTGCTGCATTCGTTTTCATCGCTATAGCTCCACGGTCAGCTTATTCGGGCGCCGGCAGCGGCACACGCTGCCAGCCTTCAGTGCCGAAGCGAAGATCCCGCTCCACGAATTCCCAGACGACCACTCTCTTGCCCTTGAGCAAGGCGGGCCTTCGCGCCAACTGCTGGCGGACCAGCGTCGAGGCCCCGCCGTCACTGACGATGCTGCTCAAGCCGAATCCCAGGTTGCTCGCCAGGTGCGCGACAAAGCCGCCGCTGCCGGGCTCATCCCGCTCGAAGATCCGCAGGAAGCTGTCGCCCAGCA
Source organism: uncultured Pirellulales bacterium (assembly GCA_964575615.1). Classification (GTDB taxonomy): domain Bacteria; phylum Planctomycetota; class Phycisphaerae; order Sedimentisphaerales; family Anaerobacaceae; genus Anaerobaca. The sequence goes on along the minus strand of CAZNSM010000052.1, from coordinate 399 downwards.
CCAGCACCGGCGCATTCGGATCGTCCGCGTAGGGCTGCCCGGTTGCCGCATCGACCACCTGGGCGCAATCCATCCTCTGCGGCTCGAAGAGCCGCTCGGCCGGCGGCACGCGCATCATTCGGAGCACGTCGCCATAGCGCTCGACGGGAGCCGGCCTTGTCTCGTACTTCGTCGCCCCCTTCTCGATCCAGCCCAGATCGAGGAGCCGGTTGGCGACCGCCTCGGCGGCCCGCCTCATGCCCTCAGGCGACCAATGGCTATCCTGCGCGAGGTAACAGGCGGGACTGCCGGCCGCACGCTTCGTGCGGTCATAGACCTCGAAAAGATCGAGAACCTCCACGCCGGCCTGTCTCAGTTTCGCCAGGATGTGCAAGGTCGCAGAGTTAATTGGCCCGGCGT
>CAZNSM010000051.1:0-29660 GCA_964575615.1 uncultured Pirellulales bacterium | reverse complement strand
GTGCGGATTCGCCTGCTGCTGACACGCCCCGAAGCAACCACCGTCGCTTCGTTAGTGGATGCGGGCGGCCGTTTCGTCCACGTGGATACGAAGCACGAAGAAGTGCAGGGTCTCTTCAAGAAGCATGGTGTGACGATGATGCCGGTTGTGGATCGGGAGGGCCGCCTGGTGGGACGCGTGATGCGAAACGGAAATGGAATTCCCGTGTGACGAGCGAGCGAATCGGGACGGTACGGAGAACGGATTATGAGTGCGACCATCGGACAACTTACGGTTCTGTGGAATCAGGCGGTGGCCATCTGGCTGTCCGGCGGATGGGGAATGGTGGCGCTGGCGGTGAACGCGTTGGCCATATTCATGCTGGGTGTGCACGTCCTGCTGAAGCTGCGGGAGAAGGGCTATCGGTCGGTGCCCGAGAAGACCTGGCGGCGCTGGATCGATCATTCGGAAGAACGAACCGGTCCGATCGGCCACGTGCTCGATTTCGTCACCGGGGCGCATTCGCTCGAGCAGAGCACTGTATTCTTTGAAGAGTTGCGGACCACGGAGGTGGCGCCCTTCGAGCGCGACCTGCGGGTGATGAGGATCTGTGTCAGCGCTGCGCCTCTGCTGGGGCTTCTCGGCACGGTGACGGGCATGCTGGCAACGTTCGGCGCCCTGGCGAGCGGATCGGGGGGCGAAAAGACCATGGGCCTTGTGGCCGAGGGGATTTCCCAGGCGCTGGTGACCACGGAGACGGGTTTGATCATCGCGCTGCCGGGGTTGTTCTTCCAGTACCAACTGGCGCGCCAGCTCGAACGCTACCAGGCCTTCCTGGCCCATCTGGAGGCGATCTGCACGCAGAACTTGTACAGGAAGCTGCCCCGCAGACAAGAGAAGGCGCCGCTGTCGCAGCCGGGCGCGCCGTGCACGCAGGACATGGCGGCGTGAGGCGCGGACCCGTGCGGTGCGGCCGGCTGTGAAGGTCAGAATCGAGGAGAACCATGGGACGTTTTCGCGAAATGGCGGCAGAGGACAGCAACGAAGTCGGCATAGACATCTCGCCGCTGATCGATTGCGTGTTCATTCTGCTGATCTTCTTCATTGTGACGACGACCTTCGTGGAAGAAACAGGCGTCGAGGTCGACAAGCCTCAGGCCGCCTCTTCTGTTCAGTTGGAGAAGACCAGTATTCTGCTGGCCCTTACCGAGAAGGGTGAGGTTGTGTACGGCGGGCGGGAGATCGGTTTCAGCGGAGTGCGACAGCTCGTCAAGCTGATGCTGCAGAAGGAGGAGGTCCCCGTCATCATTCAGGTTGACGCGGCGGCCGACTCCGGATTGCTCGTGCGCGTGATCGACGAAGCCAAACTGGCCGGCGCCAAGAAGGTGAGCCTTGCCACTCGCAAGCCCCAAGGCTGAGTATGGAGTCCATTGCCAAGCCCTGCATGGTTCGAGTTCTTCGTGAGGTGCGGCATCGCGCCGGCGTCTTCCTCGGAGCGATCGGCTTAAGCCTGATGCTGTTCATTGTGTTGCCGGTGATCCAGACCATCAGCAAGCCCCCCACGACTGATGTGCTCCTGCAGACCGTCGACACCGCGAATCTGGAGCCGCCGCCACCCGCGGCGCCTGAGGAGGAGCCTCCACCCGAGGCCGAGCCGGAAGAGCAACCGCCTGAGCTGGTGGAGGAGACGGCGCCGCTGGACCTTTCCCAGCTCGAAGTGGCGTTGAATCCGAGCTTCGGTGGTGGCTGGGCGGGGGCCGCGGACTTCGCCGTCAAACTGAACTCGGTAATCGCCGGCTCGGCCGGAAGCGAGGCGGAAGCGGTCTTCTCCATGGCCGATCTCGACCAGAAGCCTGCGATCGTCTATCAACCCGGCCCCGCGATGAGCAAAGAGCTTCGACGCAAGGCACCGGGCAAGGTGAATATCATATTCATCGTCGATGAGAACGGCCGCGTTGCGGATGCCCGCGTCCGCAGTTCTACCGATCCCGTGTTTGAAGACCCGGCCCTGAAGGCCGTGAAGAAATGGAAGTTTGAACCTGGTAAGCGGGGCGGCAGAGCCGTTCGTTTTCGTATGCTCGCACCCATCACCTTCCCGGAAGGATGAGCCATGAAGAACGAACCACGATATCGAACCAGCGTCTACCTCATTGTCCTTCTGTCCATCGGTGTGCTCGTCCGAACCGTGCCGGGGCAGGAAACCTCCGGACGCGGAGCCGTTCTGCCGCTCCCGAGCGAAGACGCGACGCATCTGAGTCAACTGGAGTTGGAGCTGTGGAACAGCCCGGCGTTCCAGAAGCATTTCACGGAGAGCTATCTGGCCGAGACGGAGATCGAACCGGCCATCACACAGTCCGAACGAGAGAAGATGATGAAGGTTTTGGAGTTCTTCTCGGCCGATAAGGTCGACGAGGCCGTCAAGCTGCTGGAGAAGAACACCAACGAGGCGTCCAGTGCGGTGTTCGATTTCACGCTGGCCAACATCTACCTACAGAGGGAGAAGATCGAGGAGGCCACGACCCTCTATGAACAGGCCGTCAGGAAGCATCCGAAATTCCGGCGTGCCTGGAAGCACCTCGGGCTGGCTCACTTTCAGAGCGGCCAGAAAGCCAAGGCGTTGCCCGCTCTGACCAAGGTGCTGGAATTGGGGGGCGGGGATGTGTACACCTACGGGATGCTCGGAGCAGCCTATTCGGCCGTGGCAGATTACCTTTCCGCCGAGTCCGCCTTCCGCATGGCGATTCTTCTCGACCCGGCGACCCTCGATTGGAAACTGGGCCTGGCCGAGAGCCTCGCACGCCAGAGGCGATACGCAGAGGTTGTGTCGCTGTGCGATCGTCTGATCGCCGACGACCCCAACCGCGTCGAGATGTGGCTGTGGCAGGCCGACGCCTATATCGGATTGAACCAGCCTGTACAAGCCGCGATCAACTACGAATTCGTCGACCGCCTGGGCCGGTCCACCACACGCACTCTTTACACACTCGGCGACATCTACGTCAACGAGGGGCTTTTCGAAACAGCCGTCAGTTCTTATGTCCGCGCGATCGAGATGAACCCGCACCATAGTGCCGAACGTGTTATTCGCGCGGCGAAGGTGCTCATGGCCCACGCCGCCTTGGACGATACCAAGAGACTTATCGCATCGATTGAAACGTTGCAGGGCAACCACATCGGCACGGCCGAGCGGAAGGACCTGCTCAAGCTCCGCGCTCGAATCGCTATGGCGGAGGGGGCCGGCGGCGAGGAAGTCCGAGTGCTCGAAGAGATCGTGTCCATCGATCCGATGGACGGCGAATCGCTCATCCTTCTTGGCCAGCATGCCGGCCGTGCGGGCGACTCCGACAAGGCCGCCTTCTATTTCGAACGGGCCGAGAGTCTGGAACCCTACGAGGCGGATGCCAAGGTGCGCCGCGCGCAACTGCTGGTGAAGGAAGGCAAGTACACCGAGGCGCTTCCGCTGCTCCGGCGGGCCCAGGACCTCAAACCCCGAGACGACGTTCAGAAGTACCTCGAACAGGTCGAGCGCCTCGCCAAATCCCGCTGAGGCTCTTTGGCCATGGATAAGCCGCCGCCGGCGTGCCGTGACGCAGATGATGGCCGGACGCGGAAGCCGCGGAGGGCTCGGCAGAGGAAGCAGTCCAGCAATCGGGACAAACGGAGTGATTCTGCCCCCATTTCCGCCCGGAAGAACCCCAAAACCGTTGTGCCCTTCACAGGTCCGAATCTGTTCTGCCTCTCTGTGATCTGGTGCTTGGGACGATGATCTTGCGTGATCGACCCTTCTGGCCCGGATACCACAGCCACACGACCGAACTGAGCCACAAGCTCAGCGCGGCAGCCCGCTCGGGGTCCCGGCTGATCACCAACAGTGCCGGAGTCTTGGAGACATGGTACCACTGCACCGGTCGGGCATAGACCTGGCGTTTTCGGGCATGACCCCGTTCGCGATCAAAGACGCCGATCCCCGCAAGGTCCCCCTGCTACGGCATACGCTGGCCATTCTGGCGGAATGGCAGGCAGTGGCGCCGGAGGGCACCCCCTATATCCTTCTGACCGCTGCCCGTTACGAGCGGGCACTCGCCCGCTGGCGGAAGCTGGGCCGGGTCGATGCGAAGTGGCGAAGCAGCCTCCAGGTCGTAAATGTCCTGAGGGACTTCCGGTCCCACGCCAAGCGGGCTTAGATCGAGTTCGACGGCAAGTTCACCCTTCACACGTTCAGGAAGGGTTGCGCCCAGGGCTAGGCCAATGCGGGTGTGCCGCCGAAAACGTTGGCCTACTGGCTTGGGCATGCCGACGAAAGAACCACATTGACGTACTATAATCGGGTGGACATCGGTCATGCCGAGATCGCCACGCGGGCGATAGACGGGGCCCTGGACGCCCTTGCCCAGAAGCAAACTGACGCGCAAATGACGCGGGAGCGTATTGAAGGGATCAGCGAGGAAGGGTCAATGGTTACAGGGAAAGCCGCAAATCACGACACTCAGGCGACTTGCGGCTCCGGATTTGAATGGAGCCAATGGGAGTCGAACCCACGACCTCTTGCATGCCATGCAAGCGCTCTCCCAACTGAGCTATGGCCCCGTGGACCTGTATGTTAGCACACCCCCTGGCAGGGGGCAAGCAATTTTTCACGGGTATTTTGCTCTTGCAGAGGGGCGATGGGCCAATAGACTCTGGGGGGCCATCGTCCGCCGCGGACGTGTGGATTTTCGGACCTTCGTCCGGTGGCCCTCGGCAGATTAGGAAAGGGAAGCTCGTTTTGGTCAAACGAGAGCGCATAGAAATAGCCGGCCAAGTTCAGGGAGTGGGCTTCCGGCCGGCCGTGTACAGGCTGGCCTGCGAACTGGGTCTGGCGGGCACGGTCTACAACGACACGAGGGGGGTCACGGTCGAGCTTCAAGGGCCCAAGGCCCGGATCGACGAGTTTGTACACCGTTTGCAGGCCGGCGCGGACAAGCCGCCCCTGGCCCGGATTCGGTCTTGTATAAGAATGGATGTCGAGCCGGTCGAGGGGCAGGAGGCTTTCACGATCGGGCGGAGCGATCCGGCGGGGATCGTGCTGTCTCAGGTGACCGCCGATATTGCCATATGCCGGGACTGTCTGGCGGAATTGGGCGACCCCAACGACTTCCGTTATCGCTATCCCTTCATCAACTGCACCAACTGCGGACCGCGATATTCCATCGTCAGATCGATCCCCTATGACCGGCCCAACACGACGATGGCGGTCTTCCCGATGTGCGAGCGCTGCGCGAGTCAGTACGTGGACGTGGCCGACAGGCGGTTCCATGCTCAGCCGGTGGCGTGTCCGGCGTGCGGGCCGAGCATCCAACTGGTCGACGCGACCGGCGCGGTCCTGCAAACCGGGACCGATCCGGTGCTTTGCGAGGCCGCTCGCTTGCTGCGCGAAGGCATGATCCTGGCGATCAAGGGCGTCGGCGGCTTCCATCTGGCGGTCGATGCCTTGGACGACGAGGCCGTGCGCAGGCTCCGGCAGCGCAAGCGTCGCGACCATAAGCCCTTTGCGATGATGGCCGGTTCGGTCGACGCGATTTGCAGGTACGCTGTTGTTGACGATCTGGCCAGGCAGATTCTCACAAGCCCGCTGGCGCCGATCGTGTTGCTGCCCAAGAAGCAGGGCACGCGGATCGCACCGTCGGTGGCCGAGGGAGTCAACACGTTCGGCTTCATGCTCTGCTATGCGCCGCTGCACGTGCTGCTCTTCGCCGAAGGGCTCGATGTGCTCGTGATGACCAGTGCGAACCTTTCGGACGAGCCGCTGATTTGCAGGAACGACGTCGCGCTGCAACGATTGGGCGAGGTGGCTGATGCGTTCGTCGTACACGACCGGGAGATACACCGCCAGGTGGACGACTCGATCATTCACCTGATCGACGGCGAGCCGGTCCCGCTGCGCCGCGCGAGAGGATATGTGCCGACGCCGATTCCGATCGAGCGAAACGCCGGACCCGACATCCTCGCCGCCGGCGCCGATCTGAAGAACACGTTCTGTCTGGTCAAGCAGAACCAGCTCATCCTCAGCGAGCACATCGGCGACCTGGAGGATGCGGAGGTCTATCGGCATTACATCGGCTCCATCGAGCATCTGCGCAGGCTGTTCGAGGTCGAGCCCGAGGTGGTGGCCTGCGATCTGCATCCTGGATATCTCTCCACTCGCTACGCTCGATCCCTTTCCGGCGTGAGAGTCATTCCCGTCCAGCACCACTGGGCGCATGTCGCGTCGGTGCTCGTCGAGCACGGACACGCCGGGCCGGTCATCGGCGTCGTGTGCGATGGAACCGGCTACGGCGCCGACGGCGCCATCTGGGGTTGCGAGTGCCTGATCGCTTCGCTGACGCAGTTCGAGCGGTTCGGACATCTCGATTACTACCCGCTGGCCGGCGCAGACCGTGCGAGCAAGGAGGCGATTCGACCTCTTCTGAGCCTGCTGCGGCAGGCGTATGGCGAGGACTTTCGCTTCAGCGATTTCGCCTGGCTGCTGGAGCGTATCGAGCCTGACGAGACGAGGCTCGCTGCGCTTCTCGAACAGATCGACAAACGCGTCAACACGGTCAACACGTCGAGCTTGGGGCGGGTCTTCGACGCCGTTGCGCCGATTCTCTCGCTTGGCGGGTACAATCACTTCGATGCGCAACTGCCCATGGCGCTCGAATCGGTTGTCGATCCGCGCGTCGATGCCTGCTATCCGTTTGACCTGATCGAACGCGAAGACGAACCGGTGAAGGTCGATCTGCGTGCGATGATCCGGCAGATCGTCGAGGAGACGCGACGAGGCGGCGATGCGGGCTGCGTCTCTGCGAAGTTCCACAACACCCTCGCCGAAGCCCTTCTGGCTGTGGCTCAGGCCGCCCGACGGAAGACGGGCCTGGGTGTGGTCGCGTTCAGCGGCGGCGTCTTCTGCAACCGCTATCTGGCCAACCGTCTGATTGCGCGTTTCAAGCAGGCGGGTTTTGCGGTATTATGCAACCGGGATGTCCCCGCCAACGACGGCAGCATCGCCCTCGGCCAGGCCGCCATCGCCACCCGCATCGTAGAAGAGGGATCATAGGAGGCTCGGGCGCGCGGAACGGGACTCCGCGAAGACGAAGATCATTGACTGTCGCCCAACATCTGCGATATGGCCTCCTTCAGCCCGGAGATGTCTCGGCAAACGATCTCCCATATCCTGTCCAAATCGACACCAAGGTAGTCGTGGACGAGCGCATTTCGGAACGCCGCGATACGATGCCATTCGATCTTGGGATGGCGTGCCTTGGTGCCCTCAGAGAGTCACTGCGTCGATTCCGCCAGCGTTTGCAGATTTCTCAGCACGGCATCCTGGAGCGTATGTGACGACAGAAACCGCTCCTTCCCGCCGCGAGTATCCTCCTCGATGCGGCTGATGCGATCAAGGATGTGGCAGAGATAGACGCGGTCGTCCTTCATAGGGGAACCGCCTCGCCAAGCACAGGATCTCGCAGGTGGGGATTCAGTCCCTTTTCCGTGACGATCTCGACCCGTCGGCCCAGAATCCGCTCGAGGTCAAGGATGAGTCCGGCCGGAAACCAGGAACTGGTGGTCGGGCCGGTATCGACCAGGAGATCCACGTCGCTGTCCGGCCTGTCCTCCTCGCGAGCGACGGAGCCAAACAGCCGGACGTTGCGCGCGCCGTGTCGTGCCGCAATATCGAGAATTTCGTCACGTTTGGCTTGTAGGATTTGTCTCATCGTCATACGCAGTAACATCCTGCAAACTCAACTATCCCGGAATCAGCATCGACTATCGAGCGTACGAGGTTCCCGTACCGCTGTCAAGACTCGGTTGACGGACGGCGAAGGGGCGGATACCATGGTTTCCTTGTTTGGAGCCTCACAGATGGGGGGCTTTCTGGGACCGAAATCGCAGCTCACCGAAGATGAGTGACGGCAGATGTGCTTAGCCATACCGGCGAGAATTGTGGATTTGGAAGACGATCGCGCGATGGTCGATGCGATGGGCAATCGCTTCAAGGCCAAGACGACGCTGCTGCCCGACGCGAAGCTGGGCGACGTGGTGCTCGTTCACGCGGGGTTCGCCATCGCGCGGGTCGATGAAGAAGAGGCCAAAAAGACGTGGGAGCTGTTCGCCGAGATCGAGGACTTCGAGAACACGCAGAACCGGGTCTCGGGATAGAGCCGTATGCTCGACAGGATCGCCAAAGCCCAACAGCAGATCGACCACGCGTGCCGGACGCTGGGCCGGCCGATCACCGTCATGGAGGTCTGCGGGACCCACACGGTCGCGATCTTCCGCAGCGGCATCCGGTCCACGCTCCCGGAGGCGCTCAAGCTCCTGTCGGGGCCGGGGTGCCCGGTCTGCGTGACCGACCAGGGCTATATCGACGCGGTCCTGGAGTTGGCCCAGCGCGACGACTGCATCATCGCCACCTATGGCGACATGATTCGCGTGCCGGGCAGGGCCGGGTCGCTCGAGACCTGCGCCACGACCGCGGACGTCCGAGTCGTGCTCAGCAGCGAAGATGCGCTGCAAATGGCCCGCGACAACGCCGACAAGACCGTGGTGTTCATCGCGGTCGGGTTCGAGACGACCGCGCCCGCCTCGGCGGTGGTCGTCCAGGAAGCGGCCCGGGAGGGGATCGAGAACTTCTGCATCCTCAGCGGTCACAAGCTGATCCTGCCGGCGATGCGTGCGCTGCTGGGCGGGATGAACGACCGCGTCGATGCGTTTCTCTGTCCGGGACACGTCAGCGTCATCATCGGAGCCGGCGCGTTCGCGGAGATCGTCAACGATTTCGGTCGGCCCTGCGTCGTCGCCGGTTTCGAGCCGCTGCAGATCATCGAAGCCCTTGCGGAGATCTGCCGGCAACTCTCCAATGACAAGGCGGAACTCAAGTCGATCTACAACGCAGTCGTTACCGAGCAGGGCAACGTCGCCGCGCAGCGAATCATCGCGGAGTGCTTCGAGGCGGCCGACGGTTACTGGCGCGGTCTTGGGAAGATAGAGAAGAGCACGCTTGTGCTGAAAGAGCAATACAGGCGATTCGACGCCTTCGCACGATTCGGTCTGAGCGATGAACCCGGCGAGGACCTGAGCGGATGTCGATGCGGCGAAGTCCTCTGCGGACTCATCGAGCCGAGGCAATGTGCGCTGTTCGGCACGCGGTGCACGCCGGCCAAGCCGATCGGGCCGTGCATGGTCAGTTCCGAAGGCACCTGCGCCGCGTGGTACAAATATGGACGAAGGAGTTAGGGCGAGCGATGGCACAGCATGAACCGGAGCGCATCCTGCTCGCCCACGGCGGCGGGGGGCAACTGACCAGTCAACTCATTCGCACGCTCATTCTGCCCTATCTGAAGAACGATCCGTTGTCGGAACTCGGCGATTCGGCTCGTCTGGAACTGGAATCGACCTCCATTTGCCTGACGACCGACAGCTATGTGGTCAAACCGCTGTTTTTCCACGGAGGCGACATCGGCAAGCTGGCGGTCTGCGGAACGATCAATGATCTGGCAGTGGCCGGGTCGAGACCGGTGGCGCTGACGTTGTCGCTCATCATCGAGGAGGGTTTCGAAATGCCGCTGCTGGAGAGGATCCTCCAGAGCATCAGCCGGACGGCTCGAGAGAACAACGTCTCGGTCGTCACCGGCGACACCAAGACCGTCGAGCGCGGTTCGGCCGATGGGCTGTTCATCAACACCGCCGGCGTGGGCGTCCGATTGCCCGGCGTTAATCCCGGCTTGGATCGCATCAAGGTCGGCGACAAGATCCTCCTCAACGGTACGATCGGCGATCACGGCATGACGATCATCTCGCAGAGAGAGGGGATTCAGTTCGAGTCCCGGCTCGTCAGCGACTGCGCCGCGCTGGCGGACCTGACGTGCATGCTGTTCGAAAGGACCGGCGGTGTCAAGTTCATGCGGGATGCGACGCGGGGAGGGCTGGCGGCGGTGCTGAACGAGATCGTCGAAGGCGCCGGTCTGGCCATCGAGATTCGCGACGCGGACATTCCCCTCAAGCCCTCAGTGCAGGCGGCCGCCGACATGCTCGGCTTTGACGTCCTGAACATCGCCAACGAGGGCAAGTTCGTCGCGGTCGTATCGCCCCAGACCGCCGATGTGTGCCTGGAGCTGTGTCGAAGCCATCCGCTGGGTCGCGACGCTGCTCTGATCGGCGAGGTGGTCGCTTCGCAGGGCGTGCCGCTCGTCGAGCTTCGCACGAAGATTGGCGGCCGGCGGATCGTGCAGATGCCGTATGGACGCGAATTGCCGAGGATCTGCTGATGCACGAGACGGCAGTGGCCCAGGGATTGATCGAGGCGATCCTCTGCGAAGCGGAGAAGCAGGGCGGCAGACCGATTCGCGCGAAGATGAGCTGCGGCACGCTCAACGCGGTCAACGACGAGGTCGTTCGCTTCGCATTCGAGGCCATCGCCGAGGGCACCGTCTGCGAAGGGATGACCCTGGAGATCGAGCACAAACCGTTGCAGGCCAAATGCCGAACGTGCGGTGCAACATATATCGTAACGCTGTCGGACGCGCGGTGTCCGCGCTGCGCCGGCACCGATTTTGAGTTGCTTCCCGACGCCCCTCTGGTGTTGGATGAGATCGAATTCGAGAAGGAGTAAGCGATGGAAAAGGTCAATGTCGGCACACGCATCCTCGGCGCCAACGAGCAATACGCGATGAAGAACATTGAGCTCCTGGCGCAGCGCAAGCAGTTGTGCCTGAACATGATCTCTTCTCCAGGCTCGGGCAAGACGACGATTCTCGTGCGCACGATCAGCGATCTGAAGGGACAGCTCCGGATCGGCGTGATCGAGGGCGACCTTCAGACCGACATCGATGCCCAGCGCATCCGCGCGACGCAGGCGCCGGCGATTCAGATCAACACGGAAGGCGCCTGTCACCTTTCGGCCCGGCAGGTGCATGAGGCGCTTGGCAGGCTGCCTCTCGACGCTCTCGATGCGATCGTCATTGAGAATGTCGGCAATCTGGTTTGCCCGGCAGCGTTCGAATTGGGTGAAACTGGGAAGATTGTCGTGCTCTCGGTGGCCGAAGGCGACGACAAGCCCGTGAAGTATCCCGGCATCTTCGCCAAGAGCAAGGCGCTGCTGGTCAACAAGATCGATCTGCTGCGCGGCGCGCTCGTCGATTTCGACCTCGACCGGGTGAAGGCCGATGCGCGGCGGCTCAACAAGAGCATCGAGATCTTCCCCGTCTGTGCCAAGAGCGGCGAGGGGATGCAGAACTGGTACGACTGGCTCAGCGCGCAGGTGCGTCAATCGCGTTTGTAGAGCCCGCGTTCGCCGATGTAGCGCCAGACCTCGGGGCAAAGCATGCGGCGGACGTCTTTGCCGGCGGCCAGACGCTTGCGGATCTCTGTGCTGCTGATGGGAATGGACGGTGTTCGGATCACATTGCGGCGGAGCTTTTCCACGCGATCCGGCCCCAGCGCCGCCAGATGCTTCTCAAACGACGGCGCCTCATAGCCCCCTCGCACCATGACCGCCAGATGGCATGCGTCGATCAGCTCGTCGATGCGATGCCACAAGACCAGGTCGTTCACGCTGTCGGCGCCGAGCAGCCAGTAGATCGATGTTCCCTCGCCGTACTCCTGCTGAAATCTCTTGACGGTGTCGATGGTGTAGCTCGGGGCCGCTCGGCGCAGCTCGCAGTGGCTTGCCGAGAACCCCTTGCGGCCCTGAATGGCCAGCTCGATCATGCGCAGCCGATCATCGTCGGACGCATGAGGAAAGAACCCCTTCAACGGCGAACACTTCGCGGGAATGAAGACGACTTCCTCCGCTTCGATCTGCCTTGCCGCCGCCTCGGCCACCCGTGTGTGACCGAGATGAATCGGATCGAACGTGCCGCCAAACAATGCGATCTTCCGTTTTGTCATGAACAATTAACAGTGAAGTTGTGCGATTTTTCCGTCGAACCAGACTGCGACGCGCAAGAAAAATCTGATCTCGACATCGATGTAGAAGACACGGTTCAAGCGTGAAAGTCAAGGGGTTTGTCCTGACACGGCGTTGCCGTGCGACAGCGTCTTCTGCGCAAGGCAGTGACGTACGCAGAAGGACGATGGATGCGATTGGATGCGTGCGAATAAGTGGTTTGCGCCACGTGTGTCACGCGTGGACCGATCCCATGACGTGACGTTGTTCGCACGTGTCGCGAGGCGTTGTGAACGTGTTTGCAGGAGACGTTCGACGCGCGCCGCGCATCGAATGGAATCGCTCGCGCGAAAAATTTTTATGAAGTATTTCGGAATAAATGGACGATACAAAGCGTAACAGATGCTATTATCATTTTCCGTGATGATGCGAACATCGTGTTATCGAGTAAAGTGAATACAGAAAGCATTGTTTGTGGTCAGCTTGAAGGAGAAAAGTAATGGCCAAGAAGAAAGCAGCAAAGAAGAAAGTCGCCAAGAAGACCAAGAAGGCCGCGAAGAAGGCGACGAAGAAGAAAGCCACCAAGAAGAAAGTGGCCAAGAAGAAAAAGTAACACCAGCACTTCGCCTGGAGCCTGTCGGCCCGACCGCTTCTATGTCTCGGGCGGTTCCATCCGGGCGGCACCTGAAAGGGTGATACCAACAAGATTCGTTTGGAACGTGGCAGGCTTTTGGAAAATGGAAGACTCTCCTGGATCAGGGGAGTCTTCCATTCTTTTTGAGGGTGCCCGCATGCGGAGGGCGCCGGCGATGTGGGTCGTGGCGATGCATCGCTCTTCGCTTCCTTGCAATTCGGCCGGTTTCTCCTATACTGTCATCGCGGTACGGCCGTCAGCGCGAGTGCCGTCGGATATGGAAACTGCTTAAGGAGAAACCCGGTCGATGGACTTTTTCAATTACCGAGCGGGCCGGTTGCTCGCCGAAGAGGTGGAGGTTGAACGCATCGCGTCGGAGGTGGGCACGCCCGTCTACGTCTACAGCAAGGCCACGTTGCAGGACCATCTGCGCAAGGTGCACGCCGCCTACCAGGCGTTGGAGACTACGGTATGCTTCTCGGTCAAGGCGTGCGGCAACATGAGCATTCTGAAGCTGATGGCCGCCGAGGGTAGCGGCTTCGACATTGTCAGTGGGGGTGAGCTGTACCGCGTGCTCCAGGCGGGAGCGGACCCTTCGAAGGTGGTCTATGCGGGCGTCGGCAAGACGGATCGCGAGATCGTTGAAGCTCTCGACGCCGGGATCGGGTACTTCAACATCGAGTCGGAAGAGGAGCTGACGAACCTGATTCGCCTGGCCAGGGCGCATGTCGCGTCCGGCCGCGCCAAACCCAAGGCGGCCCTGCGCGTGAATCCCGATGTGGACTACAAGACCCACGTCTTCCTGACGACGGGCAAGAAAGAGACGAAATTCGGCGTCGATATCGAACGGGCGGTTGCCGTCTTCGACGCATACGCCGACAATCCTTCCGTCGACCTGTGCGCCGTACACGTCCACCTGGGCACGGGCGGCAAGACCATCGATCCCTATGTGGAAGCGGTCGAGAAGGCGCTGGTTCTGGTCGATCGACTTCGCGAGAAGGGACACCGCGTCGAGGCGTTGGACCTCGGCGGAGGCTACGGCGCCGATTATGAGACGGATACCGTGCCCTCGGCGGCGGAATACGCCGCCGGAATTGTACCGCTACTCCAGGGCCGGGACCTCAAGCTGATCCTGGAACCGGGCAAGAGCATCTGCGCCAACGCGGGGATTCTCGTCACGCGCGTGCTCTACACCAAGCAGGGCGGAAGCAAGCGGTTCGTCATCGTCGATGCGGCGATGAACGACCTCATTCGCCCGTCCCTGTACGACGCGTTCCATTTCATCTGGCCGGTTCACGTGGAGCCGCGGTTCGAGCCGGCGGTTCGAAGCAAGGAGCTGCACATCGAAGGCAGCGAGACGGTGGACGTCGTCGGGCCCATCTGCGAGGGGGCCGACTTCCTGGCGAAGGACCGGCCGATCCCGCACGTTGAGCGTGGCGACCTGATGGCGGTCTTTACCGCCGGCGCCTATGGGTTCACCATGAGCAGCAACTACAACGCGCGGTGTCGCGCCGCCGAGGTCCTTGTCGACGCGGATGCCTTCCGGGTGATCCGCAGGCGGGAGAGCTACGAAGACCTGGTGGCCCTCGAACGATAGGCCATGAGGCGGAAGTGGCGATCGGTCGCCGTTCGCTTAGAAGGTGCGCTCGACGAATCCCGTATCGGTCTTGCCTTTGACGAACAGGTTGTGCGACAGAATCGCTAGGCAGGCGGGAATCGTGGTCTTGACAGGCTCGATGGCGAATTCCTGCAAGGCGCGTCGCATCGTCGCAATCGCCTCGGCCCGCGTTTCCTGATGGACGATGATCTTGGCGATGAGCGAATCGTAGTTCGGCGTGATCGTCCAGCCCTGGTGGACGTGGGTATCGATGCGGACACCCAGCCCGCCGGGAGCGATGTATCTGGAGATTGTTCCCGGTGAAGGCGAGAAGTTGTTGGACGGGTCTTCGGCGTTGATCCGGCATTCGATGGCCACGCCGTGGTGCTTGATGTCCGTCTGACGCAGTGTGATCGGCTCGCCTCCGGCGATGCGGAGCTGCCATTTGATCAGGTCCTGGCCGGTGACCATCTCGGTGACCGGGTGCTCGACCTGGATGCGGGTGTTGACCTCGATGAAGTAGAAGTTCCCCTCCTTGTCCAGGAGGAACTCGACGGTGGCGGCGTTGACGTAACGGGCCTCCCTGATCAGACGGATGGCCGCCTCCGCCAGGCGCTCGCGCTGTCGCTCTTCCAGCACCGGGCAGGGCGATTCCTCGATCATCTTCTGGTGGCGCCGCTGGATGGAGCAATCCCGCTCGAAAAAGTGAACGGCGTTGCCCTCCTGGTCGGCCATGACCTGGACCTCCACGTGTCGCGGCTCGACGATGAACTTCTCCATGTAGACGCTGCCCTCGCCGAAGGCGGCCTCCGCTTCGGCCTTGGCGGAGGCCATCGCGGCGCGCAGACTGATGTCGTTGTGGACGACGCGCATGCCGCGGCCACCGCCGCCGGCCACGGCCTTGATGATGATCGGATAGCCGATCTCGGTGGCCAGGCGCAGCGCCTCTTTTTCGTCCTCAATGACGCCCTCGGAGCCGGGAACGACCGGGACCTTGGCCCGGCGTGCGAGCTTGCGGGCCTCGACCTTGTCGCCCAACAGCCGCATCGCCTCGACCGGAGGCCCGATGAAGGTGATGCCGCAGTCGCTGCAAATCTGAGCGAAGTTGGCGTTCTCGGCAAGGAAACCGTATCCGGGATGGATCGCGTCGACGTTGGTGATCTCGGCGGCGCTGATGATGCGCGGAATGTTCAGATAGCTCTGATTGCAGTCGGGCGGCCCGATGCACACCGATTCGTTCGCCAGCCGCACGTACGAGGCGTTTCGGTCGGCCTCGGAATAGACGGCGACGGTTTCGATGCCCATCTCGTGGCAGGCCCGGATGACGCGAAGCGCGATCTCACCTCGGTTGGCGATAAGGACTCGTGACAGCATTGGCGGCTACTCTCTTCCTCGACGGCGTCCTCGTGGCGGTCCGGCGGGACGCCACACCGCGCCGGCTCACGCGTTATTCCGGCTTGACCTTGAAGAGGACCTGCCCATACTCCACGGCCTGTCCGTTGGCCACTCGCTTTTCCACGATCGTACCGCTGACCTCGGCCTTGATCTCGTTCATCACTTTCATCGCCTCCACGATACAAACCACCGTCTGTGCGTCGACGTGAGTGCCGATCTCGACGTACGGATCGGAATCCGGACTGGGGGCTTCGTAGAAGGTGCCCACGATGGGGGACTTGATTTCGAGCAGGTCGTCTCGAACCGCCATTGCGGCCGGCGGCGCGTCGGGCGCCCCGACGGGGGCCATGATGCCGGGCAGCGAGGCGATGATGGGATTGCCCACCGGCCCCGGGTGTGGCGGCTCGGCTCGCCGCAGGGAGATCCGATCGTCGCCGTGCTGGATATCGATCTTCACAAGATCGTTCTCCTTCATTATCTTGATCAGATCTCGTATCTTCTGCACATCGGCGTCTTTTTCGGCCATGACCTTGTCCTTTCTGGAAACCCGCGATGATTCCCCGGAAGGCCCCTACAAAAAGTCCCCTGACGGGGATCTGGATAGCACCCTGGATTTTTGCGCCAGTATAGTGGTTTGTCGGCCCCGTGCAACACAATTTCCCGGCCTGGGCAGGGGGAAGCGGTCGGCAGGTTCCGCCTTGCGGCCTCTGCGGCTGTCGCCCGGGTCGCAACGGGGCATCGTCGAGAGGGGAATTGGGCTGCGACGCCCGCAAAAAGAAAGCCGCGGCGCCTGATGGACGCCGCGGCCTGAATCACCTGGATGGAGCATCCTGCTCGAACCTACTGCTCGTAGATGTGCGTGGCCTCCGTGTGCTCGATCGGCAGGGCCAACTGATCGGTGTGCATGCTCACCTTGAACCGCACATCGCCGGCGCGGGCGCCGCGGACGACGACGCGCCAGGTGGCCTTGGCCTTGGGTTCGAGGGTTCGCAACGGTGCGAAGTTGACCGTCTTGCCCATGAGCGATCCGGCGGTTGCGCCCGCCGAGGAGACGTACTGGACTTTGTCGTCCAGCGTGCAGACGATGCGGACGTTCGAATCGGCGGCCGAGCCCTCGTTGACGACCGTGATCAGGTACGTCGTAGTGTGCGAGACTTCCACCGGGTCTTCCAGATCGATGACCTGCAGACGCGAGGCCGGGATGCCGGTGATCGACGTCTTGGCCGAGTCGGTGACCGTCTCGGTGCAGTAAGCGGTCGCGGTGGCGGTTGCCATCACTTCGCCTTCTTTCATCGGGGTGTACGAGACGCGAACCGTCTTGGAGGCGTTAGGCTCGAGCGTGCCGAGTTCCCAGACCAGCTTGGAGCCGGACGTCTGTGCGCCGGCGGTCGCCTCGATGGAACTGACTCCTGGCGGAATCAGGTCTTCGACCATCGTATCGCGAGCGGGTCCATCGCCCTTGTTCAGGACCGTAATCTCATAGGTCACCGCGCGGCCGAGGTACTGGCGCTGCGGCCCAGACTTGGTGATGCTCAGGATCGGCTGGCGAACGCTGGTCATCGTCGATTCCGACTCGGCCCTCAGGCCCGAAGCGGAGGTGGCAATGGCCTTGCTGACGTAGGCGCCCGTCTTGGTGGCGCGCAGCTTGATCGAGAACCGGCGCGACTCGCCGGCGATGAGAGTCCCGGCGTCCAGGACCACCTTGCCCTTGCCGTCGGTAGTTTGCAGCCCGACGGGCAGCGTGTCGACGATCTGCACGTTCTGAGCGGCGCCCGTTCCGGTGTTGGTCACGACGTAATCGACCGGAATCGGCTCGCACAGGACCGCCTCGCTGGGAGCGCTTCGTTGGAGCTCCAGCGTCGGCTCGACCACCTTGACCATGGCGCAGTCGCGAATCGTGTGGGTGATGGCGGTGCAGTGTTCCAGCGGATTCGGCCCGGTGGCCATGCCGGTGATGCGGATGCTCTTGCTGGCTTTGGGACCGAGTGAATCGATCTCCCAGACCAGCTTGTTGTTCTCACTCTGGGCGGTGGGTTCAGAACCCTTGAATTCGAATTCCTTGGAAAGCGTCTCCGTGATGGCCACGTCGGTCAGCATCATGTCGGTGAGGTTCGTGACTTTGATGACGTAGGCGAACGGTGCGTTCAGGCGCACCTCCTGAGGCATGGTCTTGTCGACCTGGATGATGCCGTAGTCCACTCGCGGGTAGGTCATTGACAGCGCGTTGGCGCCGTTTTCATCGACGGCCACGAGGTCGGGTCCGATCGCTACTTTTTCGCTGTAGGACGTTGCCGGGGCGGCAATCGGCGTGGTTACCGGCTTGAGGTCTTCCACGGAGGCGGTGACGACTTTGGCCTCGGGTTCGGGCGTTTCTGTCGGGGTTTCCGGTTCGATGTAGAGGCCGCCCGTCGCTTCCTGGCGGGAGGCAAGCTGTGCATCCGCCTCCTGGACTTCGGTCGGCCGGGCCTCTCTTCTGGGCGGTACGGCCAGCGTGGGTCTGAGGTCTTTGTCCCAGAAGTAGCTGCGGCCCGACCGGGATACGGCGGGTCGGGTCTGACCGCTGCTCTGTGCGCTGTCCGAAACTTCGCATCCGGATGCAAGCACGGCACAGACAAGAAACGATATCGTCAACACCTTCTTCATCACACCGCTCCTTTCAAACCCTCAAGCTTGCCGGTAGCAACCGGAGCCGCCCGGATTAGAATCTCGGTGGAAAGCCCGCGTTCGGCGGAGGGGATGTATCCTGCGAAATGGCCGACGTTGCCGGCCTGACGCCGGATGGGCCACTACCCCTTCCCCCGTGCAGTAAATGACCCTCGGCCATCGCTTTGCGGCCTTGACCGGTGGCGAAAAGAGGCGTCACCTGCTGCTGACACGGAACTCTTCCAACTATAGTATAAGATAGAAGCCCCACTGAACATTGACTACGGATCATGAATTATTGCCGTATTATACCATTTTGTGCAAGTTAAAGTCAATGGGTATAGAGAGTTAATATGGGCAATGAGTGTGCGTGGCGGCTCGGTATGGATCAAGCGGGGCGGGACGGGCGTGGCTCAACCATCGGTCTGAGGGCGGCAGAGGGTCCGGCTGAGCGGGTGTCCCATAAAACCGGTTTTCACAGTCGCCCTGGCGGGGACGGAGGCATGGATCGCGCATTTCGTTGCGGGCCGGCGGCAGCGGGCAGACAGCGGTGCAAAAAGGCTTGCGTTGGCAGAATCCGGCCGTTATTTTGCCCGGTATTGCAGCATGGATGACCGCAAACCGTTTGGGGGAGAGCCTTTGGCGGTCGTGGAGCATATGGGCGACTGACGTCTGGTGCCGTGGCCGGCGATCTATAGGACGTTGGCGAGGGCTTGCGCAGACTTGGCTGCGGGCATGGTGTGGCATCGGCCGGCGCGGTGGAAACGGAAAGCGATGGGGCAAGGAAGAAGTGGATTGTAGGGCTTTTGGCGAGCGAGTATCGCAGGGGGTTTTGCTGGGCGATGGGGCCATGGGGACCATGCTCTATCAGCATGGGGTCTTCCTCAACCGCTGCTTCGACGAGCTGAACGTGGCGGAGCCGCGGATCGTTGAGCAGGTCCACACCGGCTATGTGGAGGCGGGAGCAGACTTTATCGAGACCAACACCTTCGGCGCCAACCGGGTCAAGCTCTCCCAGTACGGATTGGCCGACGAGGTGGAGAAGATCAATCTCGCGGGGGTCGGGGTGGCCAGAGCCGCGGCGGGCCAGACGGTTCTTGTGGCCGGGGCTATAGGTCCGCTTGGCTGTGAGCTGACCGAGTACGGCCCGATCACTCGCGAGCAGGCCGGGCAGGTCTTTCGCCAGCAGGCTTCGGCCCTTGTCGAAGCCGGCGTGGATTTCCTGATTCTCGAGACCTTTTCCAACACCGACGAGCTGCTGGTCGCTCTGGAGGCGATCGGGACGCTGGCGGATGTTGCCATCGTGGCTCAGATGACTGTCAACGACCGCAACGAGACCGTATACGGGGAGCGGGTCGATCAGGCGCTGGGTCGGGTCGCGCAACACGAGGCGGCCACCGCGGTCGGGCTGAACTGCGCGGTCGGGCCATCGGGGATGCTCAGCAGTCTCGAACTGGTTCGAACGATCACGCACAAGCCCATTTCCGTCCAGCCGAACGCAGGAATGCCCCGGTCGGTCGAGGGCCGCCAGCTTTATATGTGCACGCCGGAATACATGGCCGAGTACGCCAAGCGGTTCTATGAGAAGGGGGCGCGCATCATCGGCGGCTGTTGCGGCACGACGCCCGACCACATCCGGGAGATCGCGCGGGCGGTTCGCTCGGTCGACAGGGCCGTCGGTCGAGCCATGGTGTCCGTGACGGTCGGTCCGGATCGGGTGACAGAGGCGGCGCCGGCGCCGGCCGCTTCGCTCGAACAGAAGTCGCGGTTCGGCGCGAAGCTGGCTGCCGGAGAGGAAGTCGCGACGGTTGAAGTGACCCCGCCTCGCGGCGTGGACATGACGAAGATCATCGAGAAGGCCAGGCAGTGCGTCGCAGCCGGTGTCGATGCGATCAACATACCCGACGGCCCCCGCGCCAGCTCGCGTCTTTCGCCCATGGTGACCGCCGTGAGGATTCAGCAGGAGGCCGGCATGGAGACGATCCTGCACTTCTGCTGCCGCGACCGGAACCTGATCGGGATGCAGTCGGACATCCTCGGGGCCTCCGCGATCGGGCTGCGGAACCTGTTGATCGTCACGGGGGACCCGCCCAAGCTCGGCGACTATCCCAACGCCACGGCGGTCTTCGACATGGATTCGATCGCGCTGACCAACGTCGTGCGGAATCTCAACCAGGGTCTGGACATCGGGGGCAATCGCATCGACCCGCCGACGGCGCTGACGATCGGCGTCGGGGCCAATCCCGTGGCCGCCGATTGGGATCGGGAAATCGAGCGGTTCCGGCGCAAGGTGGAGGCAGGCGCCGAATACGCGATCACGCAGCCGGTGTTCGACGCGGACTCGTTGTTTCGGTTTCTCGATGCGATCGACGGATTCCGGATTCCTTTCGTGGCGGGCATCTGGCCGTTCACAAGTTTCAAGAATGCCGAGTTCATGGCCAACGAGGTGCCCGGCGTGGTTGTCCCCAACGCGCTGCTCGATCGGATGAGCGCCGCGACCACCAAGGAGCAGGGTGTGGCCCTGGGCGTCCAGATCGCGCGCGAGCTGGTGGCGAAGATCCGCGGACGGGTGGCCGGCTTTGCGGTCAGCGCGCCGTTCGGCAACGTGCAGACCGCGCTGGCGGTGCTGGGCAAGGCCGGATGAAGTCAGGATTGGGATTTGCGATTGCGGATCGCGGATTGCGGATTGATGCATCGCTACAAATCCGCAATCCGGAATCACCAATCCGAAATCAGGACATGGAGTGAACATGGATCAGCAGATTTGCCCGCCCGCAGCGGGTCGGCTGGAAGTGGAGCTAGTCGCCATCACGCCCGATCCGCAGCGGGTCATCGAGCAGGCGGGCCGGACGTGCTATCTGAGCTTCGACCGCATCGAGGACGATTCGCACGAAGGTTTCATCCGGCGGCTCATCAAGATGGGCCACGAATCGCCGCTGGAGCATGCCTACGCGACGTTTCGCATTCGCAACTGCTCGCGCGCGATGACGCACCAGCTCGTCCGGCATCGGCTTATGGCGGTCTCGCAGCAGTCGCAGCGCTATGTGGACGAGGAGGAGTTCGCCTACGTCATGCCCGAGAGTATGCCGCCCGAGTTTGCCGACGATTTTCACCAGGACATGAAGACGATCCAGCAGATGTACCGCAAGTGGCGGGATCGCGGCCTGCGCAAAGAGGATGCGCGGTTCGTTCTGCCCAACGCCTGCACCAGCGAGATCGTTGTCTCGGCGAACTTCCGGGAATGGCGTCACATCTTCAAGCTGCGCACCAGCGCCAAGGCCCAGTGGGAGATTCGCGACGCCTGCCGGGCAATGCTGAGCATTCTGGCCGAACACGCCCCCGCCTGCTTTGCCGACATCGCCCCCGACGAGACATGAGGATCGGCATCGAGGGGAGCTGCTACAGCTTGACCGTCGTCATCTCCCAGAAGTTCGCGTGGAGGTACTCGGCGTCCGTGACGTAGTAATAGGACGGGTAGCTGTCTTTGATGTAGTAGGTGATCGGTGAACCGTCGGCGTCGTAGTCCGCGCCGTAGACGAGCAGCGCGTGATTGCGGATGGAGATCACGACAGGGAACCCCGCCATCAGAGCCTGCCTGATCCGGCCGGGGAATTCGCTGTGCGGCATGTGCCACGACACATTCTCCCACCGGGCATCCGGGTCGGGGTGCGCGTGGAAGCCGGTTTTCGCCGATGAAGGTGTGTAGCTCTGCCACACATCGCGTCCCAGCACGAACCGCGCGAGTTCGCCGACGTCGGCGGGCGCGTAGGTGGCATTCGGTTCGGCCGCGGCCAGGACGGGAACATGGGTCTGCGTGGGCGGCGCCGCATAGACGATGTCCAGTCCTTCGTACAGGGCGATGATCTTGTCGGTGAAGGTTGGCGCGCCGGCGATCATGCCCGAGATGTTGGCATATCCGTAGGCGTCGGCGACGTCGGCGTAGTCGTCAAACGACACGATGCCGTTGGACTGAATCAGCCGTAGCGCGTCGAGCACGATCCCGCCTTCGCGAATGTACGTGTTCACTTGCTTGATGGAGCGGCGGTAGCGGTCCTCCATCGTGTAGTATTGCATGGCCCGGCGGGAAAGCTCCACGTCCGGCCCGTCCGCATGGCGGACCAGGTGAATCGTCTCCAGGGCGCTGAGCGTTGCGTAGGCCCAGCACAGACCCGTGCTCCGCTGGTTGAATCCCCGGCTGACCGGCAGCAGGACCGTCTCCGCGACGGGCGGATCCTGGAGCCGCGCGCGCGGCATCCCGCCCAGAGACAGTTCCTCAGCGTGCAGAAGACTTCGGACTCGCATGGCCTCCTTGAAGTCGCCGTCCACACCCCTGGCCGGATGGACGGCCACAAGGCATAGAATGGCACACGCG
The DNA here is from genome assembly GCA_964575615.1 of uncultured Pirellulales bacterium. Classification (GTDB taxonomy): domain Bacteria; phylum Planctomycetota; class Phycisphaerae; order Sedimentisphaerales; family Anaerobacaceae; genus Anaerobaca. Next base: position 7,135 of record CAZNSM010000051.1, on the reverse strand, counting down.
AGCATCGACAGCAGCAGCGGTCTCACGGCCCATATCCTCCATCATCAGCGTCTATCCTTCGGTGCACCTCAAAGCTTGCCCTGAGCCTGCCGAACGGGACGACGCCTGCGATTCCAGTCATCAATTATACGTCGTCAATCATCAATTGTCGAGAGTCCCCCCTACAAACGCGGATAGTCCTTCCCTTCGTCGATCCGCCGGACACCTGCGATTTCACCACCCGGTTGCAGATTCGCACGTCGTCCGCGGGGCTACGGTGACTTGCTCGCTTGGGCCGTGCCGCCGTAGGCGCCCATGTTGATGCGGCCGCCGTTGGGCTCCGGCTCAGCGCCGACCGATGTGGCTGGATCGCCCGCGTCGATGCAAGGACTGGTCGCGTCATCCGGCACCCAGCTTTCGCCGGCCGGGTCCCACCGTCCGGTCTGCGACTTCAGATGATAGTCACCATTTGCTGGGTCGGCAAACAGTGGATCGACATCGATATTGCCCTGACCTTCCCAGCCTCCCTGGACGTTGCAGCAGGTCGCGGTCGCACCGCCGAAAATCTGTCCCGGTGCGTTGTCCCAGAGGATGCAGTTCGTCAACTCGAGAGGCATCGTGCCCGAGACGGAAACGGCCCCGCCGGCCATGACCGCCGTATTGTGGACCATCGTGCAATTCGTCAGCGTGATACCCGCTGTCGTCTGGGCGTTCACTGCAGCGCCTACAAGGGCGGAATTGCCAGCAAAGAGGCAGTTGGCAATCACCGGCTGGCTGTCGCCGCTAATGGCAAGGCCGCCGCCCGCCATCGAGGCCGAGTTGCCTGTGAGCACGCAATCTCGAATGGTCGGGCTGCTGCCCTTGATCTGAATGCCCGCTCCATTTGCCCCCTTTCCTCTTGTGATGGTGATCCCTTGCAGGACCGTCTCCGCACCTTCACCGTTCTGGAAATCGAAGGCCCGTCCCTGGCCCAAGCAATCGACGATGCATTTCTGCGGGCCGTTCTCGCTTCGAACCGTGATCCCCCTGCCGCCAAAGTCAATGTTCACATTGCCGGATCCGCTGTAGTGCCCATCGAGAAGGACAATGGTCCTGCCGGGAAGGGCATAGTCGATTGCCTTCTGGATCGCATCGAAGGGATGCTCCACCGATCCGTTTTCATGGGGATCGCTCACGGTGGAATCGCCGGGCCCCGGATCGTTCGGCGCATCATCATCAACGTAGAATGCCGGAAGGCTGTTGATCAGAGCCATCTCCACCGCCGCCCTCGCATCGACCCGCCCCCAGCCGTAATACTCATCCCAGTCGGGATCACCCAGGTCCTTCGCCGAGCGGCACAGAATGAAACGGACGTCTTCATTGGTCAGGTTGGGATTGACAGAGAGAACCAGAGCCGCCACACCCGCCACAACAGGGCAACTTGCCGAGGTACCTCCAAAGTACTCAGAGTAATCCAGCAGGTTGTGATCCGAGTTCAGAATGCTGTATCCGCTGGGCCCGCTCTGGTCCGTCGACCAGAAAGAAGCCATCTCTCCGCACCAGGAGCCGTCGCAGCCGCTCGGCGCCATCAAGTCCAGTTCAGGTCCATAGCTGCTGTAGTGCCAGAGAATGTCACTGTGGTCCGTCGCACCGACGGCGATCACTTCGGGATATCTGTTCGGATAGTCCATGGGAAGCCCGGGGCTGTTCCCCGCTGCGAATACCACTATACACCCCTTTCCGCTGCGACCGATCCCGCCCGCTTGGGTAATATCCACGATTGCCGAGTAGAGGTTGGGTGTGGGGCTTGTGCTCCAGCTCCAACTATTGCTCAGCACATCGGCCCCGTGCGTGGCAGCCCACCGAAGCGATGTGGCTATCTGACTGCCGGTGATCCAGTCCATGGCGTTTCCCACCCGAACAGGCATGACCTTGCAGTCCCATGCCACTCCCGTGACCCCAATGCCATTATTGCCCTTCGCCGCAGCGACGCCGGCACACAACATCCCGTGAGCGTCCAGACGATCCAGCGCAGCGAGATCGGGCACGGCGTCGTCTTCATAGAAGTCGTAACCAGCTACAAGATTCTCAATCAGGTCAGGGTGAGCGAGGTCAACGCCCATATCAACCACTGCAATGACAATGTTGGGATCGCCGGTGGTGATCTCCCAGGCTTCGGGGGCGCGGATGTCGGCACCGGGGGTGCCGCCGGACTGGCCGGTGTTGTACAGGTGCCACTGCATGGGGAAGTACTCGTCGTTCGGGAAGACGCCGGTCCTCTCAACCTCTTCACCGGCCGTCATGGAACGCGGTTGACCCGACCAGGCGATCTGGTTCGGCGTCGTCCGTCCGGCCAGCTTTGGCCGCATGGCCGTGTTCGGGCAGGCCCATTCGATCACGTCCACTTCGTTCAGTTGCTCGACCGCCTCGAAGACCACCGCTGCGTCCGGCCCGAGGACTTCCAGCAGATACTCCTGTGTCGTGAACTCCATCGGCTTGATGACCGCCAGTGCCAGGGACTGGCAGAGGAAGTGGACCTGCCGCGCATCGACCCCGGGTCTGACACGAATGACGATCTCCGGAATGACCGCCACGGTCTCGCCGCCGCAGGAGAACAGCGGGGCTGCGTACGTCGCGTGGCCGCCGCCCCGCAGCGTGCGGATCATCTCTTCGTTGCGTCCGGCGGGCCCGTCGTTCTCCACCGTCCAGACCCCGCGCCGATCCCGCCCGCCAACCCGCCTGGCGTTCTTCGCGTCCAGGCCAAAAGTCTCCGCCAGCGAATAGAAGCCGCCGGACCGCTCCGCCACCCTGACGACATACCCTCTCTCCGGCTGCGCCACGAACTCCATCCCCTCACCCGCCACCGTCAGCCGGCACGCCTTCGCCGACACAGGTGCGCAGAAGATGTAGAATGCGGCCGTCGCTACAACGAAACACGCACGAATCACGATGTTCCTTGTCGTGTTCATAGTTATATGCCTCCGTTTTTTCAGTCGCGTTGGCGACCTGCTTCCGTTTGTGATGTCGCCTACGGCCTCACCGCCCGGTCGTAGATTCGCACATCGTCGATCAGGCCGGACCAGAAGGTGCGGGCTTTGAGACCCTTGTCACCTCCAATGTAGAAACCGGTGATACTCGCGACCAGACTGGTTTGGGCGTCCCTGGCGACTTCCACATCATCCACATAGAGAATCCTGTCGGTGCCGTCCCGGACCAGGCCTATCCGGTGCCAGTTGCCATCCGTGATGACGACCTCCGAGGCGAGGGTCCGCCCCGACTGACTCGCCGGTGCTTTCAGTTCTGTCGCCAGCCTTCCGCCGGAATCGGCCAGCAGCCAATTCGCACCATCCTTCTGGGATAGAATGATCTGCCCAGGAACCCCACCATTGATCCACACAGTGGCGCTGAAGGGGGCGAAATAGGGGTTCAGAATGAAAGGCGTGCTCACATAGGCATCCACGCCATCAAGCTGCAAGGCTCCGCCCACAACCCCGCCCTCTGGCTGCCAGATAGCGCCGCCATGCAAGGCACCGTCGCGGTGCTTGATGCACTCGTATGCCGTTACGCCGCCCGTCTCATCAAGCTTCCAGTGAGCGAGCAGGCCCGGTTCCGGCATCTCCGGAATCACCGTCCCCAAGTACTGCGTCAGAAGTGCAACATCTTTCGCGTCTACTCTGCCGTCGCGTTTCGGCGCCGGGGCGATATCTGCGGAGAGGTCATTGGCATCGATAGCAACATTCAAAATGGCGAGGTCCTGCTCGTCCACCCTCCAATCCTTGTTCAGATCGCAACGATAGGCCAGGACCATGTCCAATGCCGCCCGTGCGTCCACCCGGCCCCAGCCGTAATACTGATCCCAACCTGGATCCCCTAAGTCCTTGGCAGACCGCTCAATGAAGTGGCGCACTTCGTCGCTGGTCAGATCAGGCTCGATGGAAAGAACCAGAGCCGCCACACCAGCGGCAATGGGGCAGGCAGCGGATGAACCCGTGAATAGAGCATAATCCAGAACAGCGGGGTAAGGATTATAACTCGAGCTGAATCCCAGAGTGCCGGTGATGTCAGTCGTCCAAATCCACCCTCCTCCCTTGGTGGCGAGCCTGTCTGCTTCTCTCATGCTTGGTGCGCTCGGTGCAACGATATCCAGTTCAGGACCACAGCTGCTGTAGGCGCAACGAAGGTCATTGTGGTCCGTAGGGCTAACAGAAATGACTTGGGGATACTTCTCTGGATACTCCATAGGACCAGAGCTATTGGCCGTGGCTGTAAGGAAAATGCACCCTCTCCCGTTGCGTCCCATTCCTCCTGCCATTGTGACATCCACCATTGCCGACTGCACTATGGGCTGTGGGGAAGCATAGAAGGTCGAACTATCGCTGAAGATATCCGCTCCGTGCGACGCAGCCCAACGAAAAGACGTGGCAAGGTCTGCCATGGTTACGAAAATCAGCCCATGGACTATTCTTATAGGCATCAGCTTGCAGCCCCATGTCACTCCTGTCACACCAATACCGTTGTTACCTTGTGATGCGATGAGTCCGGCACAGGCTGTTCCATGGGCATTCGCAGATTGATCGCGTCCAGGGTCCGGCAGTTCATCATTCTCAACAAAATCATACCCTGGAACGAGGTTGCTCATTAGGTCGGGATGATTCACATCCACACCACAATCTATCACAGCAATCACGATATTTGGGTCTCCTGTCGTGATCTCCCAGGCTTCGGGGGCGCGGATGTCGGCACCGGGGGTGCCGCCGGACTGGCCGGTGTTGTACAGGTGCCACTGCATGGGGAAGTACTCGTCGTTCGGGAAGACGCCGGTCCTCTCAACCTCTTCACCGGCCGTCATGGAACGCGGTTGACCCGACCAGGCGATCTGGTTCGGCGTCGTCCGTCCGGCCAGCTTTGGCCGCATGGCCGTGTTCGGACAGGCCCATTCGATCACGTCCACTTCGTTCAGTTGCTCGACCGCCGCGAAGACCGCCTCGGCGTCCGGCCCGAGCACTTCCAGCAGGTACTCCTGTGTCGTGAACTCCATCGGCTTGATGACCGCCAGGGCCAGAGACTGGCAGAGGAAGTGGACCTGCCGAGCATCGACCTCGGGTCTGACGCGAATGACGATCTCCGGGATGATCGCCACGGTCTCGCCGCCGCAGGAGAACAGCGGTGCGGCGTACGTCGCATGGCCACCCGCCCGCAGCGTGCGGATCATCTCTTCGTTGCGTCCGGCCGGACCATCGTTCTCCACCGTCCAGACCCCGCGCCGATCCCGCCCGCCAATCGCTCTAACGTTCTCGGTGTCCAGGCCCAAAGTCCCCGGCAGCGAGTAGAAGCCGCCGGACCGCTCCGCCACCTTGACGACATACCCCCTCTCCGGCTGCGCGACAAACTCCATCCCCTCGCCCGCCACTGTAAGACTATACACCTTTGCCGAAGCAGATGCCGTGGAAGACAACAATGCGCCCGTCGCCATGACGATAAACACGAGGACTAAGATGGTTCTTCTGGCGTTCATGGTTCCTACCTCCCGTTTCACGTGTTTTCGAGTTGCAGATGCTGGTTGGGTGGTTCCGGCCGGCCGGGCAGACTCCGGGTCTGCCGGAACGTGATAGGCTGGTTGGTTGTTGCCTTTCCATCTGTCGTCTCCTTGTCCAGAATCGGATTCGACGGGCGGCCTTCATAGAGCGAGCGCACCCTTACTCACGAATCCTGTGCGTTGGCGGCGTTGCATTGGGGCGTGGCCACCGAAATGATGGTCAGAGAGGGGACAGATGTCTTGGAACGTGCGTGCGGCGTGCATTCTTCTGCCCTCCCGATGGCGAGCCTGGCATGAACAGCGGCTCGGCATGAAACCAGCCTGCGGCGTTTCTTCCAGCAGCGAAACCCCACTCGTCGCGGCAGACCACCCCTCCATTGTACGCACCCGGGCCCCGGCAATTCGATTGTGGGAACTACGTATTTTGTGGCGCGGGGGAGTTCGTAGCGACGCCAGGAGGCGTTGCCTTCCGCAGGTTCTCAGGGGGATGCCGTGAACCGGCGGAGAGGATGCGGATTCGCCCTGTGTTGTTTGTCGGTCGCGTCAGCGGAGTCAGGGGATTTCGAGGCCGACGAGGGTGAAGTCGTCGACCTCTTCCGGCGTGATCTGACGCTGGCTCTGCAAATCGGTCAAGCGATCGACGATCTGACGGATCGGGGCGTCGCGCAGCGCAAGCAGCTCCTCGGTGAACTGGAAGCCGGCGTTGTCGATGAGCTGGCCGACCAGGGCTTCGGCGCCGTCGGAATAGAGCAGCAGGCGGTCTCCGGACTGGAGCTGGACGGAACTCTGCGTGAACTCGGCGTTGTCGAATACGCCGAGCAGAGCGCCGCGCGTTTCCAACTGCTGCGGTTCGTGGCCCTTGCGGAACAGGATCGGATAGGGATGGCCCGCCCGCGCGAAGCTCAGTTGTCGCGTCTTGACGTTGAGCAGGCCGTAGCAGCATGTCGCAAACTGGTAGCCGGACAGCTTCTGGCCGAGCATCTTGAGATTGAGGTTGGTGATGACCTCCGTCGGCGAGAAGATGCGATAGCTCTTGTCGATGGTCTCGCGCATCACCATCGCCTGCTTGATGAAGATTGTCAGCAGGGCGGCGGGCATGGCGTGGCCGACCGCATCGGCGATGTAGAAGCCGATGTGCTGCTCGTCGATTCGCGCCACGTCGTAGATGTCGCCGGAGACCCACTCGGCGGGGATGAACGTGACCGCCCATTGCGCCGCATCGCTGTTGGGCAGATGGGCCGGCAGGAAATCGCGCTGGACCATTCCGGCCAGCCGCAACTGCTCGGTGAGGTTGTCCGTGCGAGGCTCCGACTCGTCGGAGGCGTCGCCCGGCTTGCTCGTCGCGAACCGCTGGGCGGCGCTGAGGCTCGGCGCCGGCTTGACCGCGATTCCCGATTCCTGCTTCTTGCGGTCGGCCAGGTTCACGCTGATCCGCGCCCACAGGGCGTCGAGTGAGATGGACGGGAACTTGCCGGTCATGGAGAAGCTGCTGTCGGACGGCATCAGCGAGAAGCTGCGGACCGCCCGTTTGATGCGCTGGGTCAGCAGGATGATGCCGAGGTTGTCCCGTTCGAGGGTCTCCATGATTCGGCCCAGTCGCTGGTCCTGCGAGGCATCGATGCCCTCGGCGTCGATGATCAC
>CAZNSM010000050.1:19071-29715 GCA_964575615.1 uncultured Pirellulales bacterium | reverse complement strand
GGGCGGTCAGCGTGCCGCCGGGATCTTGCCGTCGGCGATGGCGGCCTCGGCGGTCGGGTATCCGATGAAATCGCGTGCGCGAATCAGGATCGCCTCGGGCGCGCCGATCGAGTAGAAGTGCCGGCCTCTGCGGCTGGCCACAAACCGAGCGTCGCCCGGGTCGATCTGACGGACCCAACTGAACGCCGGAGCGTCGCTTCGATCCAGCCGGGCCGGCTCGGGAACCACGCCGGACGGCAGCACGCCCAGGCTTTCCGGCGCATCGGGGAAATACTTCGCCAGACCTGCCGGCGATGGAGCGGTGCGGCGGCCCGGTCTTCCGAACGGTCCGTACAAACCCAACAGGACCAGCGCTGCTGCCACGGCCACGATGGCAGCGACGATCAGGACGCGGCGCCTTCGGATGGCTTGCCGGGCCCGCGTCCAGCGTTCCGCCGCCGCGACGATCTGTGTGCCGACCGCCGAATCGGCTACTCCTGAGCCCATCAGCTCACGCAGCAGACTGGATGTCCCCGAGCCCAGCGTTCCCGAGTCCACGACCGCGCCGGCAATCGCTTCGGCCCGCAACGCCGAGGTCACCTCTGCCGCCGTAGGCCGCTCGCTCGGGGACTTCGCCAGCATCCGCGACACCAGCGTCGCCAGGGTCTGCGAACAGTTCGGCAAGTACGTCCGCAGGTCCGGGATCGGCGCCTTGACGTGCTGCTGGAGGATCTCTTCGAGGCTCTTGCCCGTGTAGGGCGCCCGGCCGGTCAGCGCACAGAACAGCGTCGTGCCCAGACTGTAAACGTCGACGGCCGGCGTCTGCTCCCTCCGGAGGATCATCTCGGGCGCCATGAACAGCGGCGAACCCACCGCCTTGTGCGTGAACTGGAACGGATCGTTGGGATCGTCGATGTGCACCAGTCCGAAATCGGTGACCTTGCACCGTCCCTGGCGCGTGAGCATCAGGTTGGCCGGCTTGATGTCCCGATGGAGGATGCCGATCTCATGTGCCGCCGCCAGCGCTGAGGCGGCGTCGGCGATGAACGCGCAGGCCTTGTGCGCCGGCAGCGGGCCGGCCGCCTTGATTGCCTGGCCGAGATTGCCGCCTTCGAGCATCTCCATCGCGATGTACCACCAGCCGTCGTGCTGGTTGATCTCATAGATGTGGACCACGTTCGGATGGTCGATCTGTGCGGCGGCGCGCGCCTCGCGAAAGAACTGGTCGACTCGCTGCGCTGCGTCGATTCCCGGCAGTCGCTTGCACAGCACCTTCAGCGCCACGATGCGCTGAAGGTTGATGTCGCGGGCCTGGATGACCCGTCCCATCTTGCCTTCGCCGATCAGGCGCAGCAGCTTGAAATGCCCCAGCGCTTTGCCCACCCAGGGCGGTTGACGGACCGGCGAGGCGCGCCGCGCCCCTGCCGCAGGCGGTACGGGCGAATGATGATTCGCCCCTACGATCTCCGTGTCGCCGGCCACGAGGCTCGCCTCGAACTGGGCGTCGTCGATCCCGGGCGAATGATGATTCGCCCCTGCTGCCTCATCTTTGGCTGACATCGATCCCGTCCTGAGAGCCGATATTGATGCCTGTGAAGTACATCACCGTGATCACGCTCTGCTGTTGCTGCGGCCGCCCTTCGCTGACATCTCCTTCGTCCGAGGCGACGGCGATGAACGGCGTGTCGCTCAGCCGGCAGACCGCCTCCACCTTCATGTCCGGGAATCGGGCGAACAGGATCGGGCGATCCTGCTTGTGCCCGCTCCACCAGAACAGGGCGCTGTCGAGCGTGTTGGGCGGGAACGGCTGGTCCTTGCCCAGTTTGGGCCCATTGCTCCGAGCGGCGGTGATCAGGTATCCCTGGGTCAGCGGGTCCCAGCACAAATCGCTGACGCCCCGATCTCCCAGATCGATTGCGAACAGGTCCGCAAGGTCCAGTATGTTCGCATCCCGCGCATCGAACGCCTCCTCAACGCCGACGACGACCGCCATCAGCGCATAAGAACCCAACAGGGGATTCCGCAGTCCGAGCAGCAGGCGCCTGCCGTCCGGGGCAAAGCACATTCCCTCGACGTTGCCCCAGCGATAGGTGTTCTTGTCGCTGCCCGCGAAATCGGGATGAAACGTGCGATAGGGTTCGATGCCCACAGCCTCGAAGCGCTCGTTGATGAGATCGCGCAGCCGCCCGGCGTTGAGCACCACCGGCCGGACCACGCGCGCCGGGTCCAGATCGCGCAGCGCCACCCGCAGCATGTGCCGCCGCTTCGGCAGAGGCAGCTCATCGGGGTCATTGCTCAACGAGCACATCACGTACACGATCTGCTCCCGACCCCGACGGGTCCCGGCGAGCCGGGACACCACCAGACACTCCGCGTCGTCGAGCAATTCCTGTTCGTTGCCGATCACCACCTGCGGGCTCGGCATCCCGATCCTCATCTGCTCCAGGTCGATCGGACAGGTGAATAGCACCAGCCCGTGGCGGTCGCTGGCCAGGATCAGACGGCCCTCCGCCCAGACCATGCCGCTACACTCCAGCGGCTTGACTTCCGTCCCCTGCGCGGAGATGGGCGCTTCTACGGTGACGTCCCGCTGCGCGACGACCGGCGGCTCCACAAGACCGAAGTGAATCTCCGCAACCGTATCGGCCTGGCCCGTGCGCGGCTGCGCACGCACGGATGCAGCGCAGGCGAGCATCGTGCCCAAGAGCAGAAAACGAACCACCGAAAAGGAGTGCTCTACCGGTGCCAGCATAAGCGCCTTCGCTCACTGCGGCCAATACAGCATGGGCCAAAGCCCATCCTGCGGGCTACTACGGGGTTCATGGTACGGCCGAGCCGAACGCAAGTCAACACGCCGCCGGCACCATTTGATCAGAGGATCCGAGTGGCGTCATCTTCGCCCGGCGCTTATTTCAGATGCCGGCCAATCCTCCGCGCCGGCGCTTGAGCCAGTAGGCAACCAGACTCAGTCCGGAGGTTCCCAAAATCGCTGCATCGGGCAAAGGCGTGGTCGTCACGAACCCGTCGCTGGCCGAGGTGTCGACACATCGGGCATCGTCCGCATATGCCGGCAGACACTGAACGTGCAACCCGATCCGGAAGTCGGAGCTGTGGATGGCGCTGACGATCGCGTCGAGTCCGCCCGCAACGACGTGGAATCGCAGGCTCAGCGACTCGCCGGCGCCTATTCCCCACTTCGGACCCGGATTATCCGCATCGAAGGACAGCGCATCGCTCACCTGAAAGACCGGGTCGATGCTCATGCCGCCGGGGAGATTCAACGGCTTGGCCGATGTGCGGAAATCCACCCCCGGATACTGCTTCTGGTCGTAGTCGCGGTCGAGGACCCCGTCCAGGCTCAGCAGCAGGCCCGCGCGGTCGTCGAAGTAGATGTCGGCGATCACCGCGCCCGACGCAACCGCCCCGGAGTTCTGAAACGTGAAAACGACCTGGTTGGACCCATGACCGGCGATATCGACGGAGAGCTGAGAGGCCACATCGACGGCGATATTATCGGAGATGCGCCGGAAACCGTGACTGTACACGTTCGCGAGACTGTCTGCGGCCGGAACGCACACCAAGACCAGAACCAGACTCACGCGGACCGCTGGGCGACCCGCGATTCGTTCCCCCACCATCCTTCTCCTCCGGCGCCCATCGTGCGACGCGCCGTGCGCGCCAGCCAAAGGCGGTCCGCCGAGGCGGATCCGAACGGGGCAAAGACACCCCCGTTACCCAAATTATGGCCTCAAAACCCGACACATCCAAGTCCCGGCCTTCATCTCGCACTGAAATGGGAAGGTCTTTCTCGATTCAGGGCTACCGAAGCCCGGGCGAATCGCGTATACTGTCGGGCCATTGGCAAGAAACGCTGACGTTTTGTGACAACGCCACGAATCGAGGGGTAAGAGCATGGACATCTTTCAGATCACAGCGCAGGAACTTCTGGACTCACGCGGCAACCCGACCGTGGAAGCGACGGTCCACCTGGATCGGTATACGCGCGTCAGCGGCATGGTGCCCTCCGGCGCCTCAACGGGCAAATGCGAGGCCGTCGAACTGAGGGACAACGAGCCGCAACGCTACCGTGGCAAGGGAGTGCTCAAGGCGGTCCGCAACATCAACGGCATCATCGCTCCGGCTCTCATCGGATACGACGTGACCGACCAGCGGGGCATCGACCAGAAGATGATCGAGCTGGACGGCACCGAAAACAAGTCCCATCTCGGCGCCAACGCCATCCTGGCGGTCTCGATCGCGTGCCTGCGAGCCGGCGCCGTGGCCCGGCGCATGCAGTTCTACGAATACGTCGCCGAGGTCTTCGGCAAACCCGCCAAAGAGCCCTTCACCATGCCCATCCCCCTGATCAACGTCCTGAATGGGGGCAAGCACGCCATCGGCTCGTCGGACTTCCAGGAATATATGATCGTGCCCATCGGCGCCCCGACGTTCGCCGAGGCGACGCGCTGGGCCGCCGAGACGTTCCATGAGCTCAAGGGCATCATTCAGGAGCGCGGCTGGCCCACCACGGTCGGCGACGAAGGCGGCTACGCCCCGCCGGTCGAGTCCAACGAGGAGCCGCTCAAGCTGATCATGCAGGCCCTGGAACGAGCGGGCCACACCCCCGGCGAGGACATCGCCATCGCCCTGGACCCGGCGGCCTCCGAAATCTACAAGGACGGCAAGTACCACCTGACCAAGGACGGCATGTCGCTCACCTCGGCCGAGATGGTCGATCTGTTCGTCGACTGGGCCGGCCGATATCCGATCATTTCGATCGAAGACGGCCTGGACGAGGAAGACTGGGACGGGTTCGCCCTGCTCAAAGACAAGACGCAGAACAAGGTTCAGATCGTCGGCGACGACCTGTTCGCGACGAACCCGCAGCGTGTGCGGATCGGGATCGAGAAGAACGTAGCCAATTGCGTCCTGATCAAGGCCAACCAGATTGGCACGATCACCGAGACGCTCGACACAGTCCACCTGGCCCTCGACAACGGGCTGACTGCGATCGTCTCCCACCGCTCGGGCGAGACGGAGATGCCTTTCGAGGCCGATTTCGGCGTCGGCACCGGCGTCGGCCAGGTCAAGATTGGCTCGGTTTCGCGGTCCGAGCGGGTCGCCGAGTACAACGAGCTGATGCGAATCGAGCGTCATCTCGGCGGCCGGTCGATCCTGGCCCATTTCCCCTTCACCGGCGTCGCGAAGGCGTAGGCCCGTCCGGCGTCTTGTCAGAGGTCTCGCCTTCAGGCAGCGCGCGGGCATCCTGTGCCACTGCCCAAACGCAGCGCGAGCGGCTTTTGGCCTGCGCGTAGGCGCGGACGCGGAAATGACGGACCTTCAGGCCCTCTCGTCGAAGACGTCCTTCGAACCGCGGATCGGCGTCGACCGACCAGATCGCCAGACAGCCGCCTGGGCGAAGCGCCCTCATCGCTGCGCTGATCCCCATTGGACCGTAAAGCCCATCGTTGCCGGCATAGGTCATCGCACCGGGCCCGTTGTCCACGTCGAGCAGGATGGCGTCGAACGCACGTTCGGACCGGCGGATCACCTGGGCGACGTCGCACGATTCGACCGTCACCCTGCCATCCCGCAGCGGATGGCCTGCCAGATCGCCCAGAAACTGCTGGTTCCAGCGGACGACGTCGGGCATCAGCTCGGCCACGACGACGCGGGCCCCAGCCGGCAGCAGATCGAGCGTCTGGCGCAGCGTGTAGCCCATGCCCAGCCCGCCGATCAAGACGGCCGGACGCGGCCTCTTCTTGATCTTCTCGCACCCCAGACGGGCCAGCTCCAGTTCCGATTCATGCTCCCGGCTGGTCATCAACTGCCGGCCGTCCACGCTGATGAAGAAGTCGCGGTCGTGTTGGGAAAGAACCACTCTCTTTCCGTCCGGGGTCGTCGTCGACGCCAGTTCAATACAAGGTTTCACGCCGGTCTATCCTTTCTCAGGGCCCCGTCGCTGCCAATCCGGACGGCTGCCACCTATGCGTTTCGAGGCCCATTGTGGAGGATGGCGAGCGATTTGGAAAGTCCGGGCCAGGCAGAAAATGGGGGTCGGCGTGGAAGCAGCTTGCGGCCGTCAGTGTTTTCTCGGTTGCAAAGCGAGTGGCGATCGGTTATATTCCGGCCGTCTAATAGTCTGGGGTGACTTAAAGGAATAGGCGATATGGACAAAGGACGGTCGATCTGGTTGGTCTGCACGTTGCTTCTTGCTGTGGTGGCGCTGGCGGGATGCTATGAGCCGGAGCCGAGACCTCGCGTCATTGGCGAGGACCGGCCGGTGCCCTTGCCCGCGACGCAGTTGATCCCGCAATACCGTCTCCTGGGACGGTCGATCCAGGGCCGGGCTATCACCGCGCAAATCCTCGGGGATGGACTCGACACGACGCTCATCGTCGCGACGATTCACGGCAACGAACCGGCGGGGACGCCGCTCGTCAGGAGACTGGCCGACCACCTGGCGACCAACCCGGATCTGCTGGAGGGCCGTCGCATCGTCATCATCCCGGTGGCCAATCCGGACGGCATGGCCGCCGGAACGCGGGAGAACGTTCGCGGCATCGACCTGAACCGCAATTTCGAAGCGTCCAACCGCGTCAACAACGGCAACAATGGGCACCAGTCGCTGTCCGAGCCGGAAACCCGGGCGCTCCAGGCCGCCATCGAGGAGTTCAGACCGAACCGGATCCTTACGCTCCACCAGCCGCTCAGTTGCATCGACTATGACGGCCCGGGCAAACCCTTGGCGGCCGCCATCGCCTCGTCCTGCCGACTCCCGGTCAAGAAGCTGGGCGCCAAGCCGGGTTCGCTCGGCGCCTATACCGGCGAGGAGCTTGGCATCCCGACGATCACCATGGAGTTGCCGGCGGCCGCCTCCAATCTCAGCGAGGATGCTCTCTGGGAGCGGTACGGCCAGGCCATGATCGTGGGCATCACTCACTCGCTGCCCGCGTCGAAGTAAAATCGCAGATCGTAGATTGAATGCCGCGAGCCCGTAGGATGGGCTCTTGGCCCATGCGGCCAACACGGCATGGGCTAAAAGCCCACCCTACCCCCTGCCACGACGTTAGCTCTCCCCCTGCGACAGGTCCAGCGGCGGAATGCGCGTGAATTTCGCCCGGCGGCCGGGTAGAATCCTCCCAACGACAGTTGCGTATGGGCAGATTCAAGCTGAACAACCGGTTCAAGCCCTCCGGGGACCAGCCGCAGGCCATCGAGCGGCTCGCTGCTGCTTTGCGCGCCGGCAGCAGATTCCAGACCCTCATGGGCGTCACCGGAAGCGGCAAGACCTTCACCATGGCCAACGTCATCGCCCGGTTCGACCGGCCTGTTCTGGTCATCTCGCACAACAAGACGCTGGCCGCCCAGCTCTACGAGGAGTTCCGCGAGCTGTTTCCCGAGAACGCGGTGGAGTATTTCGTCAGCTACTACGATTACTATCAGCCGGAGGCCTACATCCCGCAGCGGGACATCTACATCGAGAAGGACGCCTCGCGAAACGCCGACCTGGACCGGCTGAGGCTTTCGGCGACGACCAGCCTCGCGACCCGGCGCGACTGCATCGTGGTCGCCTCGGTCTCCTGCATCTTCGGGCTTGGCTCGCCCGAAGCCTACAAGGCCAGCATGGTCGCCGTCCGCACCGGCGAGACCTGCGACCGCAACACCCTGCTCGGCAAGCTGGCCGACATCCAGTACGCGCGAAACGACATCGATTTCCAGCGCGGGACATTCCGCGTTCGCGGCGACGTGGTCGAACTGTATCCATCCTATGAATCGTTCGCCATCCGCATCGAGTTCTTCGGCGACGAGATCGAGCGGATCAGCTACATCAATCCCGTCTCGGCCGAGATTCTGGCGGTCGAGAGCCAGGTGTTCATCTATCCGGCACAGCACTACATCATGCCCGCCGACCGCATCGCCGACGCCGTCGAGGGCATCCGCGCCGAGCTGGCCCAGCGTCTCGGCGAGCTGCGCAGCCAGGCCAAGCTGCTCGAAGCCCAGCGGCTCCAGGCCCGGACGATGTACGACATCGAGATGATCCAGGAGGTCGGCTACTGCAGCGGGATCGAGAACTACGCCCGCCACCTGGCGGGTCTGCCGCCGGGGGCCCGGCCCTATACGCTGATCGACTACTTCCCCGAGGATTTCCTGCTGTTCATCGACGAGTCCCACGTCACCATCCCGCAGTTGCGCGCCATGTGGGCGGGCGACCACAACCGCAAGCAAGTGCTCGTCGAGCACGGGTTCCGCCTGCCCAGCGCGATGGACAACCGCCCGCTGCGGTTCGAGGAATTCCAGCAGAACTGGTCGCAGGTCGTGTTCGTCTCGGCCACGCCGGCCCCGTTCGAGCTGGAGCTGTGCGGCGGCGAGGTCGTCGAGCAGATCATCCGGCCGACCGGCCTGCTCGATCCGGAGATCTTCGTCCATCCGGCGACCAACCAGGTCGAGCATCTACTCGAGGAGATCGGCCGGCGGGTCGCGGCGCACGAGCGGGTGCTGGCGACTACGCTGACCAAGCGGATGGCGGAGAACCTGGCCAGCTACATCACCAAGCGCGGCTATCGCTGCCGCTATCTCCACAGCGAGATCGACACCCTGGAACGGATCGACATCCTGCGGGACCTGCGGCACGGGGAGTTCGACGTGCTCGTGGGCGTCAACCTGCTGCGCGAAGGTCTCGACCTGCCGGAAGTCTCCTGTGTGGCCATCCTCGACGCCGACAAGGAAGGGTTCCTCCGCAGCCAGACCTCCCTGATCCAGACCATCGGACGCACCGCGCGAAACGTCAACGCCACCGTCCTGCTGTACGCCGACACGGTCACCGAATCGATGCGAAAAGCCATTGACGAAACCCGACGGCGACGTACAATCCAACTGGCGTATAACCAGGAACACCACATCACGCCGGAAACGATCAAGAAAGAGATCCGCAACAGTTTGACCGAGCAGATCAAGGCCCGACGCGTCGCCCAGGAGGCGATTCGACTCGGGGATTCCGAATACGACAAGGTCGAGCTGGCCGGACAGATCGAGCGGGAGATGCTGGAGGCCGCCGAGGCCCTCGATTTCGAGCGGGCGGCGGTATTGCGAGACCAGTTGCGCGAATTGAAGGAGCTGCCGGAGTTGGTGCTCGCCGATTCGCACAGGAAAAAGAGCACCTTTCTGGCGACCAAGAAGCAGAAGCGGCGCGGGAAGGAATAGAGGTGCGGGGTCCGCCGCCAAACCGGCGCGGTGCGGCCCGACAGGTAGGGAAGAAATGAAGAAGCTGAACATCGCGCAGGTGCGTCCCCTGATCCAGATGGCCGTCGAAGAGGACCTCGGTCGAGGCGACGTGACAACCGAACTGCTGTTTCCCGACGACTCGACCACGCGGGCGACCATCGTCTCGCGCGAGGAGATCGTCGTGTGCGGCGTCCCCGTGCTCGAAGAAATTCTTCGGCAGTACGATCCGCGTCTGAAGATGACCGCCCATGTCAAGGACGGCCAGGTGGCCCACGTGGGCAGCAAGCTGGCCACCATCGAAGGGCCGCTGCGGCCCATGCTCAGCGCCGAGCGGGTCGTGTTGAATTTCCTCCAGCGTCTCAGTGGGATCGCAACGACGACGAGCAAATACGTCCGGGCGATCCGCGGCACCAAGGCCAAGATCTACGACACGCGCAAGACCCTGCCGGGCTGGCGTCTGCTGGAGAAGTACGCCGTCACTTGCGGCGGAGGATACAACCATCGCCTCGGGCTTTACGACGGCATCCTCATCAAAGACAATCACCTGGCCGAACTGGGCAAGAACTTTCCGCTGCGGCTCAAGCGCGTCGTGGACGACGCCAAAAACGTCAAGGGGCTCTCCTTCATCGCGGTCGAAGTGGACCACGTCGATCACCAATTGAACCACGTTCTGAAGATTCCGGGCATCGACATCGTCCTGCTGGACAACATGGGCCAATGGCAGCTCAAGCACGCGGTCCAGATGCGCGACGAGATGTGCGGCAAGGGCAACAAGCCCCTGCTGGAGGCCTCGGGCAATATCACGCTGGACAACGTCTCGGCGATCGCGCAGTGCGGGGTGGACCGGATCGCCATCGGTGCGATCACCCACTCGGCCGCGGCGGTCGATATCGGATTGGACAAGTAAGCAATCTTCATGCCACGTGACGACCGACTCGACCCGGACAGGATCAGCGTCAAGCTCAAGACCAGACGGATCGGACGCAAGGTCCTCGTCTACGAACGTACCGCCAGCACGAACGACGTCGCGGCCGAATACGCCCGGAACGCGGAGAATGACGGCCTTGTGGTCTTCGCCGAGGAGCAGACAGCCGGCCGGGGACGAACCGGCGCGCAGTGGCATAGCCCCTACGGCGAAAGCCTCCTGTTCTCTCTGCTGCTGATCGGCAGCCCGCCGGCCGGCGAGTTGCTGTCCCTGACCTGCGCTGTGGCGGTCGCGGAGGCCCTGGGCGCCGTCGGCGGCCGGCGCGCCCAAATCAAGTGGCCCAACGACGTCCTGCTGGCCGGCAGGAAGGTCTGCGGCATCCTCGTCGAATCGAAGCGCGTCGCGCGTCGTGCGTCGCGCGTCGCTCGACCACCTGAGAGCTTGAGCAGTCCCTCACGAGCGACGGGCGACGAGCGACGAGATACGACCGTCATCGGCATCGGGATCAACTGCCA
>CAZNSM010000050.1:10767-18971 GCA_964575615.1 uncultured Pirellulales bacterium | reverse complement strand
TGATGATTCGCGTGCGGCGATGGCCTGTGCTGCCATGCTGGGCGCAGCGCCGCCCGCCTTGGTCCACGGCCCGACGGTGTCGAACTTACGGTGCCACTTGAGCGTCCAGAGTTCCTTGAGCCCCACCTTTCGCACCGACCAATCCATGAACAGGGCATTGACCCCACCTTCGTGGCGGTTAGCACACGATTGGTCGCCATCGTGGCCTGGCGCACGCACCGACACCGCGTCGTGTAGGGGTGGCGATCCATCATCGTGGGCAGAGGTAAAGGGATGGACGCTATCCAGTAAGACAGGGGCACGAGCCGCACCGCGAGCGTCGGCGGTCTGCCATGACGCGTCAGACTTTTGCCCCGATGCGCCGTATCGACCCACGAAGATCCACATGTTCAGGCCGAAGCTGCTGTAATGCTCCCACGGCGATTCCCCGGGCCGCCGTCCCCAGGCCAGGAAGGTGCCGCCGCGCCACGGGTCTGGGGGGACATCGAAGCCCAGCGTCTTGTATTCCTCTACGGTGAGCACATCGCCGGCCGGTCTGCTGGCCGTCGGGCAGATGCGCATCTTCTGCGTCACGCTGGGGGCCAAGGGGTCCGCGATCAGCCCGGGCCCCCAACCAAGCCAGTACCCGTTCTGTCTATCTTCGACATATGTGAAGCCATCCTCCCTGTCCGCCCATTCCAGGAAGCACCCATCGTTCTCGCTGACGAATGCGGCAAAGTGCAGACCCCACTGCTTCAGGTTGGCCTGGCAGACCACAGCCCGCGCCTGCCGCCGCGCCCGCTGCAACGCCGGGATCAGGATCGCCACCAGCAGCGCGATTACCGCGATGACCACCAATAGCTCGATCAGGGTGAATGCTCGCGGGCTTTCGATTCGCTTTCTCGCATTCATGGCTCCCGCACTCCTCGGCTCGACAAGGAGTTCTGACGCCGCACTGCCCCCTTGCTGGTGCTCGGCCGCCGTCGCTGTTCGGCATCTATTGTCGGATTTCGGCCTTCGGCGTCAAGTGCAGAACCTGAAAGGTCTTGTGGCGTGTCTGTGCAGGTCTTAGGGCAAAGCCCATTCAGGCGTATGAAATCAGGTGTGGCAGCCTCAAGCTCGAAGAGCTTGGGGATGGCTCTTCGCATTGCCACTTTCTGGTGTTTGCCAGCCGCCAAGGCCGCCATCCCCAAACGCTGCGCGTTTGAGGCTGCCACCCACATGCCAGGACACTTTCACGCGCACCCTGTGGGGACCGATCGGTCCGATAGGACCAATAGGACGTATTGTGTGTTTCGTGGCGGGCGACGGGCGGGTATACTGGGCGCGCACGACACGAATCCGTTGAAAGGAGCCGGTCTATGACAACGTGCGGACACCAGCGAACAGCGTCAGTGTTGGGGATCGTTCTGTGCATCGTCGCGGGTTGGGCGTCGTCGAGCCCTGCCGCCGAGAGTGAGGCGATGCAGGCTTGGCGGGACCTGAAGTTCGGGCTTTTCGTGCATTGGGGCCCCGTCAGTCTCAAGGGCACTGAGATCGGCTGGTCGCGCGGGCAACAGGTGCCCACCGAAGAGTACGATCAGCTCTACAAGCGATTCGATCCCACGCAGTTCGACGCTCAGGCGTGGGTCACGACCGCCAAAGAGGCCGGGATGCGCTACCTCGTCCTGACGTCCAAGCATCACGACGGGTTCTGCCTGTGGCCGTCGAAGTACACCGACTACCACATCGGCAACACGCCCTTCGGGCGGGACGTGATGCGCGAGCTGGCCGACGCCTGCGCCGAGCACGGCATCCAGTTCTGCACCTATCACTCGATCTGCGACTGGTACCATCCAGATTACCCGTTGGGCAGTCCCGGCGGCCGCACGAAGAAGCCGAATCCCAACATGCCGCGTTACTTCCAGTACCTCAAGAACCAGACGAGGGAGATCATCGAGAACTACGGCCCGCTGGGCATCATGTGGTTCGACGGGCAGTGGGAAGAGCCCTGGACACTCGAATACGGCGACGAGCTGTACGCGTACCTCAAGGGCCTCCAGCCGAATCTGGTGATCAACAATCGCGTGAGCAAGGGCCGGGCGGGCGACTACGACACGCCGGAGCAGCGCATCGGCAATTTCCAGAACGACCGGCCTTGGGAAACCTGCATGACCATTTGCCAGCAGTGGGCCTGGAAGCCCAACGACGTGATGAAATCCGAGAAGGAGTGCATCCAGACGCTCGTCCGCGTCGTCGGAGGCGACGGCAACCTGCTGTTCAACGTCGGGCCGATGCCCGATGGCCGGATCGAGCCGCGTCAGGTGGAGCGGCTGCTCGAGATGGGCCAGTGGCTCGGCAAGTACGGCCAGACTATCTACGGCACTCGCGGCGGCCCCTTCAAGACCACCGCCTCCCTGGCCAGCACTTACCAGGGCAACACCATCTACGTCCACATCCTTGACTGGCGCGACGAGACCGTCACACTGCCGGCGTTGCCGAAGGGCATCGTCAGCGCGTCGCTGCTGACCGGCGGCTCCGTCAAGGTCCGCCAGACCTCCGACGCGATCGTGATCGGCGTGCATCAGGACTATCGGGACCCGATCGACACGATCGTGGAGCTGACGCTGGACGGTCCGGCGGCGAACATCGAGCCGCTGGCGTTGCCGTCGGCGTCGCTGGCCGCAGGCAAGAAGGCCTCCGCCTCCAACATCTTTCAGAACAATCCTTCCCACGGTCCCGACAAGGCGTTCGACGACGACCCCGGCACGCGGTGGGCCACGGATTCGGGTGTCAAACAGGCATGGCTGGAGGTGGACCTCGGCCGGCCGGAGACGATCTCGAAGGTGATGCTCAGCGAGGCCTACGACCGCGTCCGGCGGTTCGAGCTGCAATACGCCGACGACGGAACCTGGATCACCTTCGTCGAAGGGCCCCGCATCGGCGAGAAATTCACCGCCGATTTCAAACCTGTCACTGCCCAGCGCATCCGGCTGAACATCCTTGAAGCGACCGACGGCCCGACCATCTGGGAATTCCAGCTCCTGGCTCCCAGGAAGGCTCCGTAGTCATACGAGAGTACGTGAGAGCGTCCGGACAGGTGTGTGGCAGCCTCAAGGCGTAGCCTTGGGGATGGCGGATATGATTCGGCCTTGTATATCCAGAGATGCCGACACTTTCAGCCATCCCCAAGCCCTGCGGGCTTGAGGCTGCCACACTCGGCTTTCTGTGGCGGAAAAGTGCCGCACCACAAAAGCTCGCTCAGACATCTGCGCCATACCGCCAACGTTGCGGTTTGCCATCTGGGGACATTGTGCTATACTGTGCCCTCGCGCCGGGGGTGCCGGTGCGCGAGGAGCATTGAACGATGAAATGCCAACCCGTACAGTGAGGTAGTCGAGCATGGCCGAGAGGTTTGACGTTGTAGTGATCGGGGCCGGTCCCGGCGGCGCCAGGGCCGCCAGACGCTGCGCCCAGCGAGGGGCCTCGGTGGCCCTGGTCGAGAAGGAGTTCATCGGAGGCACCTGCCTGAACTGGGGCTGCATCCCGTCCAAGACCCTGCTGGCCTCGGCGCACCTGCTGATAAAGGCCCGCAGCGCCTCGGAGATGGGCATCAACATCCCGTCGGCGGCGCCCAACTGGCCCAAGATCCAGCAACGCCGCGAGAGCATCATCGCCGGCCTGCGCAAAGGCATGCAGGGCGGGATGAAGTCCGCCAAGATCGCCTACCTCGAAGGGACGGCGGCTGTCCACTCGCCGACGAAGGTCACGGTCGAAGCCAGCGGGCAAAAGACCGATCTCGAAGCGGGCAGACTGATCCTGGCGACCGGCTCCGAATCGATCCAGATCCCGAGCCTTCCGTTCGACGGCAAGGTCGTCATCAGCAGCACAGAGGCGCTGTCGCTGCCGGAGATTCCCAAGTCGATGGTCGTCGTCGGGGGCGGCGTGATCGGCTGCGAGCTGGGCTGCGCGTATGCCGCGATGGGAACGAAAGTCACGATCGTCGAGGCGCTCGAAAGTCTGCTGCCGATGCTCGATTCGTGGGCCAGCCGGCTGGTCGAACGCGAGTTCAAGGCCCTCGGCATCGAGGCGCTGACCGGGCGAAAGGTCACGGGCGTCGACAAAGGCCCGTCGTCGGCCAAGGTCAACCTCGACGGCGGCCAGGCCATCGAGGCCGAACGCGTGCTGGTA
This sequence comes from uncultured Pirellulales bacterium, assembly GCA_964575615.1. Taxonomy (GTDB): domain Bacteria; phylum Planctomycetota; class Phycisphaerae; order Sedimentisphaerales; family Anaerobacaceae; genus Anaerobaca. Next base: position 14,822 of record CAZNSM010000050.1, on the reverse strand, counting down.
GCCGTCGGGCGGCGCGCCGCGGTGGACAAGGCCATCGTCTCGGCGCTGGGCCTCGAAATGAACGGACCGGTCATCAAGGTCAACAAGAGAATGGAGACGAACGTGCCGGGCGTCTACGCGGTCGGCGACGTCGTCGGCACCACCTACCTGGCGCACGGCGCGACCGCCGAGGCGGAGGTCGCCGCCGCCAACGCCACCGGCCGCAACGAGGAGATGCTCGACTACGACCTGATTCCGCGCGTGATCTTCACGTTCCCCGAGGTCGCCTCGGTGGGCAAGACCGAGGCGAAGTGCCAGGCCGAAGGGCTGGATATCACGGTCGGCAAGGGCTTCTACAAGGCCAACGGACGCAGCGTTGCCGAGAACGACACGAACGGCCAGATTCACGCCATTCGCGACAACGCGATCAACGAGATCGTGGGCGTCACGATGGTCGGGCCGCTGGCGACCGAGTTCGTCGCGTTCGCGCGGACGCTGATCGGCACGTGCGAGCCGATCCGCCAGATCACGTTCCCGCACCCGACGATCTCCGAGACACTCGAAGACGCCGTCCACGAAGCCTTGGGCGAGCTGCTCCTCGAATAGCACCCAGTGATGAATCAAACAGCAAAAGGCAAGAATCAAGATTGCGGAATCCCCCGGAGTGTGTGTGCAGGTTTTAGGGCACGGGTATTCTTGGGTCATTGGAGCGTCTGGGTGGCAGCCTCAAGTCCGCAGGACTTGGGGATGGCCGAAAGTGTCGACGTCTCTGGACATACAAGGCCCGATCATATCCGCCATCCCCAAGGCTGCGCCTTGAGACTGCCACACGGTTGCCCGGATGTTTTCACACATACCCGCCGGAGGTGGATGAGGTAGGGGCGAATCATGATTCGCCCCTACGATCTGCATTTTGCACTTTGCCTTTTGATTTCGCAGGGAGAGTCCGCCAGTGACGCGTGACATCCAGATCGATGCAACAACCGCCGAGGCGTTGGAAGTCCGCGACCTGGGTCTGGCCGACTATCGCCAGGTCCTGGCCCTTCAGCAGGAACTGAATCAACAGCGTCAGGCCGATCGGACCGGCGATATCGTGCTGATCGTCGAGCATCCGCCCGTGATCACGCTCGGAGCGCGCCGCAGCGCCAACAAGCTGCTCGTCGAGCCCGAGGAGCTGAAGCGGCGGGGAATCGACGTCGTCGAGATCCGGCGCGGCGGCGGCGCCACCGCCCACAATCCGGGTCAACTGGTCTTCTATCCGATCGTGCACCTGCAACGGCTGGGCCTGGCGGCCGGCGAATACATCCGGACGCTTGAAGCAATCGGCATCGACCTGCTGGCGCGGACGGGCGTCGTAGCCGAAAGGCGAAAAGGCTTTCCGGGTCTCTGGACCGGCGGCAGGAAGATTGCCTCGATCGGCGTGCGCATCCGCCGGTTCGTGACGTACCACGGCATGGCGATCAACATCTGCAACGACCTGAGCCTCTTCGACGTAATGGTCCCCTGCGGCCTCGACGGCGTCGAGATGACCTCGGTCGAGAAGGAAAGCGGCCGGCCCTGCGACATGGAAGCAGTCAAAACGCATCTGAAAGAGCTGCTGGGGCATCCCCTGGGGGGACCACGACGATGAGCGCCAACGCGAAACGACTGCCGCCGTGGTTGCGGCGGCCCTGGCCCGCCGGGCACAGCTTCCAGCACACCGGGCAAACGCTCGAATCGCTGCACATCGAGACGATCTGCGACCAGGCGAACTGCCCCAACAAGGGCGAATGCTGGGGCCGCGGCACCGCGACCGTCCTGATCCTGGGCAAGGTCTGCACGCGCAACTGCAAGTTCTGCTCGGTCGCCACAGGGCGACCCGAGCCACCCGACCCCACCGAGCCGGCGCGCCTGGCGCAGATGGTCCGGCAGATGGGCTTGAAGTACCTCGTGATGACCAGCGTCAATCGGGACGATCTGCCCGACGGAGGCGCTGGGCATTTCCGCGACTGCATCGCCGAAGTCCGCAAGCAGTGCCCTTCCGTGCGGTTCGAGATTCTCACCCCCGACTTCCGCGACAATCAGTCCGAGGCCCTCGATATCCTGGCCGACGTGCTGCCTTTCGTTTTCGCGCACAACGTCGAGACCGTTCCTTCGCTCTATCCGAAGGCCCGCTCCGGCGGCGATTATCGGCTCAGCCTGCGCCTGCTCGATATGGCGGCCCGGCGATATTCCGGCATCCCCACCAAGTCCTCGATCATGCTCGGCCTGGGCGAGACCGACGACGAAGTGATGCAGGTCCTGCGAGACCTGCGAGCCGTCGGCTGCCGGCGCATCACGATCGGACAGTACCTCAAGCCCTCTCGGGACTCGCTGGACGTGATCGACTATGTGCGTCCGGAAAAATTCACGTGGTGGGCACGAGAGGCGCGGAGCATCGGATTCGACTGGGTCCAGGCGTCTCCCTTCGCCCGCAGCAGCTACTTCGCCGAACGGCAAGATGTTTAGCCATCCCCTGCCTCGTTGCGTCATTTGCTTGCCGGTTTTAGCCACCGGCCAACGTCAACGGCCTTCCCGATGTCCTATGTTTTAGTGGAGCTTTTGATGGTAGGCGCAATTGACTGAGCACATCAGGCAACATCGGGGGAAGAAATGAAACCGTCCTCGTGTATCACCATCCGCCGTCGACGCGGTTCTGCGCTGGTCCTTTCGCTCATCTTTCTGGCGGTGCTCTCCTCGCTGTCCATCGCCATGGCGACGATCTCCGGCGCCAACGTTCAGGTCGCCAGCAACCAGCAGGATGCCGGCCGCGCGCTCGCCAGCGCCCATTCGGGTCTCGAAGTCCTGCGGTATTACCTCAACGACATCAGCCTTCCCGGCGGGGCCCCGACCAGTCGCCTGGAGGACCTCTTCGATGAGCTGGAGGCCAAATTCGCCGATCTGCCGAACATGGCCGTCTCGTACCAGGACGGCACGATCACCATACCGCAGGTCAGCCTGGACGGAGCGACCAGGACCAGCTTCACAGCCGCACTGACCTACGGCCGCCTCCTCGACGGTGCAACCGACTACGACGCCATCGACATCACGATCACCGGCAGCGGCGCTCGAGCCAGCAAACGGGTGGCCGTCAGCTACCAGTTCAAGGAGATCGGCAATCCCATCTTCGACTACGGCATTGCCACCCGGGGACCTTTGATGACCCAGGGCAACGTGGACATCGAGACGTTCAACGAGAAATTCTGGGCCGATATCTACATCGAGAGCCTCAGCAGCGCCCTGGCCCTCGAGATGATCGGGAAATCTTCGATCGCCGGCAAAGTGACCATCGCCAACGGCTTTGCCTACATCGACATCGCCAACAGCAGTTCCGTGTATGGCGCCACCGGCGAAGCCGCTGCACAGTACATCACCATCGGCGCCGATGCCTGCACGTTCCCCGTGCCCAATCCACAGGACTTCGAAGGCTATATCCAGACCACGTTTCAGCCGGGCGATCCGACCTCGAACACCACGCTGACCAACATCGAGATCCCGCCGGACACCAATCCGCAGTTCACCGGCAATACGACCATCAACGGCATCGTCTACGTCCGCCAGCCCAATGTCGTCCGCTTCGTCGGCAACGCAACGATCAACGGCATCATCGTAGCCGAGGGGCAGTTGGAAGCGCCGTCGGAACTCAACCAGCTCGATTTCGGCGGAACCGTGGTCAGTAACGACGTCTCCACCTTGTCCGCCGAGGAGTTCGGGACGCTGACGGAAGAGACCGGGACGTTCATTGTCGCGCCGGGGTTCAGCGTGTCGTTTGGCGGCAACGCCAGCATGATCAACGGGGTGATCGCCGCCAGCGGGGTTCAGTTCTACGGCAACGCCGGCGGCACGATCAACGGCTCCATCATCAATTACTCCGACGATCGGATGGAACTGGCCGGCAACACGGACCTCGTATTCCACCGCTCGGGGCGTGACAAGATCCCGGCCGGTTTCGCGCCGGCGACAACGCTCGAATTCGCGCCCGACAGTTACCACGAGTGCATCTGAGCACACAGGGGCCTTCTGCACGGAAGGCCCCCCAGGCTCCGGCAGGCGGCCGC